>NVVU01000019.1 GCA_002733485.1 Robiginitomaculum sp.
TTAAGCATTCGTTTTTCTAGGATGCGTCACCACAATTGGCCAGAGCCGGAGGTAGAAGGTTAGGGTCTGGACCCTGGGGGCCATAAAAAGCAGAACATGCCTTGCCCTGATGTAGCGGAGGCATTAGGTTCCGCGCCCGCAGGTTAACGATATGTGCCGCCTTAGCTCAGTAGGTTAGAGCGCCGGTTTGTGGAACCGGAGGTCCTTGGTTCGAGACCAAGAGGCGGTACCATTTTCCTAATATTTTTTTAACTTTACGCCTCTTTGTCTTTGCTTATGATGAAGCGATAAAAAGTTATAAATAATTTTTGGGAAATGGACTTCAGCATGCGTTATTTATTAGGTACTCTGGCTATACTGTTATTGGCAGCCTGCCAGAGCGCCACAGCACCATCATCATCGGTTACATCTTCGCAAACCCATCCGGCCGCCGTAAAAATTGCGCTGCCCGAAGGCGTTACCTTGTTGGAAACCGCCACCAAAAAGCATGGCGAGATCTCCATTCCCTTTAGCAAATACCGGCTGGATAACGGCCTGACGGTGATTCTGCACGAAGACCATTCCGACCCGTTGGTGCATGTGGATGTCACCTACCATGTTGGCTCTGGCCGTGAAGAAATTGGCAAATCCGGCTTTGCGCACTTCTTTGAACACATGATGTTTCAAGGCTCGGAAAATGTTGCGGACGAGCAGCATTTTAAAATCATTTCCGAGTCGGGCGGCACGCTGAATGGGTCCACCAATACCGACCGCACCAATTATTTTGAAACCATCCCCAACAACCAGCTGGAAAAAATCCTCTGGCTGGAGGCCGACCGCATGGGCTTTTTGCTGGATGCGGTCACGCAGAAAAAATTCGAGGTGCAGCGCGAAACCGTTAAAAACGAACGCGGCCAGAATTATGATAACCGCCCTTATGGCCTGTTGCGCGAACGAGTGAACGAAGCGCTTTATCCCGAAGGCCATCCCTATTCCTGGCTAACCATTGGCTATATCGATGATCTGAACCGGGTTGACGTGAATGACCTGAAAAAGTTTTTCCTGCGCTGGTATGGGCCCAATAATGCGACCCTGACGATTGGCGGCGATCTTGATCCCGAACAAACCCTGGAATGGGTGGTCAAATATTATGGCTCCATCCCCAAAGGCCCGGATGTGGCCATGCCGGCAAAGCCGCAATTCAAACTGGATGCAGACCGTTATATCTCTATGGAAGACAATGTGGCGCTGTCCTTGCTCTATATGGCCTGGCCCACAGTTTCTGCCCGTGATCCTGATGAAGCGCCTTTGGATGTGCTGATGTCAATACTGGGCACCGGCAAAACCTCATTGCTTTATAAAAACATGGTCAAAAACGGCTTTGCCGTGCAGGCCAATGCTGGTCATGGCTGTCAGGAACTGGCCTGTACGTTCACCATTCTGGCCCTGCCAAATCCGGCCAGCGGCAAGTCTCTGGCGGATCTGGAGAGAATTGCCCGCGATACGCTGGTGGAATTTGAAGGGCGCGGGGTCGAGGACGATGACCTGACCCGGGTGAAAGTCGGCATTGTTTCGGGCATGATTTATGGGCTGGAAAGTGTGCGCGGCAAGGTTAGCCAGCTGGCGTCTTATCAGACCTTTACGGGCGATCCCGACTATATTGGCAAAGATATTTCCCGCTACGAAAACGTCACCAAAGAAGACGTGATGCGGGTTTATGAGAAATATATCAAGGGCAAACCCGCCGTAATTATGAGCGTGGTGCCCAAAGGCAAAGGCGATGCCATTGCCCATGCCGATACCTGGAAACGCCATGACCGGGTTTTGCCTGAGTATGAAAAGATCGATGCAAACAGCCTGAATGTTCGGGTGGCCAGTGATGACTTTGATCGCAGTGTGCAACCGGGCGCCGGGCCAAATCCGACCCTGAAATTGCCACCGATCTGGCGCGGCGAACTGGGCAATGGTGTGGCTGTAATGGGGGCACTAAATGATGAAGCGCCCACCATGACCATCTCCTTGCGCATTCCAGCCGGTCACAAAATTGACCCGATAGAAAAAATTGGTCTGGCCAGTCTGACGTCTGCTATGATGAATGAGGCAACGACCAGCTCCACCAATGAAGACTTAAGCAATCGGTTGCAAAAACTTGGCTCATCCGTGAGCTTTATTACAGGTGATAATTACACCATATTGAATATCCGGTCCCTGACATCCAATCTGGATGAAACGCTGGCGATTGCGGCGGAAAAATTGTTTGAGCCAAAATTTGACCCGGCTGATTTTGCCCGGATCAAGGCGCAAGCCATTCAGGGCATTGAAGCAGGCAAGAAAAATGCTTCGGCCACGGCGACCAACGTGTTTCGTAAAATTGTCTATGGCAAGGACAATGCCTTTGCCTGGCCGGGTGGCGGGGTAACTGAGTCGGTCAAGGCAATCACGCTGGACGATGTAAAGGGCTATTATGCCAACCACTTTTCACCTCATGGCGCGACCATTGTTGCGGTGGGTGATCTACCCAAAGCGGACCTGTTGCCCAAGCTGGCTGTGTTTAACAAGTGGAGCGGCAAACCCGCCAGCACTGTCGAAGTAAAGCCCTTCCCTGCGCTAGCCGCTGGTACCTTGTATCTGATCGACAAACCCGGTGCCGCGCAATCTGAAATTCGCATAGGTAAACGGGCGCTGACCTATGATGCCACGGGCGATTTTTACCGTGTGGGTCTGATGAATTATAATCTGGGCGGGGCCTTTAACAGCCGCATCAATATCAATTTACGCGAAGACAAGGGCTATACCTATGGTGCCCGTTCAGGCTTTGGTGCCGACAAGGATGCCGGGCGCTTTACGGCGCAGGCTGGCGTGCGGGCCAATGTCACCGACAAGTCCATCACCGAGTTTGAAAAGGAAATCCGCAGCTATGCCAAGGATGGCATGACCGAGGCAGAACTGGCCTTTTTGAAAAGTGCTCTGGGCCAGCGTGATGCCCGGTCCTATGAGACACCGGCTCAAAAAGTGCGCTTTTTGGGACAGATCATGACCTATGACCTGCCTGATGATTTTGTTGACCAGCAAAATGTAATCCTGGCCAATATCAGCCGTGAAGAGCTGAACGCCCTGGCCGCTAAGTACCTGGAACTGGATGACATGATCATGGTGGTGGTGGGCGACAAGGCCAAAATTCTGCCCGGATTGCAGGCCCTTGGTCATCCCATTGTCGAGCTGGATGCAGACGGCAACCCGCTTTAATGATTATGGGCTATGGGGACGTTTCGCCGGCCCCCATAGCCCGCATCATTACTTTGCCTTTTTTTCATAGGCCATAATCTGCGCTGTCATCTTGTCGGCCAGATCATTGGGGATGGGGAAGGTCAGATGATACTGGCTGATTTTCCACCCCGCTTTGGTGCGGATCAAAACGCCAGTGCCACGGCTGGTGCCATAGTTTTCACTGTCCAGCACTTCATCAAACCAGGCCATATTGCTCATCGGTGACAGGATAACATGGCGCTCGCGCGGGGTGTAACGCCAGCCACTTCCCCGGCTGAAAGTCGGCATGGCATAGGCCTGAAACTCTGCCTTGGTCCAGCGCTCGGTTACATCGGTGCCCAAAAACACAGCATCATCGGCATACAGGTTGAAATAGGCTTTGCCATCGGCCTTGGCGGCATATTTATGCAGGCTATCCAGCACGGCGTTGATTTTGGCGATTTCGGCCTTTGGGCCCTGTTCCGTGGCCTGCAAGCCTTGCAGAACCGGCGGGTAGAGCAGGTTGGGGATGGGAATACCCATAACCAATTGAACAATTTTCCATTGCCCGCTCTCGCGCTGCATCACCCCGGTGGGGCGCAACAGATAATCGGTATTATTGAAATGCGCCAATTCGGTAAACCAGGCCACCTCCCCATTCTGCGACAAGGTCAGCGTACGTTCTTTTAGATCAAAATCCCAACCGCCATTGGTGCGAAAGCTTTCCTTTATATCGGGGGCAAACTCTTCATAAGGCCAGCGCTCGCTGGCATCGGTGCCATAAAATATGGCAGTTTTTGAAAACACGGCAATAAAGCTATTGAAATCAGCACGGCCAGCGGCATGATAAAACTGATTCAGCACGGCTTCGGCATCGTTTTGGGCTGTTTGCCGGTCCGCCACTTTTTGTACGGGCCCGGAACACGCCGACAAGGTTAGCCCTATCACCGCCAGTAAAACAAAGAGTATGCGCATATCCTGCCCCCAAAGCCGCTTGCCTGATTTCTGATCGTGCACAGAGCTTTGCCCATCGCCATGGTACTGGCAATGAAAAACACCTGATCGCTTAATGAAGCCTGATTAAATAAGGGCCTTATCAGCGTTCAGGAGTCGTCATCGGTTTTGTGCTTTCTGGCCTTTTTCTCTGCCTTGGCCGTGGCCCGCGCTTTCATATCCTCAGAGGCCAGCGCCTTGGCTTCATCACGGCTGCTCACTTCCTGTATCCATTTAACCGCACACAGATCATCTTCGCTCTGGATGTGTTCTATAAACGGCGGGCAAACGCGCCTGTTGGCAAAGGTGGTGATCAGGCGCGAGGAAAAATCAATATCGCGACAGGATCGGCGCATGGTGACCAGATACATCTCCGACAAGGTTCGCCCGGTAATCAGCACATGGTAATCATCAAGGGATTGAAAATCGCGTAGTTCATAAGTGCGTACGCATTTGCTGTTCGAGCCATCGGCCATTGCGGGGGTGCCCATAGCCAATATGCCAAAGACTGCGAGTAAGTGACGCATGGTCTATTCTCCTCTTGCTGCCAGCCCGATCAGACCATATCACCAAAATCGTATTTTCGCACTGGCCTTTTAACAGATTTATGATGACCATTTCGCAACACACAGCTTCCCGCCCCCGCATTCTGGTCATTGGTGGTGGCCTGATGGGCCTGTGGCCCGCCGCCATACTGGCGCAAAAAGGCTGCGCGGTTACCGTGCTGGAGACCAATGCCCGTGCCACCGGTGCAAGCTGGGCTGCGGCAGGCATGCTGGCACCGGCCAGCGAAGCCGGCGAATTGCAAGACGATCCCGGATCGCTTGGCCGCTTTGGTGCCCACAGTCTGGGCTTGTGGAAAGGCTGGGCCAAACGCTTTGCCSGGGCCGGTCATGAGGTTTGCTGGCGCCCCTTTGGGGCATTACTTAGCGCCTTTGACGAGCAGGGTTTGCAACGGCTGGAGCGCACACACCGCGCCGCCATGGCGCTGGACCTGCATCCTGAAGCGATCAGCATTGAGGCGGCCCGTCGGCATGAGCCGGCCTTGTCGGCGAAGGCCATTGGCGCGCTTGGCATTGCTGGGGAAGCCAGTGTCGATCCGCGTCTGGTCATGCAAGCCTTGCAGGCTATGTTGCAACATCATGGTGGCCGTATTTTATTTAACCATCGGGTGGTAGAAATTAATCTGCGGCCAAATGGCGTGCACCTTCGTTGCCGTGATGATCAGCTTTTAGAGGCCGACCAGGTTATTCTCGCCGCCGGGTTTCAGGCCGGCACCATCNAGGGCGTTGAAACCATGGCGGCTCAGCTGCATCCGGTAAAGGGTCAGATGCTGGAACTGTCGGTTCCAGATAATCCGGTGCATGCGGTAATGCGCGATAGCCATGCCTATCTGGTACCGCGCGGGGCCGGGCGTATGGTTATCGGTGCGACCTCTGAACCTGGCCTTACAGATGCCCAAACCCATAATGAGGCGATTGCCGCCCTGCACGCCAGAGCCGCCAAAGTTGTGCCGGCACTGGCGCAGGCGTGCATTATCGATCGCTGGGCCGGGGTACGCCCGCAAAGCGTGGATGGCCTGCCAATCATTGGCCCGCTGGAAGCCTCGGGCCGCCTTTTTGCCAATGCCGGACACCACCGCAATGGCATCTTGCTGGCCCCGGCCAGCGCGCAAATGCTTTGCGATATGATGCTGGACCAAAAGGTCGGGCCATTTGCAGCGCCCTTTTCACCAGCACGATTTGCATCTTGTTAACCATAAGTTAGGGCAAACCAGCGCAGGTTTTACAAATCTGTAGAACATGGACATGCCCATGACGGCCCCCATTACTGCCCTTGCCCCTTCCCTGTCCAGCGCGCTGAAAAGCGCCGCCGGGCGTGCCGGAGTGTCTTTTGACTTCATGGTGCGCACAGCGGCGCGCGAAAGCGGTCTGGACAGCGACGCTAAAGCCAAAACCTCGTCTGCCGCCGGGCTTTTCCAGTTTGTCGAACAAACCTGGCTGAACATGGTATCACGCCACGGGGCCAGCCATGGTCTGGCAAAAGAAGCCCAGGCCGTGGTAGCCGGTACAAACGGGCGTCTGGTGGTCAAGGACAAGGCCGAATACCAGCGCATTCTGGATTTGCGATTTGACCCAAAAGTTTCGGCGCAAATGGCCGGCGAGCTGACCCGCGAGAACGCACAAGTCCTGAACCGTCACCTGGGCCGCAAGCCCCGCGAGGCAGAGCTGTATATTGCCCATTTCATGGGGGCGGGACAGGCGGCCGCCTTGATCAATGCCGCCGAAATTACCCCAGGTGCCCGCGCAGCAACGCTCTTTCCCAAAGAGGCGAAGGCCAACCAGCCGATCTTTTTTGATAAAAACGGCGAGGCCCGCACAGTGAAAACCGTGCTCAGCGCCCTGAAATCCGCCCATGCTCCCCAGGAAACGGCCATTACAAAAGCGGCCGACACGGTGCGGGCGGCGGCCCCGGCCATTGCCCCGGCGATCAGGCCATTTATGCCCCACAGCACGTTTTTAAGTGCCTTCCGGGGGCCGGTATTGCATCTTACCCCGGCGATCCTGCAAATCCTGTCTGAACTTTCTGCCCCGCAAAGAAGTACGGATACAGATCAGGATCGTGATGCCAGCGAAAAAAGAGCACGTCCAGACGGACTATAAATCGGGTTTGGCAAGACTTCATTAAGCATAGCGCGCGACACTGGAGATTGAACAAAAATTACCCAGAGGTCTCCTATGTCCGTTTCAGCCATGCGCTCAAAGCTCACCGACGATGATGTTCGCCGCCTTGTCAAAGGCGAGAACGATGAAGAGCGCGCCATCGCCGCGCATAAAATTTGCCGCGCCATCGACCAGGGGCCATTGTCACGTCGGGAACGCCAAAGCGCCGAATCTATTATGGAGATCATGTCCCGGGATGCGGCGGAACTGGTACGTCGCTCTTTGGCAGTGACTTTAAAAAACTCGCCGAATTTGCCACGCAAGCTTGCTAAAATCCTGGCAGCGGATATTGATTCCATAGCATTTCCTGTCATTTCCTCTTCGCCATCGCTGACCGATGATGATCTGATCCAGGTGGTGCGTTCTGGCGCGGCCCTGCGCCAGGTTGCCGTAGCCAAACGCAAAAGCGTGTCCGCCAAAGTGGTTGGTGTACTGATGGCTGAAGGACGCGAAGTGGCGGTAACTACAGCGCTTCGCAACAATAGTGCCCAGTTTGATACCGCCGCCTATGACACGGCGCTGGAGCGATTTGGCGATCGTGCCAAGGTGACGGACGCCTTTATCGACCGCGATGCCTTGCCGGTACATATTTCCGAGAAACTGGTTTCCCTGATTAGCGACGAAGCGATTGGCCGCCTGATGAAGCGCCACGAATTGCCACCGCAATTGGCGGTTGAACTGGCCGAAGGTGCACGCGAACGGGCCACTATTGATCTGGTTGATCAGGCCGGACGCACCAAAGACATGCGCCGCTTTGTACAACAATTACACTTGAATGGCCGCCTTAGCCCATCAATCATCCTGCGCGGGTTATGCACGGGCCACATTGTCTTTGTGGAATGGGCGCTGGCCGAACTGGCGGCCATTCCGCACCAGCGCGCCTGGTTGATGATCCATGACGCCGGCACGCTGGGCCTGCGCGCCATCTATGAACGGGCCGGCATGCCACAACGCCTCTATGCGGCTTTTCGCGCTGGCATAGATATTTATCATGACATGGATTATGATGGTGGCAGTCAGGATCGCGAGCGTTTTTCCAAACGCATGATGGAACGGGTTCTGACCCAGTTTCAGGCTTTGCCCCGCGAAGAACTGGACTACCTTCTGGACAAGCTGGATGCCAATGACCAGGAAGTCAGCCCGCAGGCCAACGCCGCGTAAAGCTACATTTTTCTGTTTAAGGCCTGAAAGGCCAGGGCATGGCCCCAAAGTGGATTGCCCATTTTGCGCGTGTGTATTTTAAAGTTGAACAGGAGAAAGAGTGCAGGAGAACCCAACCGGCTTCGCAAACTTTCCTCGAACAGGGATAAGTCTGTCTTGGTCGACTTTGCTTGCCCCTTAACCTTTCCTGCCAAACAGGATTGTGTAATCCATTTAAGTCCAGACCCTAATCATCTGGAACTGTATAAAAAGCTCACTTCGAAGGTTGTTTTCGTTCATAAGCATGCACGATCTTTTTAGGCGCGCCTCAACGAAGGATCTTGCGCGATATGGATAAACTGTTTTCCCGATCCGGCGGCGTGGTGTTTGCCTCGACCATTGGCACCGCCATTGGCATCACCTCAACCATCGTGGCCATACTGGGTCTGGTGCTGGTGCCCATTGCGGATGAGTTTAATCTGCCGCGCTCCAGCATTTCCCTGGTCTTTTTTATTCTGGCGATTTGCAGCGCCCTGATTTACCCGGTGATTGGCCATTTGGCCGATAAGTACGGTCCGCGTATCGTTATCATTGTCGGGCACCTTCTCTTTGTGGCTTCCCTGTTTGCCGTTTCCCTGGCGCGTAATATAGGCGAGTTTTATACCGCCTTTGTTTTTATTGGCCTGAGCGGATCCGTCCTTGGCCCGATCCTTTTTACCAAAATTATTGCCGGATGGTTTGACCGCTATCGCGGCTTCTTTTTGGGTATAATCAGCGGCGTCGGATATGGCATTGGCAGCACGTTAATGCCTATATTTGCGGTGTTTGTACTTTCCGGCCACACTTGGCGCACCACTTATCAGGCCATTGCCATCCTGGTTCTGGTTATTGGTTTTCCGGCTATTTTCTTACTTTTACGAAATCCACCGGACCCTTTACCTGAAAAAACTTATATGCGCCTGAAAGGTGTGGCTGAAATCCCCGGCCTGACCCTGGGCGGCGCTTTAAAAACCCGAGCCTTCTGGATGGTGATGCTGGCCATTGCCATCAGCTCCGGCTGTATGCTGGCGGTATTTACCCACACCGTGCCCATTTTGATGGATCGGGGATTGCCAGTGATCGAGGCTACCAGCGTGCTTTCAATCTTTGCCCTTTTCACCGTATTTGGCCAGATCGGCACCGGGTTTTTACTGGATCATTTTCGCCGCCCCAATTTGATTGCGCCGTTCTTTTTTATACCGGTGATTGGTTTGCCGTTGCTGATGTCGGCATCCAGCACGCCATTATTGCTGTTATCCGGTGCCTTGATGGGCCTTGGCATGGGTACCGAATTTGGCCTATTGCCGTTTTGCCTGTCCCGTTATTTTGGCCTAAAGGCCTATGGTAAGATTTCCGGGCTGGTCTATGGCATTATTGCCCTGACCAACGGATTTTTCCCCGTGCTGATGGATGTGGGCTTTGACCTGCGGGGCAGCTATGTCAGTGCCATTAATATTGTGGTTGGCGTGATGGTGATCGGTACCCTGCTGATCGCGCTACTGCCCGACTTTAAAACCGTGTCCAGGCTTTATCTGGACCCGGCAAAACAGTCGCAAAGCGCTGGATAAGCAGCGTTTTTGATGTAAATGCTGTAATAATATGCATATTCTGACATAAAAGTGAACGCCGTTCACTTTTCAAACACCGTTTAAGCCCTTATATGCACATCAGGCATGCGTCGCTGAACAGGCCCTATAAAGTTTTGGCGCTGCTCAACAGAGTACACGTATGATACACCAAAACCTGCAGAGTCACAAGATGTCCGGTCAACGAGGAATAGAAAAGCGAAATGTATAATGTTCGTGCCATAGTGTATACTGGGATGGCCCTGTTGGCTGCACTGTTGCTTGGGGCTGTGTTTTTAAGCGCGCAAGCCCAGGACGAAATCCGCGAAGCGGCCCCGTTTGGGGTACCCGTACAAAAAATCGTGCAAAGCCAGAGCACCAAAATCACCACCAGTTATGCCGGGATTATCCGCGCCCGCCGCACCAGCCAGCTGGGTTTCGAGCGCGGAGGACTGGTCATCTCTGTCGGTGCGGATCTAGGCAAACATGTTCGCAAGGGCGAACTGCTGGCCCGCCTCGACAGTGCGGCCCTGCGCGCTGACCTGGCAGCAGCAAAGGCCGGCGTCAATCAGGTGGAAGCGCAACGCCGGATCGCCCAATCCACCTACACCCGTCAAAAAGCCCTTCTTGCCAAGGGCCATATTTCGGCACAGCGCCTTGAAGAAATTGATGCCAATCTGCTGGCGGCCGATGCCGCCCAGCGCGTGGCCGAAGCACAGGTGAAGACATTGCAGGCGCGCCTGGTACGCTTGCAGATCATAGCGCCCTATGATGGGATCATTGCCGAGCGCTATATTGATGAAGGCTCCATTGCAGCTTCGGGGTCCCCAGTATTTACCCTGGTTGAGGATTCGGTATTGGAAGTGCGAGTCGGCCTGCCGAGCACGCGTCTGGCGGATATCAAAATCGGCGAGGTTTTTGACTTTTCTACGGCCAGCGTACAATTCAAGGCTAAATTGCGCGGCCTCAGCGGCAAGGTGGACCCGACCACCCAGACCGTCAGTGCCTTGTTTGACGTCTTGCCGGATGCAGGCACGCTGGTGCCCGGGCAAAGCGCGCGTTTAACGCTGGATGTGCCGCTGGAACAAGCCGGTTTCTGGGTGCCCATCAGCGCCCTTCGCGAAGATCGGCGTGGATTGTGGTCCCTGTTTGCACTGGACAGCAATCCCCCCAATGACGGGCGCTATATCCTGACCCCACGCCTGGTCGAAGTGCTTTATGCCGGAGCGGAACGGGNTTATGTGCGCGGCCCGGTTAAAGACGGCACGCTTATCCTTGCGGGAGGCAACCAGAGCGTCAGCGTCGGCATGTCGGTGGTCCCGGCCATGGCGACAAATACCGGCCAGCCATGAGCAAGCTATTTTACGACAACCCTCGTCTGGCAATCCTAACGGTATTTCTGGTGCTSGCCGCTGGCATCGGCGCCTTGCTGACCCTTGGCCGCCAGGAAGACCCAACGCTTTCCGAGCGTTTTGCGGTGCTGGTTACTGCCTTTCCCGGGGCCTCGGCAGAACGCACCGAAGCGCTGATCACTGAGCCATTGGAGCGTTCACTACAGGAACTGGTTGAGGTCAGAAAGCTCAATTCCACCAGCAGTAACGGCCAGTCGGTAATCTCGATCGAGCTAAAAGAACGCTTTCGCGGCGAAAAAGTTGAGCCGGCCTGGACGCTGGTGCGCGAACAGATCAACAAGGCCAAACTGTTTATGCCGCCTGGGGCCAGCGAGCCGGATTTGCGCCGCCAGCATATTGGCGCCGATACCATTATCGTGGCGTTTTCGGTTGAAGATGAAGACCTGAGCGCCATGCCGATCCTGTCGCGGCTGGCCCGAGATCTGGAACAACGTTTTCAGATCATGTCCGGCACCGACGAAACCAAGGTTTTTGGTGCGGTAGAAGAAGAAATTCGCGTTCAGGCCAATCAGGACACGTTGACGGCACTGGGCCTGGATACCGCCGGTTTATCGCGCCTGATCGCGGCCGCAGATGCCAAAACGCCGGCGGGACGGATCCGCAGTGCCGGCTACAATCTCTCGGTGGAATTCGCCGGTGAATTTGATGGGGTATCGCGTATTCGCGCCATTCCCGTGCGCACTGGTACCGATGGCAGCGTTACCCGCGTTGGCGATATCGCCCTGGTTACTAAAAGCATTCGCACCCCGGAGGCATCCCGTGCCTATAGTGATGGCAAACGGGTGGTGATGGTGTCGGCCTATGCCACGCCGAACCAGCGGGTAGATTTATGGACCAAAAGCGCCCTGAAAATTGTCGATAACATCAGCACCGCTTTGCCCCCCGGCATTCATCTGGATGTGGTGTTCCAGCAGGAGCATTACGTCAATAAGCGGTTGATCGGTCTATCCGTCAATCTGGGCTTTTCCGCTCTGATTGTGTTTCTGATTACCTTTCTGGCCATGGGCTGGCGCGCCTCCCTGATTGTCGGCACCGCTTTACCGATGACGGTATTGATGCTGCTGGCGCTCTTCAAGTTTACTGGCTCGCCCTTGCACCAGATGTCGGTGACCGGCATTGTCATTGCCCTTGGCCTGCTGATTGATACCGCCATTGTTATGGTGGATGAATATGAGCTGATGCGGCGGCGCGGCCTTGGCCCATCAGATGCCATCGCCAAAGCTTCCAAACAATTGTTTGTACCGCTGCTGGCCTCCACCCTGACCACCATGTTTGCCTTTGCCCCCATCGCTCTGATGAGCGGCGGCGCCGGTGAATTTATCGGCATGATGGGCGTTTCGGTGATCTTTGCCGTTGGCTCGTCCTTTGTGCTGGCCATGACACTGATCCCTGCCTTTGCAGCCTGGTTCGATTATGAGCCGGACCCCGATGCCCCGCACCAGTTCTGGCGCTCAGGGTTATCGTCCAAGACCGTAACAAACGCCTATCGCACAGTGCTGGACTTTATCATCAAACACCCGTGGAGCGGGATTATCGCTGGCTCAATTGTGCCGATGGTGGGCTTTGTGGCCGTGACTACATTGCCCATGCAGTTCTTCCCGCCCGTTGACCGGGACATGTTCCAGTTGCAAGTGGTGATGGCACCGGGCAGTTCCATCAACCTGACCACAAGACGGACCGAACAAATTCGCCAGCTCATACTGGAAGAACCTGGCATTCGTCATGTCAGCTGGGTAATCGGCAGCGCCGCCCCTAAAGTTTATTACAATGTTTTTTCCGCTGGTTCCGTCAGCCCTGACCGGGCCACCGGCTTTGTCACCACGGTTTCGCCCGATGCCACCCACAAGGCCGTGATCGACATTCAGGGAAAAGTGCGTGCCGCCTTTCCCGATGCCCGGGTGCTGGCCCTTCCTTTCGAGCAGGGACCACCCAATGAAGCGCCGATCGAGCTGACGATATCCGGGCCGAACTTTGCCACGCTGGACCGCATTGGTGCACAATTGCGCGCCATCCTGTCCCGCACCCCCGGTATCACCTACACCGCCTCGGATTTGCAAATGGGCGAGCCCGTTGCCCAGATCAACGCTGATGAAACCGCCGCCCGGCGTGCAGGCATGGCGCTGACTGAAATGGCACGGCAAATCAATGATGCCTTCGAGGGGGTCACTGGCGGCAGTGTACAGGAAGGCGTGGAGCGCATACCTGTACGTGTGATTGCTAGCGATGCTTTACGCAGCAACCTTGCCAATGCCAGCTCTCTGGCCCTGCCCTCGGCCCGCAATCTGGGCACACTGGGCACCCCCAGTGATGCTCTGGGTGAGGTGGTTCTGGTGCCAAAAATTTCAGTAATCAAGCGCCTGAACGGACGGCGGATCAATAAGATCAGCGGCTATCTGGAGCCATATTTGTTGCCCGACACCGTGCAACAGGATTTTAACCGGCGTCTGGCCGCCAGTGACTTTGTGCTACCGGRTGGTTATGTGCTCTCCATTGGCGGCGAGGCCGAAGAACGCAATGATGCCATGGGCAATCTTCTCTCTTCCGCTTTGCCCTTGCTGATCCTGATTGTTGGCGCGGTGGTGCTGGCGTTTAACTCGTTTTCTTATGCCGGCATTGTCGGCATGAATGGGTTCTTGTCCGTGGGGCTGGCGCTCTTTGGGATCTGGTTTTTCGGCCAAACCATGGGCTTTATGGCCATTGTCGGCGTTATGGGTCTGGTTGGGTTGGCGATCAATGGCACCATCGTGGTGCTCTCGGCGCTCAAATCCAATGAAAAGGCCAAGGCGGGCTGTCCAGTCCAGACCCGCGAAACCGTGGTCGATGCCACCCGCCACATCATTGCCACCACCTTGACCACCATAGGCGGGTTTATTCCGCTTCTGGTATTTGGTGACAGTTTTTGGGGCCCGCTGGCCACGGCCATCGCTGGCGGCGTGGCCGGATCGGCGGTCCTGGCCCTGATCACCGCCCCAGCGGCCTTTGTCCTGTTGGCGCGTACGCGGGTGAAAAACAAGGCGCGGATAGCCATAATCAAAGAGAGTAAAAAAGTCGCCATCGCCAGAATGCGGGAGGCCTTGAAGGCCGCCCATGCCAAAAGCCGGAGCTAGGGCCTGAACCCTGTCCAGGATAACTTTTTTGTGAGCACTCACAGGGTGCAATATCAATACGAAGTGCCTATATGTGCACTTACCGATCTGACTGGAGAACAAAATGACGCACCTAGTTGATGTTTCCAACAATCCGGGGGGCAGCTCCGTCTGGTCGCGATTACGGGTCGAGGCGGCCACTGTTGCCGCCGGTGAACCGATCCTGGCCTCCATGTTGCATGCGGTCATCCTTAACCATGACCGGCTGGAAGATGCCCTCTCCTATCTGCTGGCCTCCAAGATTGGTGGCGAGAACATGAATGTCATGCAGGTGCGTGAAATATGTGATCAGGCCCTTCGCGAAGATCCCACCATCATCGCCAAAGTTGAGGCCGACGCCATGGCGGTGCTGGAACGTGACCCCGCTTGCAAGGGGTTTTTGCAAACTTTTTTGTACTATAAGGGTTTTTTGGCACTACAGGCGCAACGCATATCCCATCAGCTCTGGCATGATGAGCGCCAGACCCTGGCACTGTATATGCAAAGCCGGGTATCGGAACTGTTTGCCGTTGATATTCACCCGGCAACCCGTATCGGGTCGGGCATTATGATGGACCATGCCACCGGCATCGTCATTGGCGAAACCGCGCAAGTGGGCAATGATGTTTCCATCATGCAGGATGTGACCCTGGGCGGTACCGGATCGCATCGCGGCGACCGCCATCCCAAGATCATGGACGGGGTGCTGGTCGGTGCCGGGGCCAAGGTGCTGGGCAATATCACCGTGGGTGATCATGCGCGCATTGCCGCCTGTTCAGTGGTGCTCAAAGATGTACCACCACGTTGCACCGTGGCGGGCATTCCGGCAAAACCGGTGGGGGAATGCTGCCCTGAACCGGCCAAAACCATGAATCATGTGCTGGAAGAGGATTGAAGCCCTCACCCCAAGGCTTTAGTTTATCAGGGTCTAGACCCTAGTGATTCAAAACCGCACCCTTTGGCGCCGGAGAGACCCATGACCAATGAAGAAATCACCCGCCTGCAGGCTTATCTGTGCAAAAAGGTAAACCCGGCCATCACCTTGCGCCGACGGGGCAAAAAGGACGATTCGGTTGAAGCCTATATTGATGACGAATTTTTCGCCCTCCTGTTCAAGGATGATGAGGATCCGTCCGACATTTCCTATAATCTGGACATGGCCATTCTGGCCATGGATCTGGACGAAGCCTGAGCGTTTCGCCTAGCCTCGGCCCCGATAGGGGGCCACGCCCTGTTCGGGCACCCACAGGCCTTCGGGCACGCTATTGTGTTGATAAAACACGTCAATAGGCATGCCACCTCGCGGATACCAATAGCCGCCAATGCGCAGCCATTGGGGTTTGATCTCGTCCACCAGCCGCTGGCCGATCATCACCGTACAGGCCTCGTGAAAGGCTCCGTGATTGCGAAATGAGCCAAGGTAGAGCTTCAGGGATTTGCTCTCCACAATCCACGCATCCGGGGCATAATCAATCACAATATGGGCAAAGTCAGGCTGGCCGGTTACCGGGCACAATGAGGTAAATTCCGGCACGGTAAAGCGTACCAGATAAGGCGCGCCTGGCACCGGGTTGGCCACTTTTTCCAGCACCGCCTCGTCTGGCGATGTTGGCAGGGTACTGGTCCCGCCAAGCTGTGTCAGATTGTCTGTATCCGAAGCGCTCATGTCACCTTAGCCAAACAGGGAAATACCGAAGTATTTCTCTAAAATGCCAGAGACCAAAATCACGCTCACTGCCAAAGGCGCGACATAGCGCACCTGGAACATCAACAACATGATGGCAATTGGCGATGTGCCTTCCAGCTCTTTGGCCAGCACCGCCTTGTTCAGACGCCAGCCGACAAACAACACCACCATCAAGCCGGATATCGGCAACATCAGTGTACCCGCCGTGCTGTCCAGAAAGCCGAAGAACTTTTGTGAAAACACGGTCACACTGCCGACGAGCCACATCAGCAGACCAAGACTCCAGGAAGAACGCAGACGCGACCAGCCGGTTTTATCAATCACCCAGGCGGCACTGACTTCAAGTAGTGAAATTGACGAGGTCACGGCAGCAAAAATCGCCAATATGAAAAACGCCGTGCCGATGACCAGACCGCCCGGAGCATTAGCAAGGGCAATAGGCAGGGTTTCAAAGAACAGGCCGGCCCCGGACGTAGCCGACAGGCCATGCGAAAAAACAATGGGGAAAATGGCCATTCCAGCGAGCAGTGCCACACCAGTATCGGTCAACGCCACAATGGCGGCTGATTTAGGAATATTCACCCCATGTTGCAGATAGGAGCCATAGGTGATCATAATGGCACTGCCAATACCGATGGAAAAGAATGCCTGCCCCAGCGCCCGGGTGGCAACCGAGAGGTTAATCTGGCTGAAATCCGGGCGGAAAAGCCAGGTCAGGGCATAGCCACTGGCATTAACGGTCTTGCCATCAATTTCCACCTGCGTACCAAAGCCGGAAACCAGGCTGTAAATGGCCAGCCCGGCCAGCAAAAGGAAAAATACCGGCATCAACACTTTTGATGCCCATTCAATACCCCGGTTCACCCCGCGCGATACCAGCCAGGTTGTCAGGATCACAAAGGCTGTAAAATAGGGTAGGACGGTCTTTGGATTATCGATCAGATCACCAAACTGGGCAGCAATTTGTGTGGGGTTCTGCCCCTTAAAGGCCCCCATAAAGAATTTCGGGATATAGGCCAGCACCCAGCCGGCAACCGATGAGTAAAAACACACCACCATAAAGGCAGCGATCATGCCGATCCAGGCCAGCAGGCTCCAGTTTTTGCTGACTCCGGATTGTCCGGCCAGATCCTGAACCGATTGAACGGCGCTGGCCTTGGAGCTGCCGCGTCCAATGACATATTCACTCATCAATACCGGTATGCCGATAAAGACTACACACAGAAGATAAACCAGAACAAACGCACCGCCGCCATTTTGCCCGGCCTCGGCGGAAAACCGCCAGAGATTACCAAGGCCGACCGACGAGCCCACGGCGGCCATTAAAAACCCGAGCCGTGATGACCATTGCTCGTGACCCGTCGCCTCTGCCATTGGTGCAGCCATTCTTCCCTCCCGATGATCTGGCGGATAGCCCGCCTTATTAGGGTCTGGACCCTATTTATGCGGATGCTGGCCGATGCACCGATCAGGGTCAAGCGCTGGTAACGCAAATGGTCATGAAAACCCTTCACTTTTTCTACATGTTGCCAAAAAACAGCGAAATGCCACCACCGATAACCCATTGGAAAGTAAACTGCGGTTAGAAGAAACAAGGGTGAAGCGAGGTGAGCAATGACAAACATAGAGAATAACGCCGCAGATGAAGCATTTCTCAATGAATGCGGCGTTGCCATAATGGTTGCCAAAGTAGAGGACGACGGCTTGCGGGTAGTTGCCTGTAACGAAGCCAATGCCCGGATGAGTGGCTATACCCGCGAAGAACTGATCGGCAAACGGCCAGACGATACGACACTGAGTAAAGCCACTGATCTGCAGTTCATGCATCGCGCCATGCGCTCGGCCAAGGCTGGTGAGTCTGGGTATTTTTCCAGCCGTTACAAACATAAGGATGGCCGTCATTTTGCCGCTCGCAGCATTATCACCGGCCGCTTTGACGAACACGGCACCCTGACCCATTATGTGTTTGTCTCCACCCCGATCAACCCTGGCAATCCGGCCCTGCACTGGTTTGGGCCACAGGGCCTGCTGGCGCAGGCCGAGCAGGTTGGGGGCACCGGCGCCTGGCGATATGATTATGATACCCAGGAAATGATCTGTTCGGACAATTGCTATGCCCTGCATGGCTTGTCCTCTCACACCGATACGATGAGCCGCCTTTTGGAACTTATCCCCAGATCTGAACGTGCAAAATTGTACAAGGCCTCGGAGCAATGCCACAAGGATGGCCAGCCTTTTGAGATCGACTGTACCTATTACCGCGAGGACGGCTCCCGGCGCGACGGCATTTGGGCTGCCCAGCCGGAATTTAATGACAATGGCGAGGTAATCGCTCTCATTGGGGTTTTGCGCGATGAAACCGAAGTGCGGGCCTTGCGGCGCAAACAGGAACTTTTCATGCGTGCCGCCAATATTGGCTTTATCGAAATGGACCTTGACGGCAAGACCGTATCCTTTTCCGCCGATGCAGGCGCCATTATCGGTATTGGTAGAACTCCCGGTAGAATCCAGCTGGAAGAGTGGAAAGCGCGGGTGCATCCGGATGATTTTGAAAGCGCCCTGAAAAATTACCATGACGGATTGAAAAGCCGAAAGACCTTTACCCGGCGCTATCGCYTCAAAACCGAAAGTGGTCAATATCGCTGGATTGAAATTCGTGCAACCACACGTGCATTACCCGGCGGCGATGCCATATCGGTATTTGGTACCATTGCCGATGTTGATGCACAGGTACGCGCCGACCAGGAACTGACCGCCATACGGGAACACCTTGACCTTGCCGTTGATTCCGCAGCCGTCGGGTTGTGGAGTTGGGATTTGCGCGAAAATGCCGAAGGCGGCGAAATGTCCTGGTCACCGCATATGCAACGAATTCTGGGCCTGCAAGAAGAAGATRAGGCCAGCTGGCTTACACTRGAATCGCTGATCCATCCTGATGAACGGTCCGAGGTAACCAGGAAAATTCTGGCCCATAGTGAGCAAAACAACAGTGGGAAGTTCAAAATTGAATACCGTTGCATTCGCCCTGATGGCCGCACCATCTGGGTCGAAAACCGGGGGCTTGCCCGCCATGATGAACATGGCAATGCCATTGGGATTGCCGGGGCCTTACAGGACATTACCGAACGCAAACGCGCAGAGACAGATCTGAAAGACAGCGAACAACGCTTTCACGATGTTGCCTCCGTCACCGGAGAATGCATTTTTGAAACCGATGCCAAAGGAAGAATTGTTTATCTTTCAGACGCCGTCAGACATATTTATGGATACGAGCCAAAAGAACTGATTGGCAAAATGCCCTTTGGGGTAACCCGTGACATTGGCGATCATAAAGAGGAATGGCTGAGCGAAATCCACCATAATGGCGGCTGGAAAGACGTTGAACGCGAAATCGTACGCAAAAACGGCAGCCAGGGCTGGGTCACCATTAACGGTCGAACCATTGAAGATTCCAGCGGTAAGATTATCGGCTTTCGCGGGGCCGTTACCGACACCACTAAACGCCATACAACCATGGCACAACTGGTGCAGAGCGAACGGCGCGTCAATGATGTGGTGCGCATTGCCGGCGGTTGTATTTTCGATCTCGATACCGATGGCCACATTGTCTATATGTCTGACAATGCAAAAAGCCTGTTTGGTGTGGATCCTGCGGAGCTGATTGGCAAACCCACCTATATGCTGGCACCTGATCTGAGGCCACGCCATCTGGAATGGCTGGAGGCCATGCGCCAAAACGATGCCGGGCTGGAAAGCGAAATTCGCATGACACCGCTGAACGGCGACCCGGATCGCTGGATGCAAACCACCGGTCGGGCATTGACCGATGAAAAGGGCGTGGTGATCGGTTATCGGGGGATTGCCTTTGATGTGACGGCACGCAAACAGGCCGCTATGGAAATCATCAAGGCCAAAAAGGCCGCCGAAGCCGCCGCCGAAGAGCGGGCCCGTTTCCTCTCGACCATGAGCCATGAAATTCGCACGCCGCTGAACGCGATGATCGGCATGACAGATTTATTGCTGGAAATGCCTCAAAACGATGAGCAAAAACGCCTGACGAGCAGCGCCAACACCGCCGGACGGCATTTGCTGGGCCTGGTCAACGATATTCTGGACTTTTCCAAGCTGGATGCAGGAAAGCTGGTTGTAGAACAAACGTCCTTCGCGCTGGAAACCGAAATCATGGTTGTCCATGACATGCTGATCAGCAGTGCACAGGAAAAAGGCCTAAGCCTTAAACTTGACCTTGATCGCAGCGCCAAAAGAAACTTTATCGGTGATCCTTCGCGTATTCGCCAGATTCTGGTCAATCTGATCAGCAACGCCATAAAGTTTACGGCCAAGGGGCAGGTTTCCATACGTATTGGCCAAACCAAAGGTAATAACATTCGCTTTTGCGTCACTGACACCGGCACCGGCATTGATGAAACGGTTTTACCAGCGCTGTTCTCAGATTTTTCTCAAGCCGACAGCTCAATCACCCGAAAATTTGGCGGCACCGGCTTAGGGTTGGCCATCTGCAAACGTCTGACCGATGTCATGGGCGGAGAAATCGGGGCCAATAGCACCCTTGGCCAAGGCAGCGAATTCTGGTTTGAAATTCCCTTGAAACAAGCCAAAACAACAAATAACAAGCCCACCGGCAAGAAAACAGGCACCAAGGCAAAAGCTACCAAGCCATGGACCCTTAAAGTCCTGGTGGCCGAAGACAATCCAGCCAATCAATTACTGATCAAAACCATTATGGATCGAATGGGACATACATTGGTGATGGCGCAAAATGGACTGGAAGCGGTCGATGCAGCTTTGGCAGAGAGTTTTGATCTGATCCTGATGGACATACAAATGCCACTTCTTGACGGCGTTTCCGCCACCCGCCGCCTGCGCGAAGCCGGGTGTGATACCCCGGTGATCGCGCTGACCGCCCACATACTGGCCGATGAAAAAACCCACTTTCGCGCCGCCGGTATGGATGCCTGGGTATCCAAGCCCTTTGATGCCCGTAAACTGGCGGAAACGATGTATTACTGGGCCAAAAAAGGGCCACAACCCCATACCTTGCAAGAGCTGAAAACCGGTTAAATCAAGAACCCGCGCCCACTGGGCAATTCCGCATTACGGTGAATATGGATATTCATCACCAGCGCAAAGCCGATCATCACGGTCAGCATCACCGTACCCCCATAGGAAATTAGCGGCAAAGGAACCCCCACCACCGGGATCAGCCCCATCACCATGGAAATATTAACCAGCACATAGAGCGCAAACGTAACGCAGACCCCGGCAGCGGCCAGGCGGCCAAAGGAATGACGCGCCCGCCCGGCAATCATCATGCCGGTAAAAAGGATCAGTGCAAACAAAACCAGAACGCTCAGGGTGCCAATAAAGCCAAATTCCTCACCCAAAGCGGTAAACACAAAATCGGTTTGCTTTTCAGGCAGAAAATTCAAATGCGACTGCGTACCGCCCAAAAAGCCCTTACCTACCAGACCCCCGGAACCCAAAGCGATTTTGGATTGCAAAATGTGATAGCCCGCCCCCAAAGGATCGCGCTCGGGGTTCAGGAAAGTTTCGATACGGGCGCGCTGATAGTCATGCAGGCCAAAGATTAAAAACGCCACCCCGCCGATCAGTCCGGTAATCCCTCCAAGAGTAATAATGCGCCAGCTCAGCCCGGCCAGAAACACTATGGCTGCCCCGGTCGCTCCGACCAGCATGGCGGTGCCCAGATCCGGTTGATGCAAGATCAGAAGAACCGGTGCAATAATCATCAGTGACGGCAGGGCGATATGACGCAAGGAAGTCGCCCGCTCAATCGCAAGACTATGATAATAACGGGCCAGCGCCAGCACCAGAGCCAGCTTCATAATCTCAGCCGGTTGTATGCGAATGGGCCCCACATCAAGCCAGCGTTGCGCCCCCATGACCTTAACGCCAAAAAACTCCACCCCGACCAATAACAGTAACGCCACGATATAGGTCGGATAGGCCAGCGCCATCCACCAGCGGATATCAATCAGGGCCAGGCTCAGCATGATCAGCAGAAACACGCCAAAACGCACCGCATGTTGCGCCGCGCGGGGTGTCCATGACCCATCGGCAATCGAATACAATACCGCTACGCCGATCATGGCCGCCAGGCATAA
This sequence comes from Robiginitomaculum sp., assembly GCA_002733485.1. Taxonomy (GTDB): domain Bacteria; phylum Pseudomonadota; class Alphaproteobacteria; order Caulobacterales; family Maricaulaceae; genus Robiginitomaculum_B. The sequence continues at coordinate 22,056 of NVVU01000019.1, forward strand.
CAAGACCACCAACAACCAGTTTATGCGGACAATTTTTGCGCGCAACGACAAGGTTCGTTCCAGTCTGGCAACACGAAATTCGTTCATGTTGCCGGGCCCTTTGCGGACGTACCCACCCCCGATAACCGGGCCAGAGTAGCCGGGTCTTCCCTCAGCAACTCACGCAATATGTCCCGTGCCGGTGGTGCCGCCACCACCGAACCACCACCGCCATGTTCAACCACCACGGCCACCGCATAACGCGGGGCATCGGCCGGCGCATAGGTAACAAACAAGGCATGATCACGCAGCCTCCAGGGTAACTCGCTATTCTTTCGCACCCGGTCATCACGCTCGACTTTGGTGATGCGTCGCACTTGCCCGGTGCCGGTTTTGCCCGCCATTTTCAGATCACCCAGCCCCAGACCGCCCATACGATAGGCCGTGCCCCAGGGGGCCTCACACACCGCAATCATACCGGCGCGAGCCGCCCCCAGCCCGGCGGTAGAAAAGCCAAGTTCGCCAAAACCGTGCTGTTCCTCTCCCTTGATCAGATACGGCATCACCTTGACGCCACTGGCCAACCGCGCCGTCATCACCGCCAACTGGATCGGCGTGGTCGCCAGATAACCCTGCCCAATGCCGGCAATCAGGGTTTCACCCTGTGACCAGGAGGTGCCAAAGCGCGCCCGTTTCCACGCCTGATCAGGCACCAGCCCGGTATTACCCCCGCCAATACCAAGATCAAAGTTCTCGCCAAAGCCAAACTCATGAACCGCATCACGAATATTATCGATACCAAGGCGGCGCGCCATCTCATAAAAATAGATATCACAGGATTTGCCAATGGCCCCCAGCATATTGACCGGTCCATGGCCAGAACGCTTCCAACAGTGAAATTCACGATCCCCCAGCTTTATCTTGCCGGTACACAGAACCCGTTCATGGCCGTCCGTTATTCCCTGACGCAAGGCGGTCACGGCGATCACCGGCTTGATGCACGAGGCCGGCGGGTACGTACCTCCCAAGGCCTTGTTGAACAGCGGCTTGAACTCGTCCTCCAGCAATGACCGGTAATCCGGCCCGGATATCCCCTTGGCAAAAAGGTTCGGATCAAACCCGGGGGTGGAGAGCAAAACCGGCACGGCACCGGTATCAATATCAATGGCGCAAACGGCCGCGCTCTGCCCTTTCAAGCGCGCCGCAGCAAAGCTTTGAACGCGCTGGTCCAGCGTCAACTCAACATCATCACCGGGGCGGGCAATGGTTGCCGGATCGGGCAGCTCGCGCACCACACGCCCCAGAGCGCTAACCTCAACTTTCAGGGCACCGGCATGGCCGCGCAGTTTTTTATCTAGCGCCTTTTCCGCACCGGTACGGCCAATACGAAACCCGGGATGTCGCAAAAGCGGCTCGTCTTCGGTGTCCATGCTTTCTGGAACGCGCCCGACATAACCAATGACATGGGCCATGGATGCCCCATCAGGATAAATCCGCAATTCCCCCACTTCGGGACGCACACCGGGCAATTCCGGCAATTGCAGATTGGCGGCGGCGAACTGTGCCCAGTCGAGGTTTTCCGCCAATACCACCGCCGTAGACTTGGAACGCCTTTTTAGTGATTTCCTGATCCGCTCATGCATATCATTGCGAAGAGGAATAATTTTGGACAACCGTGCCAGAAGGTCATCCAGATCCGGCACCTGTTCGGGTTCCAGCAGCAGACGAAAATTATCCGCATTTTTGGCTAGTGGAACACCATCGCGATCCAGTATCTGTCCACGGCTGGGGGGCAAAAGCTGATAATTGAACTGATTTTCATCCGATAAACCGCGATAGCGATCCGATTCCAGAATTTGCAATTTATACAATCTGGCCGTCAACGCCCCAAAGGCAGCAACACCGGCACCACTGAGAACCAGCGCCCGCCGGGTAAACAATCCTCTGGCATCTTCACCCCGGCCCGCCATCAGATATCAACCATAGTGCTGGTAACCGTTAACCGCCGGGCCTGGTTGGTGGCCCGTTGTACCAACGCAAAAAAACGTCCAACCAGTGGGTAAACCAGTACCGACAGTAACATTTCTGCGCCAAGCCGCCCCCCCGCCGGGTCCGGGCCAAGGGCAATGCGGGCAATGATCCAGACCAGTGCCGTAGCCAACACCGCCGCCAGCATAAAACCAGCCCACAATGCAGGACGCCCGCGCCCGGCGATTACGTCACTCTGGGTCGATATCATCACCACCGTCAATAAATAGCTCAACGCCCACAACCCCACTGGACCACCGGTCAGCACATCCTGAAACAGGCCTATCAGGAAAATGGCGATATAGGGCATAAAAGCCGGGCGGGTCATCGACCAGAAATAAATCGCCATGAAGGGAAAAAGCGGCATGGGAATGGTAAAATTTCCTACCCGTAAAGGAGCCACATAAAGCATGACACACAGCAATGAGAGGAAAAACGGCAGCCCCGCCCAGATAACCGCACTCAGCCTTTGAAAAAACTCGGAATTACCCATTATTGACCTCCCGAAGGTGGAATTTCCAGCTCGGCTATCGGTGTGGTGGTTTCACTATCCGCGATACCGGGTTCAGGTTCAGCCTGCTGCCCCTCTTCGGTCGGGCCTGACGAAGCCTCTTCAAATTGAATAGCGGGCACTTCTAAAATATTGACAAAGTCTACGCGTTCGGGCCGGGCAAACAGCGAAACCTGCCATTTCTTGCCCCCTGCCGGGGCAATCTGACCAATGGCCAGTCCACGGGGCAGTACACCATCCTCACCAGAAGTAATAATGCGCATACCGGTGTCCACCTGTACGCCCCGTTCTATATAAATCAGGCGCGGTGCGCCCGAATTATCACCGGCCAAAATCGCATGAGCCCCGATATCGGTGATAAAAACCGGCACCCGGCTGTTCAGATCCGTCAACAGCAAGACCCGTGCTGTCCGCCTGCCTACGTTCATAATCCGCCCGATCAGCCCGTTATAGGCCAACACCGCCTGCCCTTCGGCTACGCCATCATCAGTGCCCACATTGACCAGCCGGGCGCGTACAAACGGCCCTCCCGCATCTGTGATCGCCCGGGCGGTAATGATTACCGGGGTTGGAGCTTGAGGCGCCCCCAGCAATTCTTCATAGCGGCTCATTTTTTCGTGCAAAGCCAGCGCAAGATCGCGCCATTGCATCAGATTGCGGTTATCGCGCTCCAACTCGCGCACCCGCCTGGCGGCCTGCCAGTTCGATGCAAAGGCCGCCGTGATCTGATTAAGCGTGCGCAAAGGGGCGGATAATATGATCAGGGCCGGCCGGGCACCTTCGGCCACCACTTGTTTGATGTGAAAAAATGGTGATTGTTCCGGTCGCGCCCGGTCAATGGCCAACATGGCAATGGATAACAGCACAAGGATAACCAGCAAACCTCTGGCCCACGGACCGCCCAGTCCGCTGATGATCCCTAATGAGCGCCGTTTTGCCATTGATCAGGATTCAGCCTTTCCACAGGTTTTAAGTGTTTAATCCAATACTTTCGCCGTCCGGGCTTGCCGACAGATTAAACCGCCGACAATTGCCCTTTCATGACTTTCAGGTTTTCCAGGGCTTCGCCAGAGCCAAGCACTACGCACGAAAGCGGCTCGTCAGCCAGCACCACCGGCAGGCCGGTGCGCACCCGTAATTCCATGTCCAGATTGCGCAACAAGGCCCCACCGCCTGTCAGCATGATGCCTTTGTCGACAATATCGGCAGAGAGTTCCGGCGGCGTGGATTCCAGCGCAATTTTTACCGCCTCAACGATTTGCTCCACCGTCTCGGAAAGCGATTCAGCAATCATGGATTCGGTAATGCGCACTTCACGCGGCACGCCAGCCATCAGATCGCGGCCCTTGATATTCATCGACAGGCCATCACCGGTCTTGGGCGCAGAAGCGCTGCCGATTTCTTTTTTGATCCGTTCGGCGCTGGATTCACCGATGAGCATATTGGTGGTTCGGCGCACATAATTGATGATGGCAGTATCCATTTTATCGCCGCCAATGCGCACCGATCGCGAATAAACAATCCCGCCAAGGGAGAGCACCGCCACTTCGGTAGTGCCGCCGCCAATATCCACCACCATGGAGCCGGTGGCCTCATTGATCGGCAGGCCAGCGCCCAGCGCCGCTGCCATTGGCTCTTCGATCAGATAAACCCGGCGCGCCCCGGCGGCCATGGCCGAATCCTGAATGGCGCGCCGTTCCACCGCCGTGGCGCCCGAAGGCACACAGATCACAATTTGCGGGCTGGTAAAGGTGCGCCGGTTATGCACTTTTTGAATGAAGGACTTGATCATTTCCTCGGCGACTTCAAAGTCTGCGATGACCCCGTCTTTCATCGGACGGATGGCCTCCATATGTCCCGGGGTTTTACCCAGCATTTCCTTGGCCTTAGTGCCAACGGCACGCACCACTTTGCGGCCGCCATTAATCTCATAGGCCACCACCGACGGCTCGTTCAGAACCACGCCCCGGCCTTTGACATAAACCAGCGTATTTGCTGTTCCCAGATCAATGGCCATATCGGCCGACATAAAACCAAATAAACGCGACAGCATGGATGAGCGAACCTTTTCGCGAGTCGGGTGTGTGCACAAATGTCACAGCCGAGAAAAACTTTATCCTTTTTGCGACGCCGCGCGTTTGATTTCAAGGCTTGTGGGCGCAATTTGCGATTGTTTTATCAGCCTTAGAGCCATTCTCTTGCCAAATATGGCCAGAACCAGCCAAATCAGGGCCATGATGGTCAGAATTGCCATCAACATCTGATAGCGGCCATTGGCCGCCTGGGACAAACCGGCCCCYGTCATCGCGATCAGTATGGCTTTGGGCAAGATACCGATCGCGGTGCCCCATAAAAACGATACCAGCCGCCCCCTCGCCGCCCCCAGGGTCAGATTAACCAGCACAAACGGCCCCGACGGTACAAAMCGTACAAACAAAGCGCTCCAGAAGCTGTTGAGAGCGACAAAGCCCATCATACGCGCCAATATTGCATTCGACACCCGGTGTAAAACTGCCCGGYTGAATAGCGGACCGGCCATAAAGCTCAACCATGCCGAAATCATGGTCGCGCTCCACGCMGCCCCAAGCCCTGCCAGAGGGCCAAAGGCTACGACACACATGCTGATCAATACAAACTGCGGTACGGCAACAAAACTGAGCACCACAAAACCCGCCACGATTACCGGTATGGCAAAAGGGGTATGTCGCCAGGATTCCAGCCAGTTTACCACACCGTATCCGATAGAAACCTGACCAGCATAAAATACGCCAAACAGGATAAAGCTCACCAGCAKAGCCGTAATCAATACTTTCCCATATCCCGGCAACACACCATGCTGATTCATGGACGATGGGGAATTTTGATAATTCTCTGTTGGCTCATAAATCGTCATTAAAACTTCTCTTGCCTTACCCCAGTTTGCGCCCAGTTGGCAGATTCCCAATATTATGCAGAGCCTTTTGAAACTGCTGCTCTCGTTTATGTTCATTTATTATCGGCCAATGGGAAAACCGCCCACCAGCCCAAGTGTATTGCCTTTTGGCATAACGCCGAGTGTCGCGCACAGCGGTTACCTTAGCATGTTCTAATGTAATTTGGCCATTTATGTGGCCAATCAGTGCTTTTAGCCCCAAAGCCTTCATGGCAGGCTGGATATCGGAAAAATCTCGCGCGGCGATGGCGCGGGCCTCCTCCAGCGCCCCCTGGTCCAGCATTTTATCAAACCGCGAGGCAATGCACGCATAAAGTTTTTCCCGTTCCGGATAAAGCGTCATGGCACACCATGAGCCGGGCGAGAGCACTGATTGCGTGTTTTTYTGAAAGGCGCTTAGGGACTGTCCGGTTTCCAGATAAACGCTTAATGCCCGTAACAAACGTTGCCGGTCGGCCCCCAGAATGCGCGCCGCCGCCGCCGGGTCAATGCGCATTACTTCTGCACGAAGCGCCTCCATCCCCTTGTTTTCCAACAGAAATAGTGCCGCTGCATTAGCCTTCTCCCCCACGGGAGGGATCTTTGCCAACCCCTGCGTCAGGGCTTCGAAATAGAGGCCCGTCCCGCCGACCAGAATTGGCACTTTGCCATTGGCGCGGACYGTGTTTATGGCTCCAACGGCTTCATCCAGCCAAAGACCTACGCTGTAGTTCCGGCGTACATCCAGATGGCCATAGAGGTGATGTGCAACCCCATCCTGATCAGTTATACTGGGCTGTGCCGTCAGGATGGGCAGGCCGTTATACACCTGCATAGAGTCGGTATTAATGACTTCTCCACCAAAATGATGCGCTAAATCAACGGCCAAAGCGCTTTTACCACTTGCCGTCGGCCCATAAATGAGAAGGATAGGCGTTAATCCTGATTGCAAAGCCTGAGACCCCATGACTGCCATGACACTAATATTAGTATCCCGCCCCGATGACCCCGCCCTTGGAGAGGCCCGGACACGCGCCGAAGAACTGGGCTGGAAGCATATGTCATCTCTGTCGCCGGGTGAAGCACTGACCATGCGCGGCATTGCAGAGCGGGACCAATTGGCCGAAGCCTTTGAAGACATTGCGGTGGACTGGTGCCTTCGCGATGAAGGCGCCCTGCGCATCCGCCTGCTGATTTGCGATATGGACAGCACCATTATTGGCGAGGAGTGCCTGGACGAGCTGGCCGATATGGCCGGGTTTGGTGATGAGGTCCGCGCCATCACGGCGGCGGCCATGGCAGGGGATCTTGATTTTGAAGAAGCCCTGCGCACTCGGGTACGACTGCTGAAAGGCAAGCCCAGCACCTTATTGCGGGAATGCTTTGAGGAGCGGATCCATTTGAACAAGGGGGTGCGCGTGCTGACCCGCACCATGCGCGCCAAGGGCGCCACCACGGCGCTGGTCTCCGGCGGCTTTACCTATTTCACCAGTCGCGTGGCACAACTGGCCGGTTTTACCGAGCATCAGGCCAATGATCTGCTGGAAGAAGATGGCGTATTGAGCGGCGAGGTGGCCTCACCGGTTCTGGGGCGTGATGCCAAGGCCGAAGCCCTTGTCCGTTATTGCGATGCCCGGAATATTACCCCCGAACAGGTGCTGGCCATAGGCGATGGTGCCAATGATATTGCCATGGTCAAGGCTGCTGGCCTTGGTATTGCCTATCACGCCAAACCCGTATTGGTAGATGCAGCGGATGCGCAAATTCGCCACACGGACCTGACCACAGCACTGTTCTTTCAGGGATTCCGTCGCCGCGAATTTACCGGCGTGACTTCGCGATAATGGCAATGCGCGCCCGTTTCACCGGCACGGATGATGGCTAATACTTTAGCGCTCTCGGTAGCAATTCGCCATGGCGATTGATCAACAGCGCCACCGGGCCTTTGCCTGATTTTTCCAGGGCAGCCACCCGGGCCCTGGCATCTTCCACCGTGGCAACGGCTTTCCAGCCAATTTCCTCGACCACATCGCCAACCCTGATTTTACTGGCCGCATCACTGCCCACGGCAATATCAGTCACCACCAGCCCCGCCACATCCGAGCGGATGTTATAGCGCCGACGCAACGTGTTATCGAGAACCGACAGGCTCATGCCCATCACCTGTCCGCTGGTTGGCTCAGTGGTGGAGGGGCGCGTATCGGCCTCCTCGTCATCATCCTCTTGCAAACGGCCTATGGTCACGCTGGTCACCCGGGCTTTTTTGCCCCGGATATAGTGCACCTTTACCTTGCGCCCGATTTCGCTGTCAGCGGCAATACGCGTCAGGCCACGCGAATCAGCAATGACGCTATCATCAAAACGGGTAATCAGATCACCAACCTCCAACCCGGCCTTTTGCGCCGGACCGCCAGAGGTAATACTGACCACCAGAGCACCAGTGGCTTTATCCAGACCAAAAGTCTGCGCCACTTCGCGGGTGATAGAACGCACCGAAACCCCCAGCCAGCCTCGGCGAGTATGGCCATATTTCAGCAATTGATCCGCCACCTGACGCACCAGATTGGAGGGAATGGCAAAGCCGATCCCAACCGAGCCGCCAGAGGGTGATAAAATGGCTGAGTTTACGCCGATGACCTCGCCATCCATGTTAAACAGCGGCCCGCCGGAATTGCCTCGGTTGATCGCGGCGTCAGTCTGGATGAAATCATCATAACGGCCGGATTGAATATCGCGATTACGCGCCGAAATGATCCCAACTGAAAGCGAGCCGCCCAGCCCGAACGGGTTGCCAATGGCCAGCACCCAGTCACCACTGAGTGCAGTATCTGAATCCCCCAGAGGAACCGCCGGCAGTGGGTTTTCAGACTGAACCCGTAAAACCGCCAGATCGGTAGCCACATCATGGCCCACCACCTCTGCTACCAAAGTGGTGCCATCGGGGAAAGTGACATCAATTTCATCGGCCCCTTTGATCACATGATCATTGGTAATAATGATGCCATCAGGATCGATGACAAAGCCGGAGCCAAGCGAATTTTCCGTGCGCGGACCGCCGCGCCCAAAGGTATCGTTAAAACGTTCCAGCGGCGAACCTTTGGGGAAAAGCGGTAAGTCACCTTCGACCTTCTGGCTGGTGGAAATATTAACCACCGATGGCGACAGTCGCGCCGCCAGCTTGGCAAAACCGTCCGGGGCAGGGTGAGAAAACGCTGACGGGGCCAGCAATAAAACCAGCCCCGCCAACATCCATGTCAAACTTGGTAATCGCAACATATAAGCTTATTACTTTTGCTTGTCGAAATAGCGAAAAAAGTCGCTGTCCGGGGAAAGCACCATTGAGGTTTTGCCATCCACAAGGGCCTTTTCATAGGCCTCCATCGAGCGGTAAAAGGCAAAAAACTCGGGGTCCTTGCTATAGGCTGCGGCGTAAATGTCATTACGTTTGGCATCCCCGGCACCACGAACAATCGAGGCTTTTTCCCGGGCCTTGGCGATGGTAACCCGCACGGTACGGGCGGCCTCGGCACGCACGGTACGGGCGCGTTCCTCGCCCTCGGCACGGATTTTCGACGCCGCCTGTTGGCGTTCGGACTGCATACGCGAATAGACTTTTTCAGCGTTTTGTTCGGGCAGGTCTGCTCGGCGGATTTTCACGTCCATAATCTCAACTCCAAGCTTGGATTCAGTGGCCTGTGCATTCACCGCATCGCGGATGGCAATCATCAGTTCCGCCCGGTGGCCGGAGACGATGTCATTGGACTTCACCCCGCCAAGCACCCGGCGAAGCGATGCCTCCATAAACGGAGCAAGACGCGCCGTGGCCCCGCGCACATCGGTGACCGCCTTGTAGAACTGCAAGGGGTCGGAAATGCGAAAACGGGCAAAGGCGTCCACGATCAGGCGTTCCTGATCCGAGGCAGTGATTTCCTGTGGCGGGATGTCCAGCATCAGATTGCGCCGGTCAAACTTGACCACATCTTCCCAGGGGAAGGTTTTTATATGCAGGCCAGGGTCTTCCTTGGCACCCCACGGATTGACCACGCCCACCGGCTCGCCAAAACGCAGGATCAGCGCCTGTTCTCGCTGGTCCACGGTGAACAGCATGGTGCTGGCAAAAACAATGCCCAGAATGGCAATCAGGGCTCCCAGTATTATGAGCAAGCGTCTCATTAGCGGCCTCCCTGCGTGTTAGCCCGTTTTGGATTAATCGGTAAATACGGCACCACCTGATTGCCGGCATTTTTATCCAGCAACACTTTGTCGATACCTTTAAACACCCGTTCCATGGTTTCCAGATACATGCGCTGGCGCGTTACCACGGGGGCTTTTTTATATTCATTATAGATGAGGTTAAAGCGTTCGGCTTCACCGGCAGCCTCGGCAATCACCGAATCACGATAGCCGATGGCTTCCTGTTCCAGCTTGGCCGCATCACCGCGTGCCTTTGGCACCACATCATTGGCATAGGTCGTGGCCTGGTTAACCTTGGTTTCCGCATCCTGGCCAGCATTGACCACATCGCGAAAGGCCTCCAGCACCCGTCCAGGCGGATCAGCTTTTTGCAATTGCACCTGGGTGATAATCACCCCGGCGCCATATTCATCAAGCGTCGTCTGGATCAGTTCACGGGAGGTGGTTTCCACAATCTGGCGGCCTTGCGTGATGATCGGTTCCAGATCGTTCTTGCCGACCACTTCGCGCATGGCGCTTTCCGATACGGCTTTGACGGCACCCACCGGGTCATCCAGATTAAAAAGAAACTCACGAGCGTTCTTGATCTGCCAGATTACCGAAAAATTGATATCGACTATATTTTCATCGCCCGTCAGCATCAGGCTTTCGTGGGGAATGCTAGAGGCGGTATTGCGCCCACGGGATACCCGGAAGCCAATGTTTTCCTGATGTACGCGGGCCACTTTTGGCTTTAGTGCCGTTTCAAACGGCACTGGCAGCTTCCAGTGAAAGCCCGGAAGTTCGGTGCGGTTATAGGCTCCAAAGCGCAGGACAACGCCCTGCTCTTCGGCTTTGACAATGTACCAGCCGGAACCGGGGGTGAAAAACCATACCCCGATCAGCACAATCACGATAACGCCGATACCCAGTCCGCCAAGGCCTTTGCCACTGCGACCACGGCCATTGCCGCCACCACCGCCGCCGCCAAAGATACCGCCAAAGCGGCGTTGCAGATTACGCACGATTTCATCGACATCTACTTCGGGCGGTTGGCCGCCGCCCTGAGGGCCGTTACCCCATGGGCTTTTGCCGTTATCACCAGGCTTTTGCCCCCGGCTTTTATCTCTGGGTTCGTTTCCGTTTGACTGTTCATTCCAGGGCATATTTAGCCTTTCTTCTTGAATCGTGTCAGCGTCAGACCGATATGTGGCCTTAAGTACCGCGCCAATCAAGGAGCAAGCGCATGACGGATGCTACAATTCATACCGTAAGTAAGGCATTAGGTAAAATTAAGGATCCGCAAAGCGGCAAGGATATCCTTGCCGCCGGGCTGGTTCAGGGTCTTACCGTCAAGGACGGGCGCGTTGGCTTTGCCATTCAGACCAGTCGAGAAATGGCCGAAGTTATGGGAAAAATTCGAGAAAAAGCAGAAAAGGCCGCCCGCAAGGTCAAAGGCGTTACCGCAGTGACCGCAGTGCTGACAGCCCATTCTGATCAACCGGCCGAAGAACCAAAGAAGAGTGGCAAAATCGGCGGACACGGCGTGCCCCCGCCGCCCAAGCCAAAAGCCCTGCCCGGGGTGGATGTGGTGATCGCCGTGGCCTCTGGCAAAGGCGGGGTGGGAAAATCCACCATTGCGGCCAATCTGGCGGTGGCGCTGGCCCAAAAGGGAAAACGTGTTGGCCTGATGGACGCCGATATCTATGGCCCTTCCGCGCCGATCCTGTTGGGATTGCAAGGTCAGAAACCCAAGCTCAGCGAGGAGGAAAAAATCATCCCGCTCGAAGCCCACGGGGTCAAAACCCTGTCCATGGGCTTTATGGTCGGTGATGGCCAGGCGATAATCTGGCGCGGGCCGATGATTATCGGGGCGTTGCAACAAATGTTTGCCGATACCGACTGGGGCGGTCTGGATGTGCTCATCGTCGACATGCCCCCGGGCACCGGGGACGCGCAACTGACCCTGGTGCAGACGGTCAATCTGGCCGGAGCGGTGATTGCCGCCACGCCGCAGGAAGTGGCGTTGGCCGATGTACGCCGCGGTGTGCATATGTTTAACAAGGCCAATGTGCCGATTTTGGGCGTGATAGAAAACATGGCCGGGTATATTCACCCAGCCACGGGCGAGCGCATCGATATATTCGGGGCGGGCGGTGCCAAACGTACCGCCGAAGAGCTGGGCGTGCCTTTTCTGGGAGAGATCCCGCTGGACCCGGCTTTGCGCGAAGCCTCTGACAATGGCACCCCACCGGCCACTGACCCGGCATCGCCACTGGGCAAGATTTTTGCCGATCTGGCCGACAAGGTGATGGCACAGATCAGCTAAATGTGTTTTGAACGTTACCAAAAATATTCTTAAAGAGCTGCAGTAGCACCCATCCGTTATATTACAGGGAGTAATGATGTCGCTTTTTCACCTTGCCATCAATGTCACCGATCTTGACGAGGCCCGCGCCTTTTATGGCGGCCTTTTGGGCTGCACCGAAGGGCGCGTCATGGAAACCTGGGTGGATTTCAACTTTTTTGGTCACCAGCTTTCCCTACATCTGGGCGAGCCTTTCAAAACCGAATGTACTGGCAAGGTGGCCGGGGTGCTGGTCCCTATGCCGCATCTGGGCGTGGTGCTGGAAATGTCTGAATGGCAGGCCATGGCCGACAGGCTGACCAAAGCGGGTGTTGATTTTGTACTGCCCCCCAGCCGCCGTTTTGCAGGCCAGCCCGGCGAGCAAAGCACCATGTTTTTCTATGATCCTTGTGGCAACCCCATCGAGATCAAGGGCGTGGAGAATATGGACGAGGTTTTTGCCGCGTGATCCAGGTGCTGTTTTGCGCCCCGGCGGCCGATTGGGGGCAATACGAAACCCCCTTGCGCCGCGCACTGGATGAAACCGGGCTGGCATACACCTTGTCACCCCAATGTGCAGACCCCCAGAACGTGGACTATCTGGTCTATGCGCCCGGCGGGCCGATAAAAGACTTTACGCCCTATAGCCAGGCCAAGGCAGTTTTGAGCCTCTGGGCCGGGGTGGAACGCATAGTGGGTAATGACACCCTGACCATGCCGCTGGCCCGCATGGTCGATAGCGGTCTTTCTGAAGGCATGCGTGAATGGGTCATGGGCCATGTCTTGCGCCACCATCTTGGCATGGATCGCCATATTCTTGGCCAGAACGGACAATGGCAAGCCGAGGTGCCACCACTGGCGCGAAACCGCACCATTGGCATTTTGGGGCTGGGCGCGCTGGGCCAGACCTGCGCCGCCGCTTTGGCAGCCCTGAATTTCAACGTTCTGGGGTGGAGCCGTTCGCAGAAAACCATAGCCGACATTACCTGTTATAGCGGTGATGATGGACTGAACGAGGTTTTAACACGGACTGAAATTCTGGTTTTATTGCTGCCGCAAACGGCGCAAACCCGGCATATTATGAATGCAGAAATGCTCGCCAAATTACCCCGGGACGCGGTGATTATCAATCCTGGACGCGGACCTCTGATCGATGATGCGGCCTTGCTGGCAGCATTGAACAACGGCCATATTGCTCATGCCACCCTGGATGTGTTCGAGGTTGAGCCTCTGCCCGCTGATCACCCATACTGGGCACAGCCCGGGGTAACGGTGACACCGCATATTGCCTCGCAAACCCGCCCCGATACGGCCAGCGAAATGATTGCGCAGAACATCAGGCGCTGTGAGGACGGCGCGCCTCTATTGCATCAGGTGGACCGCAAGGCCGGGTATTAACTTTCAGGATCGACCTGCTCGTCATCGCTTATCTCACCATATTCAAGAGTGATTTTACGATCGCAGTTTCTGGAAATAATTTTTGGATTATGAGAAGCCAGAACCAGAATTGATGATTGCTCTGCCAGCTCTGCCGTCCGCTCCGCCGCTTTAACTCTGAAAGCTGCATCACCGGCACCAATCCATTCATCCAGCAGCAAAATATCATAGCGAAAGGCCGTCGCAATGGCCAAGCCCAACCGCATTCGCATGCCCTGGCTGTAGGTATGAAACGGCTGGTCCAGATATGGCCCAAGTTCGGTAAAAACTTCAATATCAGGGATCAGGCTGTCGATATCCTTGTGGGACAAGCCAGCAATCATCCCTTTTATATATATGTTCCGCCGTCCCGTGGCTTCATTACGAAACCCAAGGCTGAGATTAAGCGCATTGCCCACTTTGCCCTCGGTAATGATCCGGCCCTCTTGTGGTTTGTAAATGCCCGCCAGTACCTTCAGCAAGGTAGATTTTCCGGACCCGTTATGGCCAACCAGCCCTAATCTGTCCCCGTTATTGAGTTCAAAACTGACATTGTGCAGCGCGCGCACATAAGTGCGGCCATTGCGTTTGATAATCGCCCCGCCGACTTTGGCAATGGCGGTTTGGGAATCAAGCGGCTTGCCTGTGTAGGGAAAATACAAGGAAACGCGGTCAGCAATCAGACGAGCCATATTACACCCAAAATGCGACCCGGTCGCGCGTTACTGTATACGAAAAAGACGCCGCAATAATACCAACCAGAGAAATAGAGCCAACAATAATCCAGCTTTGTACCGGGACCGTGCCATGAATCAGCGGATCACGCACAATTTCCAAATAATGTGTAAACGGATTCCACAAGGCAATGAGCCCACGGGTTGTACCCGGTGTCGGAGTCCAGATGATCGGGGTGGCAAAAAACATAATCCGCATCCCCGTCTGCAAAGCATACAGAATATCACGAAACCTGGCACATATGGGTGCCAGCAGCGCCGACACCCATATCCCCGTTACGAAATATAACACAAACGCCGGAATGATGGAGAAAGCGGCACTTGTCAGGGACATTTTGGTAAAGGCCAAAATGATAATGGCGGCAATGGCAACCAGCATAAAATTCAAAAACGAACGAAATACGGCCTGGAGAATGTAGATGGCATAGGAAAGGGAGCTGGAAAGCACCCATTGCCGGGACCGCACCAGCGTGGCAGAGCCATCAACCACCAGCATGTTGATGAGTGTCCACAAGGCAAAACCAATCGTAAGGTATTGCGTAAATGCGGCCATACTCATGGCATTCATAGAGCTAAAAACAAAAGCCTTGATGCCAATAAACAAAAGGAACGTAGCGGTAACCCACAATATGCCCAAAACACTGCGCCGATAGCGGTCTCGAATATCTTCAAGAGCCAGCTGAACGCCTAGTTTCCAATTCCTGAACCCTTCAATCCAGTCATTTGTTGCACAAGCAATCTGGTTCATTGTGAATTCCATCGATCGGGAAAGTAAGGCCGGGCTTTGAACGCCTCTGAAGTAAATCAGAGTCCAGACCCTAATCTATAAAAACACGAATGCGCTTATATAACCGTAAATATGAAATGGCCAGTTTTCTATAACATGGCAAGCATGCCGTATGCTCGTCTCCATGAAGGCCCAGAAACTTTCAGGTGATTGATTTCACGATAAGAGGTTTCTTACGCGTTCAGTAAGAAGGGCGATGTATTTTCAAGGTCTATCTACGGTGATGTTTCATTTATCGGATAAGCCCGACAAAAGGCCCCGTGGACCTTTTGTAAGCAGAACACCGGAAGGGCAATGCAAAAATCAGTTTGACTTTCACATTTATCTTATATACTTTGTTTTTTAAAGTTCTTTGTATTATCGAAATTAATGGAGTTTATCATGATTAAGGAAAACGCAAATGACATCGAATACCTGCGCGCCCTGGCCGAGGAAGGACGTCATGCCCCGCTGCTGGGTGGCCGTTTTGCAGTCATGTGGGGCGCATTGGTGGCGGCGGCACTGGTGACACAATGGCTAGTACTCACAGGTCAGGCGCCTTTTGGACCCGGTGCCTTGATTTTTGTCTGGTCCGGCGTGGGCATACTTGGCTGGTTAGGCTCGGCAGTATTGGGCCGCTCACTTAAAAGTAAACCCGGCGTCGGCTCCATTGGCAACCGTGCCGAAAGTGCGGTGTGGTCGGCGGGCGGTTTTGCCATATTTGTCTATGTGCTGGCGGTGATCGCCGCCGTATATATTGGCAAAACCGACTATCAGATTTTTAACACCATCATGATGGTGGCATTTAGCATTTACGGCATTTGCTATTTCACCACCGGCGGGCTTTCAGGCAATCGCAGCATGTATTTAATTGGCGCCCTTTGCTTTGTTGCCGCCATTGTCAATGGTGCGCTGATCAATCAGCCAATTGCCTATCTGGTTGACGCCGGTTTTGTGGTGCTGGTCACGGTAATCCCTGGCGCATTGCAAATGCGAGCAGAACCGGCACAAACTGTTTAGGAGGCAGAGCTATGGAGCCTCAGTTTAACACCAATACGCTGGATCCGGTCATCCATGGCCGGGTGCGTTTGGGGATGATGGCCTATCTGGCTTCGGTTAAAAGCGCCAGTTTTGGCGAGCTGAAACAAAAGCTTGAGGCCTCGGACGGCAATCTCTCCACGCATCTGCGCAAACTGGAGGATGCCGGCTATGTGCAGGTAAACAAGAGCTTTATCGGCCGCAAACCCCTGACCGTGGTTACGTTAAGCGAAAAGGGCCGCACCGCCTGGATTGGCTATCTTGGCCATATGCAAAGCCTGCTGAACGGGGGTTAGCACCACAACCCATTCCCTACATCTGCATGGTCCAGCCTTCGACCCCCATGGCGGCCTGGCGCAAAGCTTCGGACAGCGTCGGGTGCGCATGGCAGGTGCGGGCAATATCTTCGGAGGCGGCGCGAAATTCCATCGCCAAAGCCGCCTCGCCGATCATTTCCGACACATTCGGCCCCATCATATGCACGCCCAGAATTTCATCGCTGACCGCATCGGCCAGCACTTTGACAAAGCCTGCGGTTTGATGATTGGCCCGCGCCCGTGAGTTGGCGGTAAAGGGAAAGGCACCTTTTTTAAAGGCGATGCCCGCGTCGTTCAGCTCTTCCTCGGTGCGACCAACCCAGGC
>NVVU01000020.1 GCA_002733485.1 Robiginitomaculum sp.
CGTTCCAGCGGGATTTTATCATAGCGTTCACGCACTTCCATCAGGCCGCGAAACGGATAAAGACTGGTCCGCAAGGGTGCATCCTCGTGCAATACCTTATTATCCACCGGCCCGGATTCGGTGCCCAACAGGCGGCCAAAGGCGGCATAAACATCGCATGACGAAATGAGCACATAACGCCCGATCTGCCCCGCCAGCCAGTCTAGTAACGGTAAGGTATCGGCCTCTTCAAAGGCGATCATGTCGATAACAATATCAGCACCAAAACGTTTGGTGGCGGCCAGCACTTCATCTGGCCGGGAACGATCCACCGCCAAGACCCGAACATCCGGCACCATGGACCCACCCGTCCGGTTCAGCACCAGGACGGCATTGCCTGCATTTACCAGCGTCCGGGCCAGAGCATTGCCGACAAATCCGCCACCCCCCAACAGCATAATCTTGTGCATTGTGCATTGACTTTCAGAGCAATTGCGTCATTTCCACATCATACTCACTTTTTTCGGAGAGCGAACATGGCGCATGCGCCCAAAAAAGTTGTTCTGGCCTATTCAGGTGGTCTGGACACCTCGATTATTCTCAAATGGCTGCAAAGCGAAATGAACGCCGAAGTGGTGGCATTTACTGCGGATCTGGGTCAGGGCGAAGAGTTGGAACCGGCGCGAAAAAAAGCGCAGGACCTTGGCGTGAAAGAAATTTTTATTGAGGATTTGCGCGAAGAATTTGTCCGCGATTATGTCTTTCCCATGTTTCGCGCCAACACGGTTTATGAGGGGCAATACCTCCTTGGCACGGCCATTGCACGACCATTGATTGCCAAACGCCAGATCGAGATCGCCCACGAAACCGGGGCTGATGCAGTGTGCCATGGGGCCACCGGCAAGGGCAATGATCAGGTGCGTTTCGAGCTGGCCTATCTGGCGCTGGACCCCGATGTGAAAATCATTTCGCCCTGGCGACAATGGGATTTTGGCTCGCGAACCGATCTGATCGCCTATGCCGAAGAGCACGGCATTGATGTGCCGGCCGACAAGCGCGGCGAAGCGCCGTTTTCGGTTGATGCCAACCTTTTGCATACCTCATCCGAGGGCAAGGCATTGGAAGACCCGGCCGTGGAAGCACCGGAGTTTGTTTATCAGCGCTCCGTTGCCCCCGAGGATGCCCCCGATACGTCGCAAATCGTTGAAATTGGCTTTGAACACGGTGATCCGGTTAGCATTGACGGCATTGCCTTGTCCCCGGCCAGCCTGCTCACCCGGTTGAATGAGCTCGGCGGCAAACACGGCATTGGCCGCCTGGACTTGCTGGAAAATCGCTTCATTGGCATGAAATCGCGCGGCATTTACGAAACCCCCGGCGGCACTATTTTGCTGGTGGCTCACAGGGGCATAGAACAGATCACCCTGGATGGCGGCTCCACGCACCTCAAAGACGAGCTGATGCCACGCTATGCCGAACTGATCTATAACGGTTTCTGGTTTTCGCCGGAGCGCAAAATGCTACAGGCCGCCATAGATGCCAGTCAGGAAATGGTCACCGGCACGGTACGCATCAAACTCTATAAAGGCTCAGCCAGTGTGATCGGGCGGTCCTCCCCGTGCTCACTCTACTCGCTGGATCATGTGACCTTTGAAGATGATGTGGTCTATGACCAGTCCGACGCCGATGGCTTTATCGAGCTAAACGCTCTGCGCCTGAAACTTCTGGCACGKCGTGAYCGGATGAGCGGSAAGAACMGCTAGGGCTGAAACAAGTCGGGCAGTTCACCAGAGTCGTTGTCTGAGCGCACGGTCCCTTTGTGCCCTAGAATATTTTTCCCAACAGTATAACAATATTCAGCCGAAGGTGTGAATTCTACGGCCTCTCCCATTACCCGCCGCATTCCACGTTTTGTTTTTGTTGTTGCCCCTGCAACATCAATGAGTTGTGGGTTTTTTCGCATGAAAGTTGCAAGTGACTTTAACAAACGTGGGTTGTCAAAATACCGATCAGACCACTTCACTTCAAGGCACCAAAATGGGCGGAGGGATTGCTTATCCAAGTATACTATATCCACTTCACCATCTTCGCTCTTATCCCACCGCGCATAACGTAATTGAGCCATTTCACTGCAATGAAACCACTGGCAGAAAATAGCTGTTTCGACCAGACCGCCCATGGCATTATCGGCCTCGTCTACGGGGCCAAATAAGGCTGCACGCATCGATGGGCTAGTCAGATAAACCTTGAAGGTAACAGCTCTTTTGAATCTTTTGGCATTTTGGTCAATGCGTTYYWYTCRYWTYMTSARMRRKGSWRMKKYYRGWKATKCSWKMKMRSGKYWMMRYSTKTTKWKTGAMMTWWYCRNCGCCYYWWRWRAKGCTATCCAGAGAGACTTCCTGGCCAGTATTATAAGCAATCGTCATAAAAAGTGCATTTAGCTCTGCCACTTCCCCTATGCCATAGAGCGAGGGCAAGTCACGCAGCAATACCTTTTCTATAATATCGGCACCCAGACGCTTGGCTAGGCTTTCTGCCCCCTCATTTGACAATGCTATCTCAGGGTAGCCTCCAAGATTTATATAACTCACAAAATGCTGATTTAGTGCCTTAATGTCGTTGGTACCATATATTGGCACACCAAAATCATTTTCATCTACTACCACCATTATTTTATCTTCTAAATTTCGAAGATTCAAATATTCCGAGAACGTGAGAGGCGGCAATAGAAAGTCAGTGAAGCGCCCGGCACCGGATTCAGCGCTTTTCATTTTTAGGGCTGCCGCCGCAGAACCACTGACAATAAAACGGATGGCGGGATAGCTATCGACCAGGCTTTTCAGGTGTACTTCCCAGTCTTTGACATATTGAATTTCGTCAAAACAGACGATGGGGTTTGCGTTACGCTCCCCTATCAAGTTTTTAAGATAAATATTCATCGCCTGCTCAGGGGACAAGCGATTGTAAACCGGCGTATCCATGCTGATATAGAGAATATCTTCTTGTGGCGTGCCGTTGGCGATCAAGTCGGCAATGAGTTGGTGAATCATCACCGTTTTGCCAACCCGGCGCGGCCCCATGAGAACCACAGCCCGACGGAATGCCGTTTGCATCGCCTCTTCGGCAAAACTCTCAAAGTATGCACGTTTTTTATAACCTGATACAGTCAGTACCTGGCCAGTACTCCACCACGGGTTATCGACCCGCATCCGATCAAGAATATCATCTTCAGAAATTTCCAGCATAGGATGCCTATAAGATCATTTTGTTGACCTTATATGACATATATAAATAATAAGATCAACATGATGATCTTATTATCATTCATGGGCGACTAAGCTCATTGCGGTGCGCTTAGTTGGCTCTACCCTATTCCTCGTCTGGCTCGCACCTGGCCTTGGCCTTGTCTTGCAAGGCATCGGCCTTCATAGCCATAGAGAAGATTTCGCCCGCCGTCAGCCCCTTGGCCGTCAGCGCCTTTAAGGCGGATTCCAATGAGCCACGATGCTTGGGGTCGGTCAGCACCGTCAGGGCCGAAAGCTCCCGGTCATTGGTGTTATCGGCAATAAAGCCGGCATAGCATTCACACAAGGCGGCGCTTTCGCCTTCGGCAATACAGGTATCCGCCAGCGCACGCGCATCGGTCTCAAGAGGGACCGCACCCACGGTCGCATTACTGAACATGGCAATAAAAACAAGAGCTAACATGAAGCGTCTTTCCTTATAAGCAATACACAGCCTTACCCTATAGCGCAAATAAAGCGACCTGAATATGAATGACGGATGAACAAATGGTGATGGCCCTCGACGCAGACGCAAGTTAGCCCCATATTAAAGGGGTATCAACGCCCCCTCCGCCCCATAAACTGGAGAAGATAAATGCGCAAACTCACCCTCCTCGCCTTGGCTACAGCTGGTTTGGTCCTGACGGCCTGCGCCACCGCAACGCCCTATCAGGCCGCCGTGGATTCATCGCGCGGCTATAGCGAGCAACGTATTGAAAGCAATCGCTATCGCGTTTCCTTTTCAGGAAATTCCATCACCAATCTGGAAACCGTAGAGAACTACCTGCTTTATCGTGCTGCCGAGCTGACCAAACAGAATGGAAATGATTATTTTATCATTGCCGATCGCAATACCGAAAAGAAAGAACGCTATTCACGCAGTTCCGGTTTTGGCGCCGGTTATGGTTCCCATTTTGGATATCTGGGCCATTACGGTTTTGGCTGGAGTTATTACAGCCCGTTTTATGGCTATGGTTATGGCTATGATCCGTTTTTCGATGGTTATGACATACGTCAGATCACCCGCTATTCGGCTACCGCAGAGATCGCCATGTACAATGGTGAGAAACCGGCCAAGAATGAAAAAGCCTATCAGGCCAGCGAAGTGCTGAAAGAGCTGGGCTCTAAGATTGTGCGCCCGGAAGATATCAAAAGCTGAGCCATCAGTAAGAAAGCGTAAGGCCAACCAGCACCATGCGTGGCAAGCCCGGCCGCAAGCCGGCCGGGCGTCTGGCCACCGCATAGGTGGCATCAAACAGGTTTCGCAAACTGGCAGAAACGCGGACGTGGTTCTGGATCTGCCAATAGGTGCTAAGATCAGCCACCACATGACTGTCCACCCGCGAAGAGATGGGGATTGCCCCCTGCCCTGCCTGCGTTCTGACCGCCGAAACATAGGATAATGACAGCTCGCCGCCAAATCGCGCGCTCTCCAGGCCCAAAGCTGCCGATCCCTGATGGCGGGGGATATAAGGCACTTTATCACCGGCGACTACCGCGCCCCAAGGCTCGAACCCGCTTTGAAAACTGGCTTTAAAACTGGCGTCCGTATAAGTGTAGGCAAAGCGCACTGGCATTTTTAAGGACGTGTTCAGAAGATCGGACAGATCCATGCTGGCCATAGCCTCCATCCCCTTCACATCCACCTTGCCGCCGTTAAACTGATCGCCAATGGCAGCATTACCACCGGTAGAGGCCGTGACCGTTCCCACCATGTTTRAAAACGCGTTATAAAATCCTGTCAGCTCTAGGGTATAGCCATCGTGATTCCAACGGGTGCCCAGCTCCCAATTGGTGGCGGTTTCCGGTTGTGCCTGTGCTCTTCCCGGGGATGGCGGTGAAAAGCCTTCATGCACACCACCAAAAAAGGCTAAATCATCATTTGCATCATAGATAAGGCCCAGACCCGGGATAAAAGCAGTTACGGTATTGTCAGTTAGTTTAAGGGCATTGCCAATACGATCCGGATCGGCCTTGCCAAAATTACGCCGCTGTAAATCCACGCTTTCAAAACGCACACCCGGCACCAATGTCCAGCGCCCGATGATGGCTGTATCCTGCACATAAAGCGCCAGCGCTCTGGCGCTTTCAATGCGGTTTGATTCTGTACCGGCGGTATCTACGCCGGTGCGGACCAATGTTCCAGCATCACTTTTATAGCGTTCCCACCATTGGAAACGATCCTGTTGATCTTCATGATAACGCGCGCTGGCCTCGATGGTGTGATTAACCTTTCCCAGATCACCATTCCAGCCCATCGCCCCCTGGATGCCCTGAGCATAATAATCGCGATTATTATGCTTGATCAGCAATGCACCATCCGCCGAGACCAGATCGTTTTCACCTTTCAAAATGGCCAGCTCTGCGCCATAGCGATCCGGGTTGGCCAATATCGAAGAAATACCAACGCCGCTCTTGCCACCATTGGAAAGCGTGCCCGCAGCGTCCACCCGGTCAAGCTTGAACCAGTCCCGGGAAAAATCTGTGCGATAAGCCAGCACCGTACCAGTGAAGCCCTTGCCGAGCGCCCCCTGCCAACGGCCGGAAAAGAGCGAATGCTCGCCGGTAAATTCATCCAGTGCAGAGCCGCTATAACGCCGAAACGGGGTCGCGGCGAAATCGGTATCGATCAGACCAAGATAAGTCTCATCCGAGGTTTGGTCAGAATATTGTGCCTTGAATTCCAGACTTTGCTGGCGCGCCGTATTTTCAGGGAATTGCAGGCGCAATTTGACTACATAATCCTGAATATCGAAGCCGGTATTACCGCCATTATCCAAGCGTTTGAACCCGTCAGAGGTATTGAAAAAGCCCTCACCTAACAGACTGATGCGCATACCCTTTTCGCGTACCGGACCACCGGCCCAAACATGGGCGCGGCGAGTGTTAAAATCACCGGCACGCAGATCAGCGAAAGCCCCAAACGCACCGGGCACCGCCGTTGAAAGCAGGTTTACTGAGCCGCCCTGCGTCCGGGGGCCGTATTTAATGCCTGCCGCGCCTTTGATCACTTCAACGCCGCTCATGCGGCCAGCTGAGGGAAAATAATAGGCGCTGGGGGCGGCATAGGGGGCCGGAGCAATCAGCACACTGTCTTCCATCAGAGTGATCTTGGCAGAACGATCCAGCCCGGTACCGCGAATGCCGATATTGGGGCGTAAGCCAAACCCGTCTTCTTCCTGAATATTAACCCCGGGCACAGCACGCAACACACGATTAATGTCGCTGTAATCCTGCTTTTGCAGCTCTTCCAGACCAATAAAACTCGCAGAACCGGGAACGTCCTCAACCGAGGCATGGGTGCCGGTAATAATGATCAGATCATCCGATGGCCATGGATGATCTTCGCTCTCATGATCTGCCGCCATGGCCATAGAGGGTATGGCGGTACTGGCCATCATAGCCCCAGCTAATATTTTTAGCATGGCCGTGTATTTGATACGCATACTGCCTTAAACCCTCTGATAGTTTATCGCCAAAATCGGCACGCCCTTATTGCGAATGATTCTCATTTATATGGATGTAAATGTAAACGCAACTCATTCTCAACATAAATTGACTTATTAATGCAGTGGTGGGCAATGACCTCACCGCGCACTTCTTTCTGCCTGAAAAACATGGGTCACTGCTCGTCAATCAATGGTCGGGTTTTCAAGTAATGCGCGTTGATAGCCAAGGCCCGGATTGGGCCAAGATGCGTCCCGTTCAACCCATGCATATGTGCATAGCTCTTCCGCCAAGCTGGCAGTTCTCATTTATGCGCAACAGGCTCATATGCCGTTTACAAGATAAAAACACCACAAGAAAAAAAGGAAAAAATCATGTCGGTCGCTGAAGCTTTTTCGCATTTTGATGCCAACACCATGTTTGACAATGCCCTGGCGCGGGTTCGCCGCACCATTGGGGTACGGCACCTGCCTTCCACCACCAGCGTTCGTGATTATCTGGATGCCCAGGGTCTGATGACCATGGCGCCTAGTCTGAACGCCAGTTCTTTGGAAGCAGCCAACGAATCCGCTGCCAAAGGTAAATACCATGCCAGTACGGTTGGTCGTCGCCGGTCCCGCCGGGATCGCCGCGCCATGCGTGGATAACCTCCCCCAACACCCCTTAAATACCCTCTAAACCGCAAACCCCCGTCTGCCAATGCGCAGGCGGGGGTTTGTGTTTATACATACAAAATTTTGCGTTAGATTTGCACGGTGCCGTAATCCTGATTACATCTTCCCCTAAAGGAGAATCCCATGCTGTGCGTCCTATCCCCCGCCAAGAAGATCACGGTTTCTTTAACCCCCGCCAACTTGGCTCCAACCAGACCCGCTCTGATGGAAGAGGCGCGCGTGCTGGGCGGCATCGCCAAAATGCTAAGCCGGACACAGATCAAACAGTTAATGGGCCTCTCTGATGCGCTGGCGGAACTTACTTACGCGCGCTTTGCCGCGCTGGACCTGAACGATGACACAGAGGGAAGCCCGGCGGCGCTGACCTTTGCCGGTGACGTGTATCGGGGTCTGGATGCGCCCAGCCTTAGCGCCGATGATCTGGCCTTTGCCCAGGATCATGTGCGCATTCTTTCGGGGCTTTACGGCGTTTTGCGCCCCCTGGACCGGATGCAACCCTATCGGCTGGAAATGGGGCGCAAGCTGAAAAACCCGCGCGGCGAGGACCTTTACGATTATTGGGGCACACGCATTGCTCAGGCACTGAATGCAGATCTGGAACGCACCGGCACTAACGTGCTTTTAAATTTGGCCTCCAATGAATATTTCAATAGTGTCGATAAAACCGCCCTGAACGCCCGGGTAATTAGCCCGGTTTTCAAAGAGATTAAAAACGGTCAGAGCCGCACCTTGGCGGTCTTTGCCAAACCGGCACGCGGCATGATGGCCAGATGGATCATCAAAAACCGCATTAATGATGTCGCTCATCTCAAAGACTTCTCTGTCGCTGGTTATCGCTTTGATGCGCAAGGTTCTATCCCGGACAAGCCGTTATTTGCGCGCCAGCAACCGGCCAAAAAGGCGGCCTGATATGAGCGACAACAAACCTTTATCGGGGCGCGCCGCCCTGATCACCGGATCCACGTCGGGAATCGGACTGGCACTGGCCGACGCGCTGGCCGGGGCCGGCGTCAATATCATGCTGAACGGCCTTGGCGATCGTGACGCAATAGAGCGCACCCGCGCTGACCTGGCACAAAAACATGCCGTCGATGTGCGTTATCACGGGGCTGACATGACCCGCCCGGACGAGATCGCTGATCTGGTAGCACAAACACAGGGCGCCTTTGGGCGGTTGGACATCGCGGTGCCCAATGCCGGGATACAGTATATCGCCCCCATTGAGGACTTTCCGGTGGAAAAGTGGGACGCCATACTGGCCATTAATCTTAGCTCCGCCTTTCATATTATCCGCGCCGCCGTGCCCATTATGAAGGCGCAGGGCTTTGGCCGCATCGTCAATATGGCCTCAGCCCATGCGCTGGTGGCCTCGCCGTTTAAATCCGCCTATGTGGCGGCCAAGCATGGCCTGGCCGGGCTGACCAAAACCGTAGGTCTGGAAGTGGCTGAGCATGGCATCACCTGTAATGCCATCTGCCCCGGCTATGTAAAAACCCC
The DNA here is from genome assembly GCA_002733485.1 of Robiginitomaculum sp. GTDB lineage: Bacteria > Pseudomonadota > Alphaproteobacteria > Caulobacterales > Maricaulaceae > Robiginitomaculum_B. Next base: position 8,882 of record NVVU01000020.1, read on the forward strand.
ACTGGTCGAGGCGCAGATTGGCCCCACCGCCAAGGCGCGCTGTATTAGCGAAGAAGACGTGGTGCGCGATGTGTTGCTGGCCGCCCAACCCACCAAAGCCTTTGTCAGTTATGAGCAATTGGCCGGTATGTTGCTCTATCTGGTGTCCGATGCCGGAGCGTCGGTCAATGGCACCATGCTGTCCATCGATGGTGGCTGGACCGCGCAATAATTTTAACTAATAGACGCCCCCCTAAGGAACCCCCGCATGAGTACCTTGACGATTACACTGATCACCCTGATTGCCTATCAGGGGGTTTTGCTGGGCATTGGATTTTGGGCCAAAGGGCGCAATACCAACGAACGGGATTTCTTTTTGGGCGGGCGCAATGTCGGCCCTTTTATCACCGCCATGTCCTATGGGGCCAGCTCTTCATCGGCCTGGGTATTGCTGGGTCTTACGGGATACTTTTATACCACCGGGGCACAGGCCCTGTGGATCTTGCCCGGGGTCTGGGCGGGGTATATCGCGGTCTGGCTGTTCATCGGCCCCGGCCTTCGGGCGCTGGCGGGCAAGCATGATCTGGTCACTCTGACCGATTATCTGGCCTTGGGGTCTACGGGTAGAGCCCGCCAGCTGATCATCTGGCTGGCCGCCTTTATGATCATATTTTCGTTTTCGTTTTATGTCGCCGGACAGTTTCAAGGGGCGGGCACCGCCTTTGCCAGCGCCTTTGATCTGCCCATGAGCATCAGCGTTCTGATCGGCGCAGGCGTGGTGCTGGTCTATACTTGGCTGGGTGGGTTTTGGGCGGTCAGCGTCACCGATGCCGTTCAGGCCAGTTTAATGCTAATCGTGGCCATCCTTCTGCCCATTGCCGCCATTGCGGCGCTTGGCGGTCCGGGTGCCTTCTGGCATGCGGTCACCAGCGGCGCGGCCAACACCACTGCCGTCCCCGGTGCCGGGGCATTGGCCAGTCTGGGCTTTGTCATGGGCTCGCTGGGCATTGGCATCGGCCCGGTCGGGCAACCGCAACTCCTGACCCGGCTTATGGCCATAAACAGCCAAAAGGATATTAAACGCGGTTTTGCGATAGCGCTGGGCTGGGCGGTGATTGTGTTTAGCGCCATGGCGGTACTGGGTCTGGCCGCCCGGGCCTTGATTGCGCCGGGTGCCGGGGCCAGCGAAGGGGTGTTCTTTGCGTTAAGCGCACAAATTCTGCCCGGGGTGCTGGGCGGCATTGTGCTGGCGGCGGTACTCTCGGCCATTATGTCCACCGCCGACAGCCTTTTGCTGGTTGCTGGCTCTGCGGCCGCCCATGATCTTGGTCTGGCGCGGCGTTTTCCCCGCCATGCCTTGTTGATCTCGCGCCTGATGACCGCATTTTTATGCATCGCGGCGGCCATCCTGACATTAGCGCTTCCGGCCAGTATTTATGGGCGTGTATTATTCGCATGGTCAGCTTTGGGGGCTGCCTTTGGTCCGCTGGTCATTGCCATGGCCATGGACCGCCCGGCGCGGCCCGCCGGGGTAATCATCGCCATGCTCACTGGCTTTATACTGACCGTGATTTTTTATCTGCAACCGGACACCCCCGGCGACTGGCTGGAACGGGTGTTGCCCTTTGTCATCGCCCTTTGTATCGCTCTTTTGATGCCCAAACGGATGGCCCGGCATTAAGGCATTGTAAATCAATGACTTGCATCATGCGCACTGCGTTACGTCACATGTTGGTGCCAAAAACAGGGAGGCGGGCATGGCGTTCAGACAAAAAATGTCCGTTTGGTTTGGCAATAAAACCCGGGCCAAAGTCCTAAAATACGAGGGCTATCCGGTGTGGCTGCCTGTGGCGCAATTACCTTTTGCCATCCTGATACTGGCGGCAGGCCTGGGATTAACACCACGGGCCAGCGGCCATGTAATCATAGCCGCGCTTGGCATATTCTGGCTCATTCGTATTGGCTGGTGTTTTTACCGCATTGCGCAAACCCGCCTGATCAGACACCGTTTAAATACTGTCGCCTGAAATCAGTTTTCCGTGCTTGACCCGCGCCGTGTGCGCCCTAGTTTGTTTGCAAATAACAAAAAGGGGAAACAGGTATGGGTTGGTGGTTTAAACTGGTTTTGTGGCAGCGGGTGTTGGGCGCATTATTGTTGGGTGTAGCAGTTGGTCTGGCCTTTCGCAGCTTTGGCGGCACTGTAGTGGTGGATGGCGTAACCCATTATCCGGGCGCCGAATTTGTCACCACCTGGATCAAGCCCTTTGGCACCGCCTTTGTGCAATTGATCAAAATGCTGGTCGTGCCCCTGGTCTTTACCACGCTGGTTACCGGCATCACCTCTATGGGCCACCCGTCCAAGCTGGGCACCATCGGGGTGCGTGCCTTTTTGCTCTATGTGTTTACCACGCTGGTGGCCGTTTCCATCGGCCTCATTTTTGGCAGCATTTTCAAGCCCGGTTCCGGCGTCGACTTTACCGATGTCGCCCCCAATGTACTGGCAGGCAATGCCCCGTCCATGACTGAGCGGCTGATCAACATTATACCGGCCAACCCGGTCCATGCGCTGGCCAGCGGCGATATGCTGGCCATCATTTTCTTTGCCCTGCTGCTGGGTGTTGCCATTTTAATGGTCGGCAAAAAGGCCAAACCGGTCGAGGACTTTTTCAAGGCTTCGGTCGAGATCATGTTCAAGATCACCCATTGGGTGATGGAAGTGGCCCCATATGGGGTTTTTGCACTGATCACCTGGGTGACTGCCGCCAAGGGCGTTGAGACGTTCAGCTCGGTTCTGATGCTGGCACTGGCACTCTATCTTGGCTGTATCACCCACATGCTGCTTATGTATGGCGGGCTGATCAAACTGGTGCTGCGCCTGCCCCTGATCCGGTTTTTCCGAGGCATTCTGGACGCACAAGTGGTGGCCTTTTCCACCTCGACCAGCGCCGGTACTTTGCCCGTCACCATTGCCTGCGTGCAGGACAATCTGGGCATCAAGCCGGTGGTGGCCGGCTCGGTCCTGCCCCTTGGTGCCACCATCAATATGGATGGCACTTCGCTCTATCTGGGCCTTTTGGCGCTGTTTGCCGCCAATGCCTTTGGTCTGGACATCACGCTGACCGATTATGCCCTGATCGCCATGACGGCAACGCTGGCCTCTATCGGCACGGCCTCCATCCCTTCGGCATCCTTGTTCATGTTGGCCATCGTCCTGCCGGTTATCGGCGTGTCGCCAGAACAGACGGCTCTGATGGTAGGGTTCATCCTGCCGTTTGACCGGCCACTAGACATGATGCGTACCATGACCAATGTCACCGGCGATGCTGCCGTGGCCACGGCGGTCGCCAAATGGGAAGGCGAGCTGGACGAAGAGGTCTATCGCAGGGTAGCCAAGGTTTAACGTGCCCTGGCCCAAGCGATAGCCTGTTGCAGAAAAGGGTGCATCAACACATCCTTGCGCAGAACATAGTGTTCAAGATTTTCTGCGCAATCTGTGGCCAGCGCTAACTTCATTTGTGCATAGCGTAGACTGGCCGTTTTATCCTGGCGTAACCAGTCACGGAACCAGACCGCCAGAAGGGCATTAGGAGCGCCGCAAACCCGGACATGGATGTGCGCACTTCGTTGTCCAACCGGTTCTCTGAAATACAGCTTCGCCCAGTCATTTTTACTGGTCAGCCCAAACCCTTCCTGCAAACTATCCTCTAGAATCGATGGTTTGTGCACAAACCTTGCGGCCTGTAATGCATCTATAATATTTTTACGGTTTTCAAGGCTGGCGACCTCCACTTGCAGATCAATAATATCTTTGGAAGGCAATCCGGAAATGGCGGTTGAGCCAATATGGTGAACCGCCACCGCCTGCTGCTCCAGCGCAGACTCTAGCTTGGCCTTCCAATCTTGCCCTTCCTCACGCCAGGATGATTTGGCAGAACACAGTATTGCAGTCTGCATTGCGCTCACCTAAAAAAAATGGGCCGCTCACACGGGAGCAGCCCACTTAATACAATTCTGAAAAGCTGTCTCAGTGCTCTACATCGCGCCAGACGGCTTTATATGAGCCATACATAAGAAGCGCAAAAATGAAGAGATAGATCATCACCATCCAGCCCATGCGCTTGCGCTCTTCCATTTTTGGATCAGACGCCCAGGCCATAAAGGTAACCACGTCGTGGGCCATTTGCTCGACGCTGGCTTTGGTGCCATCTGAATATTCAACCAGGTCCTCAAAGAGCGGCGGTGGCATGCCGATCTGCCCGCCTTTGAAGGCCGCGTTATAATTCATGCCATCGCGCAGCTCCACCCCTTCGGGGGCATCGTCTTCATAGCTGGTCAGCAGGCTGTAAATATATTGCGGACCATGCTCGCGGGCGCTGACCAGTACTGAAAAATCTGGTGGCAAGGCACCGCCATTGGAAGCCCGCGCCGCCTGTTCATTGGCAAAGGGCGAGGGAAAACGGTCAAACGGTTTGGCCGGACGCTCAAACATGTCGCCTTCGCTGTCCGGACCATCGGTAACGGTAAACATAGCCGCAATGGCCTTGATGACCGGATTTTCGTTGGCGTTGGGATGTTCCTCATCATAAAACGGCCCTCCTGCTTCGCCAAGATTGCGAATGGACAGCAGTTTCATAGAATGACAGTTCGTACAGCTTTCCTGATAAACCTGAAATCCACGCTGAGCGGCCGCTTTGTCATAGGTTCCGAACACACCCTCAAACGAAAACTCCACGTGCTTTAGCTCCGGCCCCTCTGAGGCCGATGCAGTGCCGACAATGAGGCCAAGGGCAGCCGTGGCAATGACGGTGGCCGTCAGTTTAGATAAGCGCATCTCAGGCCTCCTCAGGTGCAGATTTCAGCACGGATTTTTGAATACTTTCCGGTCGGTCCTTGGGTTTTTCGACCAGCCCCAACACCGGCAGGATGACGACAAAAAAGGCATAATAGTAAAGCGTCAGTATACGGGCGAACCATAAAAAGCTGAACCCGACGGGAGCGCCAGTGGCCGCATCTGTACCCGTTGCGAACACCAGATCAGTCGGTGATTTTGCCCCGGCCCAGCCCAGGCCAATGCATGCCAGCACAAAGATGATGAAAAACAGCTTGGCCAGTGGGCGATAGCGCATGGAGCGCACTTTGGAAGTATCCAGCCAGGGCAGTACAAACAGCACCGCAATGGCTCCGAACATGGTGATGACCCCACCCAGCTTGTTGGGCACGGCACGCAGCATGGCGTAGAAGGGCAGGTAATACCATTCGGGTACAATGTGCGGTGGTGTCACCAGCGGGTTGGCCCGGATGTAATTGTCCGGGTGGTTAAGGGCATCGGGTATAAAAAATACGAACGCCACAAATACCATCAAAAACACCACAATCGCGAAAGCATCCTTGATCGTGTAATAGGGATGAAATGGCAGAGTATCCTTGTCGACATTTTTTACGCTTACCCCGGTGGGGTTATTATTGCCCGGAACATGCAAGGCCCATACGTGCAGCATGACCAGCCCCAATATGGCAAAGGGCAGTACGAAATGCAGGCTGAAAAAGCGGTTGAGCGTAGGGTCATCCACTGCAAATCCACCCCAGAGCCAGTTGGTAAGGCTTTCACCGACCAGTGGGAAAGCACCGAACAGATTGGTGATTACCGTGGCGCCCCAAAAGGACATCTGCCCCCAGGGAAGTACATAGCCCATAAAGCCGGTGGCCATCATAAGGAGGTAAATCACTACGCCGACGATCCATAAAACCTCACGTGGGGATTTGTGCGAACCGTAATAAATGCCGCGGAACATATGGATATATACGGCCAGAAACATCATCGACGCCCCGACCGCGTGCATGGGTTGCAGCATCCAGCCAAAATTCACATCGCGTTTGATGTGCTGAATACTGTCAAATGCCAAATCCACATGCGGCACGTAATGCATGGCCAGAATGATGCCGGTAATAATCTGGCTCATCAGAATAACAGCCAGGATAGCACCAAAGGTCCACCAGTAATTCAGGTTTCTGGGCGTTGGAAAAATAAAGGTGTCATAGCCCAGTCGAATGATGGGCAAACGTGCATCCAGCCATTTTTCAAAGCCGGACTTTGGATCATATCCAGGATAACTGCTCATAATTTCCCCTATCCGATCTTGATGAGTGTGTCAGTGAGATACTGGTAAGGTGGCAGGTAAAGGTTCTTTGGTGCCGGTCCCTTTCGAATGCGCCCGGCCGTATCATAGTGTGAGCCGTGACACGGGCAGAACCAGCCGTCATAATCACCAGAATTATTGCCAATCGGCACACAACCCAGATGAGTGCAAATCCCGATCATAATAAGGAATTGCGGCTCGTATTTTCCCTCTGCGTTAACGACCAGTCGCTGTTCGTCAGTTTGCGGGTCTCGCAGGGTGGATACATCAACGGCACGGGCTTCATTGATCTCTTTTTGCGTCCGGTGACGTACAAAGATCGGCTTGCCCTGCCATTTAACAACAATTTGCTGCCCGACCTCAACGCCGGACATATCCACTTCGATCGTAGAAAGCGCCTTGGTATCGGCCGCAGGGTTCATCTGGTCAATCAGCGGCCAGGCATAAAGCCCAACCCCCACGGCGCCTGCGGCACCAGTGGCGATATAGATGAAATCTCTACGGCTTGGGTTTTCTACAGGCGTTGAGACAGTTTCAGCCACGACGGTAACCTCTTGCATACAGATGCGCCAGAACAACTAACCACATCCCGTCTCTCTGGCGCACCGGCCGGGATGTGTGAGCAGCCGTATAATGGGGGAATAGACGAACCGTCACCATATTGACCTGTGGCCAATCGACACGGACGCCCCCCAGAAAAGCGCTTCTCACTAGCGGAATAAATTGTGCCGCGCATTTATTCAACCGCCGGAGAGCAAAAGAGGCCAAAATTCTGACCTTTTACGCAGCCGTACCGGCAAAAAAGCACATTTTACGGTCGCAAGCGACACAAGAGCGCGCTACCAACAGGTTTCAGGAGCCAGAAATGTCAAAGACAGAATCACACAAATTGGCAGCAAGTGAGTGGTTTAACGCACTGCAAAATCGAATATGCACGGCCCTGGAGCATCTGGAAAATAGCGCCGATCAAACTCTTTATGGCGATACGCCGGGCCGGTTTATCAAAACCCCCTGGAAACGCGGCGATGGCAAAGTGGACCTTGGCGGCGGTACGGCAGCACTTCTCAAAGGACGCCTTTTTGAAAAGGCCGGGGTGCATGTCTCCGAAGTCTGGGGCGAATTTTCGGACGAATTTCGCGGCCAGATCCCCGGCACTAAGGACGACCCAAACTTTTGGGCGGCCGGCATTTCGCTAATCATCCACCCCAAAAACCCGCGCGTGCCTGCGGTGCACATGAACACGCGCTTTATCGTCACCACGCAAAGCTGGTTTGGCGGCGGTGCGGACCTGACCCCGGTGCTGGACATGGACCGACGCAAAGATGCCCCCGACACCCTGGCCTTTCATGGGGCCATGAAGGCCGCCTGTGATGCCCACACATCCGGCGATTACGAGGCCTATCGCGCCTGGTGCGATCGTTATTTCCATCTGCCACACCGGGACGAGCCACGGGGCACGGGCGGCATATTTTATGACCGCCTGAAAAACCAGTGGGATGATGATTTTGCCTTTACCAAAGCCGTGGGCGAAGCCTTCTTAGGGGTTTATCCCACCATCGTGGCTGGCCGTATGGACGAAAAATGGACCGAGGCAGAGCGCGAAGAACAGCTCATCCGGCGGGGCCGCTATGTGGAATTTAACCTGCTTTATGATCGCGGCACCACCTTTGGCCTAAAGACCGGCGGCAATGTCGCCACCATATTGTCCTCCATGCCACCAGTGGTGAAATGGCCATAATACCAGCCCCCCGGCCAGCGGGGACAAGTTCGCTTTATCCCCGCTTTTTCCAAGGGATACATAGGGGCAAAAAGGGGTAATTGAGGGGCGTTTAAGGGGTATTTCGTTCTCTTTTAGGGGTGTTTTAGGGATAAATGAAGGTTGGCCGAGGGGTAAGGATTGACCCTTTTGCCCCTCATTTTGGTTATGCGGGGGATAAGCCTCAGCCGTCATCCCGGCCCCCGAGCCGGGATCCAGTCCTGAATCTCAGCGTAAACGTGTCTGCACAATGGATCCCGGATCAGGTCCGGGATGATACGGGGTGTTTAGGGAATGGGGATAACCAAAGCTTTTCCCACACCGGCGCTGATCGGGTATGATTTATGTATTGCCCACCCCTGTCATTGCCGGACGGGTTCCGGCAATCCAGCGCAGGATCAATGCAGAACTGGATTACCCGGATGAACCGGGTAATGACATGAAAGGACCCCTTATCCTGTACTTCCTCACCCCCGGCCTTCGCCGGGGCAGGATCTGAGGGGTTTCCGAAGGAAATTGTCTCGAAGGACGAAGGATGGAAAACAATGAGCCGGAGCTGACCCCTACGCCCAGTTCCCGAACAGCTTGGAGAGTTTCAAACCCTGACCCTGATAGTTGGAGCCAGTGCCGCCATAAAGCGCGGCTGGGGTTTGGCTCATAGGCTCGAACACCAGTTTGGCCACCGTTTGGCCGTCCTCAAGGATGAACGGCACATCGCGGCCGCGTACTTCCAGCACCGCCTTGGCGCCTTTGCCGCCGGCCCCGTCATAGCCAAAACCCGGGTCAAAAAAGCCGGCATAATGGACGCGAAATTCACCGATTTCCGGCGCAATAGGGGCCATTTCGGCGGCCTCGCCGGGGGGAATGCAGATGGCCTCTTTGGAGGCCAGAATATAAAATTCACCGGGATCCAGGATCAACTGGCCCGCCCGTGGGCTGAGCGCCTCCCAAAAATCACGGGGGTCATGGCCGCCAATGGCGCGCAAATCCAGCACCCCGGCATGGCGTTTGGCCCGATAGCCCACCAGCGTATCCGGGCTGAGCGCCAGCGATACATCCAGCGAGCGGCCGACCGCGCGCGACGCAGTGGCATCGCCTTCACGCCGTAGACGGATTTGCGCCAACCGGTCGCCGGGGCGCACCAGTATGGAGAATGTTCGCGGGCTGATCTCCAGCCACAACCCGCCCCGATAGCCGGGCGCAATGGTATCAAACGCGGTGGCCCCATCAGTGATCACCCGGGTGAACACATCAATGCGCCCGGTCGAGCTTTTGGGGTTGGTGCGTGCGCAAACATCGCCCGGCAGGTTCAGGGTTTCCTGTAATGGCACCAGATAAATACACCCGGTTTCCAGTACCGCCCCCGGGGAAAGGTCAATTTTATGCATCACCAGAGGGGCGCTAAGGCGCGATTTTACCGCCACGCTTTGCCCGGGCAGAAAGCTGGCGCGCAGACGATAGGCAGTGTACCCCAGACGCAGATCCATGCTGGCCGGCTGGATCTGGTCCCCATCCAGCGGGGTCTGAAATTTAATGATGTTATCATCAACACAGGCGCGGATTTGCCGGTCTGCAAGAATTTTGGCCGTGCTCATTTTAACCCTGCCTGTATGTTGGCCACTATGCCGGGCGAAGCAGACGCGATTCGTTCCCGTGGCGCAAGCGCTTGATGATCAATGAAAACCAGATAGAGATAAGATCATGACCTGGGAAAAGACCACCAATGGCATACAGGTTCGCGTCGAGCCGTTTTTTCTGGATGAGCGCTCCAGCGTATTGGAGGGGCGGTTTGTCTGGGCCTATCAGGTGGAGATCATAAACCACAGCGATATGACAGTGCAATTGCTCAACCGGTATTGGCGCATAACCGATGCCAATGGCCATGTTGATGAGGTCTTTGGCCCCGGTGTGGTGGGAGAACAGCCGGTGCTGGCGCCGGGGCAATCCTGGCGCTATACTTCGGGTGCCCCTTTAACGACGCCATCGGGCCTGATGGAAGGCTATTATGAAATGCAGGGCAATACCGGCGTACCGTTTCGTGCCCTCATCCCGCTTTTTTCTCTGGACAGCCCCCATGACACCGCCAGCAAGCATTAGATCCCCATGAATAGCGCGCGCTCCGTCTCTTTGATTATTGGTGCCTTGTTGATCCTGCTGGGGACATTCATGCTGCCCCCGATGATAGCCGATTTTGTCACCGGGTCGGATGAATGGCGCAGCTTTGCCACCGCCTCGGCGCTGACGCTATTTGCCGGGGCGATTTTAATGCTGGTGGCGCGCGGTGGTAAATTGCGCATGAATTTGCGAGCCGCCTTTATCCTGACCACGGTTTCCTGGGTAGTGATGGCGGCCTTTGCCACCCTGCCCTTTATGCTGAGCCAGACGCCGCTGTCTTTTGCCGATGCCTATTTTGAAAGCATGTCCGGCCTGACTACCACCGGGTCAACGGTGATGAGCGGTCTGGATGATCTGCCCAAGGGCATATTGTTGTGGCGGGCGATCCTGCAATGGCTGGGGGGGATTGGTATTATCGTCATCGCCATGGCGGTGTTGCCGATGTTGCGGGTTGGCGGCATGCAATTGTTTCGCGCCGAATGGTTTGAGCCTATGGGCAAAATCCTGCCGCGCGCCCAGGCCATCGCCATTGGTATTGGCGCGGCCTATCTGGGCCTGACAATCCTTTGTGCAGGGGTCTATTGGATGCTGGGTATTTCGGCCTTTGACGCCGTTTGCCTCTCCATGACCACCCTGGCTACTGGGGGATTCGCCAATTCGGATGCCTCTTTTGCGGCCTATGCCAGCGGTGGTGCCGATATTGCCGCCAATATTTTTATGGTGCTGGGGGCGCTGCCCTTTGCCATTTACATTCTGGCGGCGCGGGGCAACCCGGCGGCTCTCTTTAAAAACGCACAAGTGCGCGGCTTTTTAATTCTGTTATTGGTGCTGATCAGTGGCGTTACGATCTATCTGGTCATGGTCGGCGAGAATTACAGCGAAAATGCGCTGCGGCTGGCTGCGTTTAACGTCATCTCCATGGTCACCGGCACCGGCTATGCCTTAGGGGATTTTCAGCTCTGGGCACCAGCATTGGGACCGTTATTTTTTGTATTGATGTTTGTTGGCGGTTGCGCCGGATCCATGTCCGGTGGCATTAAAATCTTCCGCTTTCAGGTGGCCATTGAGGGTCTGCGCGCTTTTGTGCGGCGCATGGCCAGCCCCCATCTGGTCAGCCCACTGCGCTATGACGGAGTGCCATTGCCACAAAGTGCGCTGTTTTCGGTTTATGATTTTTTCTTTGTCTATTTTGCCTGTTTTGCTATTGCCGGACTGGCGCTGTCCTTTGCCGGGCTGGATACAGCTACCGCGCTTTCCAGTGCCGCCACGGCCATGGGCAATGTTGGCCCGGGGCTTGGTGATGTGGTTGGCCCGGCGGGAAATTTCTCATCCCTGCCTGACTTTGCCAAATGGGTCTTATCGCTCACCATGCTGGTCGGGCGGCTGGAACTGTTTACCGTATTGGTATTATTCACGCCGCGCTTCTGGGTAAGTTAGGCGATTTCCTCAGGTGTGAAGAAAAAATCTTTTGAGCAAAAGGCGCAGGTCATGCGGATGCGCCCGTCCTCCTCGGTCATACTGTCATGCTCTTCGGGGGGAAACTGGCTGAGGATAGATTTCAGATAATCCGGCGTACAGGGACAGCGTTTATGCAGGGCTGAGGCCTCAAAAATACGCACCCCGTCTTCGTGAAACAGACGATAGAGCAAGGTGCCCGTGCTGAGCTGTGGATCGGTCAGCTCGTCCGCGCTGATGGTCTCAAACAGGGCGCTGGCATGATCCCAGTCTTCGTCTCTGGCATCATCATTGCTGCTTTGCCCCGCAATCAATTGCATAATCGCGCCGCCGCCGCGCCAGCTTTGCGTGCCGTCCCCATGGGTCAGACGCGCAATGGTGGCGCTCAGGCGAGTGGGCACCTGTTCCGAACTGTCAAAATAGCGCACGGCACTGGCGTTCAAAGAGGCCCCTTCCAACGCTACCACACCCTGGTAACGCTCGGCCGCCGCGCCCGGATCAATGGTCAGGGCGAAACGCCCCTTGCCCACCAACTGGCCCAGATCCGGCGATAAGCCTTTCAGGCTTTGCAAAGCGGTTTCATCATAACGCGCATAACCACGCACCCCGCCAGTGGTGGAATAATCGGCCAACACCAATGAGACCGGCCCATCGCCGCTGACCTGAATGATCAAACGGCCATCAAATTTCAAGGATGATCCGGCCAGTACGGCGATCAATACCGCCTCGCCCAGAAGCGCCGCCACCGGCTCGGGATAATTATGGGCACCCAGAATATCATCCAGCACCGGCCCCAGACGCACCATGCGTCCCCGCACAGGGCGGTTTTCAAGCGCAAACGGAACCACCTGATCATCTTGCGTGCCCAACGCCTCYACTGCGTCACTCATCCGGCAAAGCACCATTTTAAAACGGCTTTTTGCCCATGCAGGCGGTTTTCGGCCTCGTCAAATACCAAAGATTGCGGCCCGTCGATTACCGCCGCCGATACCTCCTCGCCCCGGTGTGCCGGCAGACAATGCAAAAACACCGCCTCACGTTTGGCCAGCGCCATCAGATCTTCCGTGACGCTATAGGGGGCCAGGTCARCCAGCCGCTTGTTCGCATCGGCATCGCCCATGGAAACAAASGTATCGGCAATAATCACATCGGCCCCRTCCACCGCCGCACGGGGGTCGGTGGTCAGTTCAACCTTCGCCCCGGAATTGGTGGCATAGGCCAGATCATCYTCGCGMGGYGCATARCCATCGGGGCARCCAAGGTTMAGTTCAAAKCCYAGCTYWACCGCCGCATGAATAAAGCTGGCCGCCACATTATTACCATCGCCCACCCAGGCGAGCTTCAGGCCGCCAAGATCGCCAAAATGTTCCTGCAAGGTCAACAGRTCWGCSNCGATSWGGCRCRSNGTKYKRNCKATYGGTMMGMMCGTTAATGACCGGCACATCGCTAAAATGCGCAAACTCTGTCACATCCTCATGGGCATTGGCGCGGATCATCACCGCATCGACAAAGCGCGACAACACCTTCGCGGTATCCGGGATGCTTTCGCCCCGCCCCAATTGCATATCGGCCGCATTCAGAACCAGGGACGAGCCGCCAAGCTGTCGGATCGCCATATCAAAGGACACCCGGGTGCGGGTTGAGCTTTTTTCAAATATCATGGCCAGCGCCCGCCCCGGCAAAGCCGGATCGGGATCCAGCGTGCCTTTGGGCAAGCCTTTGCGCGCCGCTTTCATCGCCGCCGCATCGGCCAGTATCGCCTTTAAGTCCGCCGCTGCAATATCGGCAATATCCAGAAAATGGCGCATCAGATTAGCCCTTCTTGCGCGCCGCCGCCAGCGCTTCGTCCAGCACTGAAATGGCCTTGCGGGCATGCTCCTCGGTGATGATCAAAGGTGGCGCCATGCGCAGGACGTTATCGCCAGCCGCGCCGCTAAGCAGGCCACGATCACGCGCCAGCCCCATAACCGCGCGATTGACATAGGGATCTTTCAGCTTGATGCCGCAGAGCAGCCCCTTGCCACGCACATCCTCGATCATGTCGGGATAGGTGTCGGCCAGGCCGGCCATTTGCTGTTTCAGAAACTGGCCCATTTGCATCACATGATCCAGAAAGCCGGGCTTCATGATCTCATCCCAGACCGCAATGCCCACCGCCATGGCCAAAGGGTTGCCGCCATAGGTGGAACCATGAGTGCCCACCACCATGTGTTCGCCAGCAGCCTTGGTAGTCAGCCATGCGCCCAGCGGAAAGCCGCCGCCAACGCCCTTGGCCACGGCCATAATATCAGGCTGGGCACCGGACCATTCATGGGCAAACATTTTGCCGGTACGCCCGGCGCCACATTGGATTTCATCATAAATCAGGAGCGCGCCGGTCTCGTTGCACAAATCCCGCAACAGGYGCAGATATTCATCGGGGGCCGCGCGCAAAYCGCCCTCGCCCTGCACTGGCTCGATCAGCACCGCTGCGGTTTTACTGGTAATGGCCGCCTTGGCCGCCGCTTCATCGGCAAAGGCAATCTGGGTAAAGCCTTCCATCAGCGGGCCAAAGCCCTTCATATAGGCTGGATTGCCGCCGGCATTGATCGCCCCGTAAGAGCGCCCGTGAAACGCCCCCTGAAAGGTCACAATTTCGATGCGGTCCTCATCGCCTCTGGCGGCGTGATACTTGCGCGCCGCCTTTAAAGCACCTTCAATGGCCTCGGTGCCGGAATTGGTAAAGAAGACCAGATCGGCAAAGCTCCCCTCGCAATAGCGCCGGGCCAGTTCCTCTCGCGCCGGAACCTCAAACATGTTGGACAAATGCCAAAGTTTATGCGCCTGATCGTCCAGCGCCTTGACCAAAGCCGGATGGCAATGCCCCAGACAATCCACCGCAATCCCGGCAATAAAATCCAGCCAGGCATCCCCCTTGGCATCATAAAGCCAGACGCCTTCGCCACGCTCGAATACCAGGTCCGGTGGCGCATAGGTTGGGATAAGATGTGAGGTCATGACAATACTCCTGTTAGAGAAACGCGAGATATAAAATTCAGGTTTTCAGACGCCAGCCGGAACGCAGGATTGCATAACAGACAATGGCCAACACAATATTGATGACGCCGACAAAAACAACGCCACGAACAATCGAGCCATCCGCAACGCCGGTAAACCCATAACGAAACCCGTCTATGAGATAGAAAAACGGATTGAAGGCGCTCAGTTGCTGGAAAATTTGCGGTAGGATTTTGATCGAATAAAACGTCCCGGACAAAAACGTCAGCGGCAGAAGGATAAAGTTTTGCACGGCAGAAAGGTGATCAAAACGCTGGGCATAAATGCCGGCCAGCAGGCCCACCATGCCCATCATCAAGGCCGCGTTCAACGCAAACCAGAAGGCCACCAGAGGATGGGCTATGGAGATGCTCATAAACGGCCAGATACAAAGAATGGTTGCCGTCCCCACCACCAGCCCCCGGGTTGCCGCCCCGCCGATAAAGGCAATGGACAGCTCGGCCGCCGACAAGGGTGGCATCAGAAAATCAACCGCATTGCCCTGCACCTTGGACACAATCAAGGATGAGGATGAATTGGCAAAGGCATTGTTCAATATGCCCATTATGATCAGGCCGGGGGCCAGAAACTGGTTAAACGCCACGCCGTTCACCGCCGGACGAAGGTCGCCAAAGGCCAGAGTGAAGACCAACAGAAACAAGAGCGTTGAAACCACCGGAGCCAGGACGGTCTGAAAGCCAACCTTGGCAAAGCGGCGAACCTCTTTGACATAAAGCGTCCACAGCCCGAGACCATTGATCAGGCCAATGCGGCGAACGGGAAATTGCTGGGCTGCAGTTTGTTGTGTATGAGTATGCATAACCGCCTTGTATGCCGATCCGCAAGGCGCGACAATCGTACTATGTGGAGTTTTTTGACCATAGACAGAATTTTACTGGATTGAGAAAAGTTACCCACAACATATAGAAACCTGTGAATAGCTCACGCCTGCATCTTGTATGTGAGCCGCCGTGGTATACGATATATAGCATTGGGGAGGGCCTAAGGGCGCTCGAAATACTATATCTAGTAGTGATACGGTGAGGGAGACTGGAATGGCATGGACGGAAGATCGGGTCGAGACGTTAAAAAAGCTCTGGACGGAGGGCCTTAGCGCCAGTCAGATCGCCAAGCAAATGGGTGAAGGTGTGACCCGCAATGCCATTATTGGCAAGGTGCACCGCCTGAAACTATCGGGCCGGGCCACCCCGTCACGTCCGCCGCGACCACGGGCAAAACCGGCGCCCAAGCCCCGCGTTACTGCCAGCGCGCCGCGAACCAGTGCCACCACGCCGGTTGTCAATCGCGAGGCCCCCATTGCGCCGCCGCCATTGGAACCAACCCCCTTGCCCAGCGGCGAATTTGCCACGGTGCTGACCCTGACCAACCATATTTGCAAATGGCCAATTGGTGATCCGACAGATCAGAATTTTCGCTTTTGCGGACGCAAGTCAAAGGCCAGCTCGCCCTATTGCGATGCCCATGCCAGCCAGGCCTATCAGCCACAATCACGCCGCCGCCGCCGGGGTCCCGAAAGTGCCACCGCAGCGCTGGACGCTCTGGCCAATGCCCGGCGTAAATCTATCTGATTAAAATCGGGATGAAGAAAAGCTAATCAGACAGGGCCGCATCCTTGCCCTGCTCTGATTTGCTTTTTTGCTGTTTGAGCAAAGTATTAAAATAATCCTTGTCATCGCCAATGCTGGGAGTTGGTTCGCAGGTGCCTGCGCAGGTAAATGAGCGTTGCTGGCCGCCGCGATAATAGGTAATAGCCGCCATTTTGGGGGCGCTGACCTGAATATCGCGTTCGACGATTACATTGCCACGGGCATCCAGCGCAATAATATTGGTGCCCCCAAAGATTTTGCCGGTGATCAGCAACAGACGGTCATCATGCACCGTGGCATCGGCAATGGCCGGATTGCCGATAATCACTGCCGAAACAGAACGGGGAAGACGCATGATTTTAGCCTTGTCGACCTCAACGGTAAAACCTTCCTGTGTCTCCTGAGCCTGCAAAGGCGTACAAAGCAGGACAGACAATAATAAGCCGAAAACCATGAAACGTAACATGGGTATACCTTTGGTGAAGCCAATTGATCAAAACGGAATCATGCGCTGAACTGGTGAAGACTTTCTAAAGAAAAGGTAAACTCATCCACGCGGGTTTTATCGAAATACCCACGGGTCACATTCACAAAAAAATAACCAACTCATTTAAACGCCCGTTAAAGCGGCCCGGCTATGGTCATCCCAAGGTTCGCAACAAAGAGCCGACAGAGCTCTAGCGATCCATTGTCGCTAGCAACAAACGGGAGAATGATTATGAACAAGTTTGCAACACGTTTTTTCAAGGACGAATCTGGTGCTACCGCCATTGAGTATGGCCTGATTGCCGCCCTGATTGCCGTGGTCATTATTGGCGCTGTAACGTCACTAGGCTCTAATGCCTCGACCAAGTTCCAGCAAGTCGCTGATGCGATGAAATAAGCCAACCGGCTTTTGAGA
This sequence comes from Robiginitomaculum sp., assembly GCA_002733485.1. Taxonomy (GTDB): domain Bacteria; phylum Pseudomonadota; class Alphaproteobacteria; order Caulobacterales; family Maricaulaceae; genus Robiginitomaculum_B. Next base: position 25,868 of record NVVU01000020.1, read on the forward strand.
TGAGAACAGGCCGTCCTGAAAGGGGCGGCCTTTTTTCATGCCAATATCGTCGTTGGCAATAGGGCGTTAACGCAAACCTTGGCATAAAATGCGCGTATCTGCTGTCAGGAGTACCCCATGTTATCCCTTCTGTTTATGGGTTTTGCCCTCACCATGCTGACGGCGGCGTTTTATGACACCGCCACCATGACGATACCGAACTGGGTTTCGGGGGTTTTAATGATCCTGTTTATCTTCGTTGCACCGCTAAGCGGCATGAGCTGGCATGACATTGGTTTGCATGTCCTGGTGGGCTTTGGCGCGCTGTCGCTCACCGTTGCCATGTTTGCGCTAAACTGGGTCGGTGGCGGCGATGCCAAGTTGTTCGCTGCCGCCGCCCTGTGGATGGGCTGGCCGGATGTTTTAATGTTTGCCGCCTATGCCGCCATCGCCGGTGGAGTGTTAACGATTGTGCTGTTATTGGCCCGCAAATACCCTATGCCATCCCATCTGGAGAGCTGGAAATGGTCAGCGCGGCTGCTCAAGGATGGCGGTGATGTGCCTTATGGCATCGGCATTTGCGCCGGAGCGCTGCTGGCGTTTCCAGAAACTTCACTTTTTCTTACCGCCAGTGCGCTTGGATGAGGTTTTGTTAACCATGCTTTGAGGACTTTCTGGTCATTTCTGTACACGTGCGATTTGCACGAGGGAGTGTTCAGATGAATCCTGGCAGGATTATCGTTCTTGTCATCGCTGGCATGGCGGCGGTGGGGGCCGCGCTGATGGCTCGCAATCTTACGCGCCAGCCCGAACCCCGGGCCATTGCCGAAGTCCCCGTGAATACAACTAAAGCCGCCGTAGAACAGGTGTTGGTGGCCAGACGCAACATTGCCGTGGGCCGCCGCATCACCCCCGAAGAGTTATCCTGGCAGGAATGGCCGGTTGAAGCGCTCAATGACGCCTTCATTACACAGAAAAAAAATGCCGATGCCCTGCAAAATTACGCCGGTGCCATCGCCCGCACCAATATTGCCGCCGGCGAGCCAGTTTCCGATCGCAAGCTGGTCAACCCCGGTGATGCCGGTTTTATGGCAGCGGTGCTAGCCCCCGGCATGCGGGCGGTATCGGTGCGTATATCCGTAGAAACCGGAGCGGGCGGCTTTATTCTGCCCAATGACCGGGTGGATGTGCTGCTCACTCAGGAACGGCAAAGCAATCGCAATAGTGAAAGTTCCGAAGGGTATTTCGCCAGAACCATACTGGATAATGTGCGGGTACTGGCCATTGATCAAAGTTTCAAACAGGTAGAAGACGAGGAGGTGGTCATTGGTTCGACCGCCACCCTGGCCTTAAACCGCAATGATGCGGAATTACTGGCCCTGGCCGAAGCCAGCGGCAATTTATCGCTGGCCCTGCGCAGTGTGGCCGATGCCCTGCCCATCACCCAAAGGGGCGCGCAGAGCCATGCTACCCGTACCGCCCGCAAGGAAAGAGCCGTCATCGTCTATCGCTATGGGCAGTCCACCAAGCTCGCCTTGAAGGACCAATAAGCATGAGCGTCCTCTCAAAATCCCGTATTCTTGCTTCCTGCCTCATGGCGCTGGGCCTGGCCCACGCCCCGACCGCCCTTGCCGGTGAAGCCTCGCTACGCCATGTCAAAGTGGATATTGGCGGCCATGGTCTGGTATCACAGTCTCTGGACTTGCCACTGAACAAGGCCGCCGTGATCGAGCTGCCTATCGATGCGCGCGATGTTCTGGTTTCTAATCCCAAAATCGTCGATGCGGTAATCCGCACCCCCCGRCGAATTTATATACTGGGGATAAAACAGGGACAGGCCAATGCCTTTTTCTTTGACAGCAAAGGCAATCAGATTCTTAATCTGGAGATTACCGTCGCCCAGGATGTGCGCGGCCTGAGCAGAACCATTGCCGCCCTGTTGCCCCGGGCGCGGGTAAAAATTCGGCCCATGGGCGACAACCTTATTCTGTCGGGCACGGTTCCCGATGCGGGCACCGCCGATTCAGTGCTGAAAATCGCCCGACAGAGTGTCGACAACCCTGAAAACGTGCTCTCCTTGCTGACCATTCAGGGCAAGGGACAGGTCTTGCTGAAAGTGCGCGTTGTGGAAATGCAACGCTCTCTGGTCAAGCAATTGGGCATTAACCTTTCCGGCTCGATCTCTTTTGGTAATTTCATGGCCCCCATCGCCAAGCCCCTGTTGGAAAACGGCGTGCCGGTGCTGGACCAGTTTGGCAACGCCATTTTCCAAACCGTTATTCCGGGCAGTTTTGGTACCACGGCGGCCCTGGCCACCAATAATGCGTTTTCGCTGGCCGGACGCGCGCTGGGTGGCACGTCCGGCTCGATTGGCTATACCAAYTTTCGCCAGGGCGTACAGCAATCCTCCATTGGCGCGGGGATCAGCGCGCTGGAGCGTGTCGGTCTGGTGCGCACGCTGGCCGAACCAAACCTGACCGCGATTACCGGCGAATCGGCAAACTTTCTGGCCGGCGGCGAGTTTCCCGTGCCCGTGGGCCGTGACCGCGATGGCAATATCACCGTTGAATACAAAAAGTTCGGCGTTGGCCTGGGCTTTACGCCTCTGGTGATCAGCAAGGGGCGTATATCCTTAAAAATTTCGACCGAAGTTTCCGAGCTGACCACCCAAGGGGCCTTGCAGTTAAGCAGCCAGCCGGTAACCGACGCCAACGGCAATGTCATCAGTACCGTCCCGGGTTTGATCCTGCCAGCATTGAAAGTACGTCGCGCCGAAACCACGGTGGAACTGCCATCGGGCGGCTCCATGGTTATTGCCGGCCTCATACAGGAAAAAACCAAACAGGCGCTGGAGGGCGTTCCCGGGGCCAAGGATTTACCGATTCTGGGGGCGCTGTTTCGCTCGCGCGATTACCAGAATGATGAAACCGAGCTGGTGATCATGGTCACCCCCTATCTGGTGGACCCGACCCACCCGGACGCACTGGCCACCCCGGCGGATGGATATTCCAGCGCTTCGGATCTTGGCACCATCCTGTTTGGTCGTTTGAACAAGGTATATCGCGCCCCCGGCACCAAGGCTGATGGCCGGCGCTGGAACGGACCCGTTGGCTATGTTCTGGAATAAAGAGGAAGCACAGATGCGACATTATCTAAGCAATCGCACCCTTAAAGCGCTTCTTGGCGGGGCTCTCTTTTTGGGCCTTGGTGCCTGTGGTACCGCCCCCAAAACCCCCTGGGGCCTGCCCGGCGACCAGCACAAAATCACGGTCCAGCAAACCCAGGAAAACCTGAGCCTGGCTCTGGCCCCCAATATGGCCGGTCTGACCGAAGCGCAAAAACGCAAATTACATGGCTATGCCGCTGCCTATCTGGATCATGGCTATGGTCCGCTGGCTATTTCCGCCCCTCAGGGTGCGGATACCAGCATTGTGGCCGGGCGGGCCATACAACAAACCCGGAAAATCCTGTTTGAGGCCGGTATTGACTGGGCCGTAATTGCAAAAGGGCGTTATCAGGCCAGTGGTACCACCGGGTCACCTTTATTGCTTTCCTTCACCCGTTACGAGGCAAGGGCGCAGGGGTGTGATGGCCGCTGGCGCAATCTGGTCATCCATCCGGGGAACAACGAATCCGATAATTTTGGCTGTGCGCTGGCAACCAATACCGCCGCCATGATCGCCAACCCTTATGATCTGGTGCGCCCTCGCGCCACCGAGCCTGCCTCAACGGCGCGCCGCCAGACCGTCATGGACAAATATATCGCCGGTGAGGCCACCAGCGGTAAACGCACCGCCGATGAAAAAGGCACCGTCTCCAGTGCCGTTAATTAACACCAATACCCACAAGGAAAGAACCCCGTTTAACCATGTCTGACGCTTATGACTTTGATGACGATTTTGACCCGACAGAACCTTTTGTTTTGCCTGAAGAACTGCGTCTGGATGAGACTGCGGATGCAGTGGGTGCGGCGAATAACGATGAATTGACACCGGGCTTTCCTCCACCACCGGCGATGGTTGCCGATGAGTTGCCAGCCTTTGGATATGCCGATGCAACAACGGTTGAAGAACCGATGATCGTGGAAGATCCTGCCCCTGCCGGCGCGATTAACGGCGTTGACCAGCCGGTACCACAAATTTCAATCCGGGCCTTTTGCGAACGGCCCGATACCGTTGCCATGATCGGCAGCGCCGCTCTGGACCGGCGTCTGGCCCGGGCTCATGTACAGGCCAGCCTTGGTGGCCTGCCCGAAGCCATTGAGCATTATCACGACGAAAACACCCCCAATCTGATTTTGATCGAATCGGGCATGCGCGGGGCCGCCCTTTTTGAACAACTCGAAGAACTGGCCAATGTTTGTGATGCCGGCACCAAAGTGATCATAATCGGGGCCGCCAACGATGTGGGTCTGTATCGACAGCTGATCCGTCGCGGCATTAGCGATTATCTGGTGCCGCCCCTGACCTCCTTGCAACTGATCCACTCCATTGCTGATATTTATGTGGACCCGGACCAGCCTTTTGCCGGCAAGGTTACCGCGTTTATCGGGGCCAAAGGGGGCGTCGGAGCCTCTACATTGGCACATAATGTCGCCTGGCAGATCTCCGAAGGTGCCAAAGCCGGCACCATCATTATGGATCTGGATTTATCCTTTGGTACGGCAGGGCTGGATTTTAATCAGGAGAGCAATAGTAATATTGGCGATGCTCTGGCCGAACCGGGGCGCGTCGATGATGTTTTGCTGGAACGTCTCCTTACCAAATGCACTGAAAATCTTTCTATTTTTACTGCCCCGGCCACGCTGGACAAGGAATGGGAGCTAGACCCCGCCGCCTATGAAACCGTGATCTCACAAGTGCGCGCCACCGTGCCCCATGTTATTCTGGATCTGCCGCACATCTGGTCTCGCTGGGTAAAATCCACCCTGTTTGCCGCCGATGAAATTATTATTGTCGCCTCACCCGATCTGGCCAGCCTGCGCAACGCCAAAAACCTGTATGATCTGGCCAAGGCCAGTCGCAGCAATGATGAGCCACCAAAGATTGTCGTTAATCAGGTCGGCGTACCCAAACGCCCCGAAATCCCGATCAAGGATTTTGCCGATGCCCTGGGGGCGGAGCCGGTCCTGGTCTTGCCTTTTGAGCCACAGATTTTTGGCGAAGCGGCCAATAACGGACAGATGATCCAGGAGGTCAAAGCCGACAGTAAAGCCGCCGAAGGCATGAGCCACCTTGCAGGCCTGCTCACCGGGCACCCTTGCGCCCCGCACAGGCGCAGTTTTTTGCAAAAAATACTGGGTCGGGGCTAGGATACCATGTTTGGTAAACGCGCCGGGTCAAATTTTGCAGACCAGAAACAAAGTCCTCCTGTGGCCAGTCCTGAGGGTAGTCAATCTGCTCCAACGGCGAAAATTGCCCCCAAAGATGAAGCGCGCGCGCCGATCAAACGGGCCAAGATCAGTGAGCCGGTAAAGAAAAAACCGGCCCCGGCTCCGGCGGCGAGATCCGAAGAATATTATGCCATCAAGACAATGATTTTTAATGCGCTGATCGACACCATCGATCTGGGGCAATTGGCACAATTGGACCAAAACAGCGCCGCCGAAGAGATCCGCGATATTGTTTCCGAGATTATCTCCATCAAAAACGTGGTGATGTCGATTGCGGAACAGGAAAGCCTTCTGCAGGACATTTGCCATGATGTGCTGGGATATGGCCCGCTGGAACCTTTGCTGGCCCGCGATGACATTGCCGACATTATGGTCAACGGGGCCAATAACGTCTTTATCGAAGTCGCCGGCAAGGTTGAAAAAACCAATGTGCGCTTTCGTGATAATAGCCAGTTGATGAATATCTGCCAGCGTATTGTCAGCCAGGTTGGCCGCAGGGTGGACGAATCCAGCCCCATTTGTGATGCCCGCCTTGCCGACGGCTCGCGGGTCAATGTCATTGCGCCACCTTTGGCCCTGGATGGCCCGACCCTGACTATTCGAAAATTTAAAAAAGATAAGCTGACCATGCAGGACCTGGTCAAGTTTGGCTCGGTATCTCCCGCCGCCGCCCGGGTGCTGGGGGTGATCGGGGCCTGTCGCTGTAATGTTTTGATCTCCGGCGGTACCGGCTCGGGTAAAACTACGCTGCTGAACTGTATGACCGCCTATATTGATCCGGCAGAAAGGGTGGTTACCTGTGAAGATGCGGCGGAATTGCAATTGCAACAGCCCCATGTGGTGCGTCTGGAAACCCGCCCGGCCAATCTGGAAGGATCGGGCAAGGTCACCATGACTGATCTGGTTAGAAACTGTCTGCGCATGCGCCCCGAACGCATTATTGTGGGCGAGGTGCGCGGGGCCGAAGCCTTTGATTTGTTACAAGCCATGAACACCGGGCATGATGGCTCTATGGGTACGCTGCACGCCAACAGCCCGCGCGAGGCCCTCTCCCGGCTGGAAAGCATGATCACCATGGGTGGGTTCAGTCTGCCTTCTCGTACCATCCGCGAGATGATCGCCGGGTCCATTGATGTGGTTATTCAGGCCGCACGCCTGCGCGATGGTTCGCGACGCATTACCCACATTTCCGAAGTGCTGGGAATGGAAGGCGATGTGATCGTCACCCAGGATATTATTGTCTATGAAATCGATGGCGAGGATGAGAACGGTAAAATTGCTGGCGAACACCGCTCGACCGGCATTGCCCGGCCCGCCTTTTGGGACCGGGTACGCTATTATGGGTTGGAAAAAGAACTGGCCGAGGCTCTGGACGAGGCGGAGGTATAAATGGGCAACAGCGCCGTTTTTCTGATCGCCGCCCTCGCTTTTATCAGCGTTGCCGGGCTGGGCTGGGTTTTTGCCGGCAGCAATAACAGCCGGGCCAATTCCATCCGCCTGCGATCCTTGAACCCCCGCGACCAGATGAAGCGTGGCAAGCGAAAAATTTCGGCCCTGGATCAGGCCAGCACGCGGCGCAAGCAATTACAGGAAACCTTAAAAGATCTGGACCAGCACCAGAAGGAACAGCGCAAGCGCACCTTCACCCTGAAATCGCGCATTCGCCAGGCCGGTTTTTCATTTTCTCCGGCCACCTTTTATGTGGCCTCCCTGGTGATTGGCACGATTGTTTTGTTGATTTTGTTTCTCACCGGGCAACCACCTATGACTGCGCTGGCTTTTGCCTTTGGGGCTGGGTTTGGTCTGCCCCGCTGGTTTTTAGGCTTTGTACGCAAGCGCCGGGTCAAGAAATTCAGCCTCGAATTTGCCAATGCCATAGACATTATTGTTCGCGGTATCAAATCCGGCCTGCCCCTGAATGAATGCCTGAAAATCATTGCCCGCGAGGCTCCGGCCCCGGTTGGACCAGAGTTTAAAAAATTGATCGAAGGTATGTCGGTCGGGGTGGAGCTGGGGCATGGTCTGGCAAAAATGTACGAGCGTATGCCTTTGTCGGAGTTAAACTTTTTCACCATTGTTTTGACCATTCAGCAAAAAACCGGCGGCAATCTTGCCGAAGCCCTGAGCAATCTTTCCACCGTGTTGCGGGCACGCAAAATGATGCGGGAAAAAATCGGTGCCCTGTCATCCGAAGCCAAAGCGTCATCCGGCATTATCGGCTCGCTGCCGCCTTTGGTCATGCTGATCGTTTATCTGACCACCCCAGCCTATATGAGTCTGATGTTTACTGAAGATTTTGGCCGCCTGATGCTGGCGGGAGCTGGCATCTGGATGGGGCTTGGGATTTTTGTCATGAGCCGCATGATCGCCTTTAATTTTTGAGGGAGGGCCGTAATGGACAAATTGATCAACACGCTGACCGATCCGCAAATGGCCGTTTCCATACTAGCGGCATTGGCCGTATTTACCACTGTAGTAACGCTGATTTCTCCACTTCTTGCCGGTAATAAATTTGCCGGAAGGTTGAAATCCGTGTCCAATCGCCGGGAACAATTGCGCAAGCTAAACCGTGCCGCACTGGAAAAAAAACAGGCCAATATTCGCGGTGAATCCAAGGGCTTCATTACCGATGTTGTTGGGGCGCTGAACCTGCAAAAACTTCTTGAAGACAGCGGCCTTCAAACCAAGCTTATGCAGGCCGGCCTTCGTGGTCAGGGGCCGGTGATGACGTTTTATTTTCTGCGTATGATCATGCCGATCATACTTTTTGCATTGGGCGCACTTTACCTGTTTTTTCTCAATGATATGGGTAAACCACCGATTACGCGCCTTGCTATGGCGCTGGGCCTGGCTTTGGGCGGTTATTACGCGCCAGCGCTCTATCTTTCCAATGTGGCGCAAAAACGCCGCGAATCTATTATGCGGGCCTTTCCGGATGCCCTGGATCTGCTCTTGATCTGCGTCGAGGCCGGCATGTCAATCGAGGCGGCCTTTCAGAAAGTCGCCGCCGAAATTGGCTCAAACTCCATAGAGCTGGCCGAGGAAATGTCCCTGACCACTGCAGAGTTGAGCTATCTGGGCGAACGGCGACAGGCCTATGAAAACCTGGCCTTGCGCACCAATCACCCGGGGGTTAAAGCCGTAGCCACATCACTGATCCAGGCTGAGCGTTATGGTACACCATTGGGCGCATCTTTACGCATAATGGCCAAGGAAAACCGTGACATGCGCATGGCGCAGGCTGAAAAAAAGGCCGCCGCCTTGCCAGCCAAACTGACGGTACCGATGATTATATTCTTTTTACCCGTATTATTTGTGGTCATTCTTGGCCCGGCGATCATCCGTTTTCAGCATATGGGTCAATAGCCTATTTCGTAAAAAAACTTTACAAGACGCAACGGATCGCTGTGGCAATGGCGTTTGAACCATGAATAGCATTTGAAACCGGATAATATTTCCGGCATCCTTTTGGCACAACACCTCACCGCGTGACCTGTCTATGAAACTAAGGATCGTAACCGAATGTCCTTGAATTTTCCCATTATCCTTGGCCTGATCCTGGGCACCATCATGGCCTTTCTGGTCACCAATATGGTGATGAAATGGCGGGTGCTGGATCACCCTAACGATCGCTCACTACACAGGGTTTCCACCCCCAAGGCCGGGGGGTTGGGGATCATGGCCGGTACTGTGGTTATGCTGGTTATTGCCGCGCTGGACCCGGGCCTGGGTGCATTGTCGCGCCCAATCATCGCGCTGATGGTTCTGGCGCTAACAACCGGTATGCTGGGGCTCTATGATGATCTACGCGATCTGCCGGCGAAACTTAAATTTTTGTTACTGGCGCTCTTGTCTCTTGGCGCGACCCTTTATCTGGGCCCGGTCACATCCTTCACTTTGGACCACGCACAGATCACCCTGCCGTTTTATCTGGCTCTTGCCGGAACCGCATTATGGATTTTTGTACTCAGTAATGCAGCCAATTTTATGGATGGTGCCGATGGCCTGATCACCAGCAGCAGCATTATTGCCGCCGCTTTTTTGGCACTGTTGGCGATGGATGCGGGTAACAGCACCGCTGGGTTGATGGCGCTGGCCATACTGGTAGCGCTGATTGGGTTTTTACCCTTAAACCTGCCTTCCGCTCGTATTTTTCTGGGCGATACCGGGGCGCTCTTCATCGGGTTCTGGTTTGGTGCACTGGCGCTGTTATACATCCATAATGGGCCACCAGCGGCTGTCTATGCCGTGGTTCTGATATTCATGCCGTGGCTTTCAGATATCCTGCTCACCCTGGCCTGGCGTCTGGCCCGCCGTCAGAACCTGATGCAGGCCCATAATGACCATTTGTATCAGCTTGCGCTGCGACGCGGCGCAAGCCATGCCAAAGTGACCATGGCAATGACGGCACAAACCATACTTTGCGGCACGTTGGCATGGGTTTTTCGCAGCTCGCCCACCAGCGAGTTGCTGGCCCTGACCGCTATGGCGGTATTGGCCATGATTATCCACTGGTGGGCGCGGGCATTGTGTGCCGCCAGCCAGTGTGATGCTAATCCAGCGTACGACGATAACGGGCCAGCGCCAGAGCACTGACAACAACTATCAGGGCAATCAGCGGCCAGATGTCGGCAATAAGGTCACTGTGGGTGGAGCCTTTGAGCATTATGCCGCGCACCAGGCGCATATAATGAGTGGCAGGTAATACCTCGCCAATGGCCTGGGCCCAGCCCGGCATGCCCCGAAACGGAAACATGAAGCCCGACAGCAGGATTTGCGGCAGCAACAGAAACACCATCATCTGCATGGCCTGCATTTGCGTGCGCGCCACCGTGGAAAACAAAAAACCGATGAGCAGATTGACCACGATATAGAGCGTGGAAATCCAGAAAAACAAAAGCCGCGATCCCTCAAAGGGAATATCAAACAATATCCGTCCGGCGTTCAGCACCACAATAATCTGGATATAACCCACCAGTACATAAGGCAGCACCTTGCCGATCATCACCTCCAGAGGACGCGCCGGCATGGCCAGCAGGTTTTCCATGGTGCCGCGCTCGGTCTCCCGGGTCAGCGCCACTGCGGTCATCAAGGTCATGGTCATGGTCAGGATAATGCCCAGCAAGCCCGGAATAATGTTGTATTGGGTTATGCCCGCCGGGTTATAGCGTCGTTGCAGTACTACCTCCACCGGCGGCGGCCCGGTGGCCAAGGTGGCAAGGGCGGTGGAAAATTCGCGGCGCAGGCCGGTATTGATAATCTCGCCCGCCGCCGCCAGCGCGCCCGAGGCCGCTGAGGGATCGGTGGCATCGGCGATAATGAGCATTTGCGGGCGGGTGCCCCGGGCTATATCGCGGCCAAAATGTTCCGGGATTTCAAATATAAAATTGATCTTGCCCGCCAACATGGCTTTTTCGGCCTCTTCGGGGGTTTGCGGGGCCATCACAAAATCCACATAGGTGGAATTGGCAAAGGCCGTGACCACCGATCTTGAGAAGGCGGAATGATCCCGGTCAATAATGGCCGATGGCAAATGCCGCGGATCGGAATTGATGGCAAAGGAAAATAAAATCAATTGCAGAACCGGTATACCGATCATCATAGCGAAGGTCATGCGATCGCGCCGCATCTGAATGAATTCCTTGGTCAGGATGGCGCTAATCCGAGCAAGGGAAAAACCGCTTCTCATGCGAAATTATCCTTCACTTCTTTCATCAAATGGATGAAGGCCTCTTCCAACCCGCTGGTGATCGGGGTCCAGACCAGCTCTTTATGATCGCGCCAGGGGGCGATAGCGGCTTCCAGGACGGCTTGATCCGGCCCGCTGATATGCAGCGAAGTGCCAAAGCGCGCCACCTGTTCAACCCCCGACGTGGATTTTAAGGCTTTGGAGAGCGCGCCCAGTCCTGGCCCTTCGACCTTCCAGGTGCTCAGGCCGATCTTGCTGGCGATCTCGCCAGACGGCCCATCAATCAGCTTTTTTCCATAGGCGATATAGGCGATAAAATCGCATTGCACCGCTTCGTCCATATAATGGGTGCTGACCAAAACGGTCACGCCCTGATCCGACAGATCATGAATGGTTTCCCAGAACTCGCGCCGGGCTTTGGGGTCCACACCGGCGGTTGGCTCGTCCAGTAATAAGAGTTTGGGGTCGTGCAGCATGCAGGCAGAGAGGGCCAGACGCTGTTTCCATCCCCCCGACAGCGTGCCGGCCAATTGGTTTTTACGCTCATAAAGCCCCAGCGACTTCAACGCCGTCTTCACACGGTCTTTGCGATTATCTAGGCCATACATGCGGGCCACAAAATCCAGGTTTTCGGCAATGGTGAGATCTTCCCACAGCGAAAAACGCTGGGTCATATAGCCGACCTGGGTTTTGATTCGGTCGGATTGTTCAATCACGTCCCACCCCAGACAGGTACCCGAGCCCCCTTCGGGCTTTAACAAGCCGCATATCATGCGCAAGGTTGTGGTTTTTCCTGATCCATTGGGACCCAAAAATCCATAGACCGCGCCCTTTGGCACCCGCAGATCGAAATGATCGACCACCGTTCGCTGGCCATAAATTTTGGTCAGGCCTTTAACATCAATCACAAGCGATGCGCCGGATATGTCTGTATTCAGGCTCATGGCAAGGTGACCAGAACAGGTTGCCCGGGATGAAACCTTGCCGGATCATCGGGCAGCACTTCGGCCATGAAGACCAGTTTTTGGCGTTCTTTTTCCGTAAAGATCACCGGCGGTGTAAATTCGGCCCCCTCTGCAATAAAAATAATGCGCCCCTCGCGCGCGGTTTTGCATCCATCACAGGTAAGCTGCACCCTCTCGCCAACTTTGATAGTGCCCAATATTCTTTCCGGTATAAAAAACCGGATGCGCAACTGCGCAGGCGGCAACAGCGCCAATACCGGCTGCGTTGGGCCAGCAATTTCACCCACCCGCCGGATCAGGCTTTGCACGGATCCGGCCATCGGGGCCAGCACCTGTAAATCATTCAGTGCCTTTTCCGCCTGTGCCACCAAGGCTTCCTGACGACGTGCCTCTTCGGCGGCCGCCGCAATGGCGTCTTTGCGCGCCGGGGCACGGATCAGCTCCAATCTCGCTTCTTCTGCACGCAAGGCAGCCCTGGCCTGATCCAGCAAGGAAACATCCTGATCCAGACGGGATTGCGGAGCCTGCCCCTTTTGCACCAGTACTGCTGAGCGCTGCTGGTTATCTTGCGCCAGCTTCAGGGCGGCCCTGGCC
>NVVU01000021.1 GCA_002733485.1 Robiginitomaculum sp.
CATGGCGGCTTTGATACGCCGCTGGGAGGTGTTGCCAGCCTGAAAACCCGCGCCCGTTATACCCGGGCGCACAGTCAATTTGATGCCGATACCAATTTTGACGGGCGGCTGAACGATGCGCCTCTGTCTTTGCAACAAAGCCAGTTTGACGCCTTGGCGCAAATCAGCGCCCAGAGCATGGACGGGCATCTGAACCACGAGTTGAAAACCACCTATACCAATACCGAAGATCTTGGCGGCACCAGCCGGTCCAATGGCTTTCGCACCCAGGGTTCCTATCAACTGGCCGGGAATTGGGACACCGGCACCATGGCTCATCATGTGACTTTGCTGGCCGAAGGCACGCGGGAAGTTTATAAAAACGATGGTGGTCCCGGGGCCTTTCAGAACCAGAAACAGCGCAATACCGGCTATGCACTGGCCGCCGATTATCGTCTGGTTAGCGGCGATCTGGTGCTGAACGCCTCGGCGCGGCGCGATACCCATTCGCTGTTTGCCGACGCCGACACCTGGCGTGTGGGCGGGGCCTATGCCTTTGAGAACCTTGGCGGCCGTTTGCGCGCCTCGGCAGGGCAAGGGGTGAAAAACCCCGGCTTTTTTGAGTTGTTCGGGTTTTTCCCGGCTTTTTTTACCGGCAATCCAAATTTGAAGGCCGAACGCTCCACCGGGTATGAATTGGGTTGGGATCAACAGATCGGCCCGGCCAAACTGTCGATCAGTGGTTATACCTCGCGCCTGAAAGATGAAATTTTTACCGATTTTGGCACCTTTCCAGCCACCGCCCGCAACCGCACCGGCACCAGCCATCGCAAAGGCATTGAGATCGAAGGCAATTGGCCAGTGAATGACGCCCTGCGCCTGACCGGATCGGCCACGTTTCAACGCACCACACAAAATACGGTGCGCGAAATCCGCCGGCCTAAATTTCTGGCTGCCGCCGCCTTTCATTGGCAACGCCCAAACCAGCCCGTCGGTTTCTCTTTGGGGGCCGACCATAATGGCACCATGACCGATACCGATTTTGGCACATTTTCCACCGTGACCCTGAAGGCCTATACCCTGATCCACGGCACCATCAGTTATGATCTGGGCGAGCGGGTACAGTTTTATGTTCGCGGCGATAATCTGCTGAATGAAAAATACAGCGATGTGTTTGGCTTTGCCGGACAAAAAAGGGGCGTTTATGGCGGCATCCGCGCACAGTTTTAAACGCGCTTCAGTCCTGATTGGCCTGCTGGTTTTTGCGGGGGCGGGCCTTACTGTCCCTGCAAAGGCGGCCCCCGGCCATGTGGTTTCCACCAGCCTGTGCGGGGATGCGTATGTGCTGGCGCTGGTGCCTCCAGAGCATATCACCGCCCTGTCCTGGCAGGCCGATACGAAACTCTCTGCGGCGCCCGCATTTTTACGACACAAAAACAAAGGCATGGCCAGCGCCGAACGGCTGGCCCGCCTGCACCCGGATCTGGTAGTTTTGGGGCCGGGAGATCCCCTGCGCGCCACCAAAGCGGTACAAAAAACCGGTGCAAAAGTGCTTTCCCTGAACTGGACCGAGAGCTTTGAGGGCGTTTTTGATAATCTGCGCGCCCTGGGTGACATTAGTGGCCAAACCCAAACCGCCAATACCAAAATCAAGGCCATCAAGACCCGCCTTGCCGCCCTGAAGACCCGCGCTCCCAAACACCCAGTGCGGATTTTATACCTCACCCCCAGTGGCAATAGCGCCGGGGCGGATGTGTTTGTCGATGCGGCCATACGCGCCGCCGGGGGCATTAATCATGGGGCAACATTGGGCATAAAGGGTTGGGGCCGGGTGCCGCTGGAAAAACTAACCCTGAACCCGCCAGACCTGATCATCACCAGTTTTTTTAATGAGGCCTATCCCAGCATTGCCAATTTGCGCAGTCGCCATCCCTTAATGCGCCGGGTTATGCAAAACACCCCCACCGTGCGCATTGCCGCCAAAAACTGGATCTGCGCCGGGCCGCGCCTGATCAATGCCGCCGAAGACATTGCCCGGTTCATGGATGCGCTGGCACCGACGGAAACAGCCTCATGAGCCGGTTTTTCATCATCACCGGGGCGGGTCTGGTTATCCTGATCCTGTTCTCTCTGATGCTGGGGGACTTGCCTTACAGCCCGGGGCAATTGCAGGACGCTCTGTTACAACACGGCGATCCAGCGCGCCGCCTGATCCTGTGGCAAATCCGTCTGCCGCGCACCTTGCTAGCCGTCATGGTTGGCGCGGGTCTGGGGGCGTCGGGTGCTGCTTTGCAGGGCTATTTGCGCAATCCCTTGGCCGATCCCGGCATTGTCGGCATCTCGGCCAGCGCCGGTCTGGGGGCGGTTATGGCGCTTTATTTTGGTCTGACCGCCGCCTCGATCTGGGCCTTGCCCGCTGCGGCCATGGCGGGGGCAGGTCTTGCCGCCGCCGTCTTGATGGTTTTGGCGCGGGGGCGCACTTCGATTACCAGCGTTATTCTTGGCGGCGTGGCGTTGTCATCCCTCTCGGTGGCGCTGACCGCGCTTTTGATGAACCTGTCGCCCAATCCCTGGGCCTTGTCGGAGATTGCCTATTGGCTGATGGGGTCGGTGGCCGATCGCAGCTTTGCCGAGCTGGCTTTTGCCGCGCCGTTAATTCTTGGCGGTATTGCGGTTCTGATGTTCAGCGCCCAGGCGTTGAACGCCCTTGGCCTTGGCGAAGAGGCGGCGCGCAGCATGGGGGTCTCGCTTAAGCGGACTGGACAATTGGTGGTATTTGGGACTTTGCTTTGCGTCGGGGCTGGGGTAGCTGTGGCTGGGGCCATCGGCTTTATCGGTCTTGTAGCCCCACATCTGGTACGACCACTGTTTGGAGCGCGCCCGGGGGCGTTGATCCTGCCATCGGCTATGACCGGCGGCGTATTATTACTGGCCGCCGACATACTGGCCCGCGCGCTTAGCGGCCAAGGCACGCCGCTTTATCTAGGAGTGACTACGGCCCTGTTGGGCGCACCATTTTTCCTGTATCTGGTGATCCGATACCGACGGGCTTTTCCATGAGCATGCTCAGCCTGAAAGCCGTATCCGGCGGGCCGAATCACAATCTTATCCTTAACAATATCAGCCTTGATTTTGGACCGGGCCTGACCGGCCTGGTCGGGCCAAACGGAGCTGGAAAAACCAGCTTGTTGAAAATAATGATGGGGCTGATCCCTGCCGATGCGGGCGCGGTTTCCCTTGGAAAAACAGCGTTAAATGACCTTAGTCTGCGCCAGCGGGCGCAACAGATTGCCTATTTACCGCAAAACGGCCCGGTGCATTGGGCCATGCGCGTCCATGATCTGGTTCGCCTGGGCCGGTTTTCCAGCACCGCGACACAAGAAGACGATGAAAAAGCCGTGCTGGAGGCCATGCAGGCCTGCGCYGTTGACAGATTTGCTGCACGAACCATCAACACCCTGTCGGGGGGCGAGCGCAGCCGGGTATTGCTGGCCCGGGCGCTGGCCGCGAAAACCCCCATTTTACTGGTGGATGAGCCCACCAATGCCCTGGACCCGTCGCAACAGCACCGCATTATGGGCATACTCCAAATGCGCGCAAAGGCAGGCGTTTGCGTGATCTGCGCCATTCATGATTTACCGCTGGCGGCGCGCTATGGTGACCGGCTGGTATTTCTGGATGAGGGCRGCGTGAAAGAAGATGGCCCCCCTGGCGCCGTGCTGACCGCCGCCTCTTTTCATAAAACCTATGGCCTTGCCTTTGATAAGCGTGGATACTTGGATGATGAGCCCACAACCCTCTGAGCCGCCCTGGGGCACCTATGCGCCCACAGGCCTGAATGCAGGCCTGATTTCACTGTCACGTGCCATGCCCACGAACGGTCTGGGCCGCCTGATGGCCGGGTTTTTCAGAAAACTGGCATTGCTGACTGGGCATGATCCACTGGATTTACAGGTGTTTGGCACGCCCGCACGCTTTTACCTTTATGATAATTTGACTGAAAAGCGCGTCGCCTTCATGCCACAGTTTTTTGACCCCGAAGAGCGCGCCGCTTTGTTGGCGATCATGCACAAGGATTTTGTTTTCATAGATATTGGTGCCAATGCGGGGTTTTATTCACTGTTTGTGGCCAGCAAAGCCGGTGCATCCGCCAAAATCATAGCGGTGGAGCCACAGGCTGAAATGGCCCGCCGTTTGCGCTTTAATGTAAAGGCGGGTGGCTTTACGCAAATCATACACGAAAACGCCGCCCTGGCCGATGGCCCCGGTGAAGCGGTGTTGAACATTGTCCATAAAAATCGCGGGGCCAGCGGCTTTAGTCCTCGAGGTAACCAGGCCGGAGATGAAACCATCACCGTGCCCACCATGGCCTTATTGGCATTAATGGATAAACACGCCATCACCCGCGCCGATGCCATCAAAATCGACATTGAGGGAGCGGAAGATCTGGTTTTACCAGCTTTTTTTGAAACCTGCCCACCGGAACGCCTGCCCAGATTGATGATTATCGAGCACAATGAGGATTGGGCGGTGGATTGCATCGCCCTGGCCATCAATGCCGGCTATCAGCATGCCGGACAAGGGCGCAAAAACGCAATATTAAAGCTTATACCTTAGAGCAATAAAGGCCATGCAAGGCCTCAAGCACGGTGATTACTTCAGCACCTTCAACACCATAATAAACGGTTTGGGCCTCGCGGCGCGTTTTAACAAAACCATCTTCGCGAAGTCGCGCCAAATGCTGTGACAGGGCCGACTGACTAAGCCCGACGCGCTTGGCCAGCGCCCCCACAGAACGCTCACCCTCTGCCAACAGGCACAGAACCAGTAACCGTTTTGGGTTACTCATCGCTTGCAGCAGCGCCGAAGCCCTGCCAACATTATTTTCCATTTCTTCCAGTGCCATGCTGGTCATATTAGCGTTTACTCATATATAATTGCAAGTTCATCCACGGTGTTTTACCGTGCCCAGGTTAAAAGTCGAAGAAGATTATGAGGTTTCCATGGGTGTAAAGCCACAAATAACTGCGTTTTTTGACGAAAACACCTTTACCGTCAGTTATGTCATCAGCGATCCGGCAGGCAAAAAGGCTGCCATTCTGGATTCGGTTCTGGATTTTGACCCCGCCTCCGGGCGCACCGGCACCAAAAGTGCCGATAAAATCCTGGACCATGTCCAACACCATGACCTGACCGTTGACTGGATATTGGAAACCCATGCCCATGCGGACCATCTCAGCGCCGCACAGTATTTAAAGAAAAAACTGGGCGCAAAAATTTGCATTGGCGGCGCCATTACCCAAGTGCAACAGGTGTTTGCCGGGATTTTAAATCTGGGCGATGGTTTTGCCTGTGATGGCACCCAGTTTGATCACTTGTTTGAAGATGGCGAAACCATCGCCCTTGGTGATTTACAGATCAGCGTTATGGCCACGCCCGGGCACACGCCGGGCTGTGTTACCTATTGTGTGGGTAAAAACGCCTTTGTTGGCGACACGCTTTTCATGCCAGATTTTGGCACGGCGCGGGCAGATTTTCCGGGCGGTGATGCAAAAACCCTATATCATTCGATCAAGCGCATTTTAGCCCTGCCCGAGGATACCACACTCTATATGTGTCATGATTACAAAGCCCCCGGGCGCGATAAATTTGCCTGGGTGACCAGCGTCGCTAAGCAGCGTCAAAAAAATGTGCATATCCACGATGGCATAACGGAGGATGAATTTATTGCCATGCGCACCGCCAAGGATAAAACCTTGTGCGTGCCACGGCTGATCCTGCCTTCGATCCAGATTAACATTCGCGCCGGGGCCATGCCCGAACCCGAAGACAATGGCCGGTCTTATCTGAAACTGCCCCTGAACACGATTTAATGAAAGCACCGATTATGGGAATGAAAATCCGCCCCTTGAGCCTGCACTTTGCCGTCTCGCCGCAAATCCGCCCGGCCGATGTCGCCATGGCGGCGGCCCAGGGCTATACCACGATTATCAATAACCGCCCGGACGGTGAGGGCTGGGGTCAGCCCAAAAGCGCCGATATCGAGGCCGAAGCCAAAGCCCATGGCCTGACTTATACCCATATTCCGATCAATTTACGGGGTATGGCCCCTGAACAGGTGGGCCAGATGATCAGCGCCCAGAAAGCCGCCACAGGTCCGGTGCTGGCCTTTTGCAATACCGGAACCCGGTCCAGTATTCTCTGGGCATTATCGCAAGCAGGCAAAATGCCTGCTGACGAAATTATCGCGGCGGCCGCCAAGGCTGGCTATAATGTCAGTAATTTACGAGCACATCTAGGTTAGGGATCTGAACCTAGAGAGAGCGCCCCTTAACCGCCGAAGCCAGACGTTCTGCGCCGGCTTTGGCGGTTTTTTCAAACGGGTTGATGGCCAGTGCGTCACTATAGGCCTGATAGGCGGCCGCTTCGGCCCCCAGCCGTTCCAGCACCATGCCCAGTCCGGTCAGCGCCCCAAAGTGACGCGGCTGTATTTCCAGCGCCCTGTTCAGGTCTTCCAGCGCCTCGCTAAACTGACCGCGCTTATATTCCAGCCCGGCACGGCGGTTATAGCCTTCGGCAAAATCGGGGGCGAATTCAACCACATCGCCATAAAAATCACTGGCCAGGTCCAGCATGCCGGCCTTTTGCGCCGTTATGCCCCGTTGCAACAGAAGGTCTACCGTGGGGCTGCCGCTATCGAAAAACAGCGCCCAGACCTCTTCGGTGATTTGTTCGACCTCGCTCTCATTGGGTGATTGCGTCAGGCGGGACAACAGATCATCCAATGAGGATACAGCATTGCCCTGAGCAAACGCAGGAACGCTGAGAAACAGCGTAAAAACAAGGATAAGCCAACGGGTCATAAGGCTATTTTAGAGGCGCTTATCCCTTTTGACCAGCACGCTCCGGGAAAAGCGCAGACAAAGCCGCCGTATTGGCCGCCACGATACCCCGTTCGGTGATCAGGCCGCTGACCAGCCGCGCCGGGGTGACATCAAAGGCCGGGTTGGCCAAAGGCGAGCCGTCGGGGGTTAGCTGAACCTTAAGTACCGTTCCATCATCGGTCCGTCCCAAAACGTGAGAAACCTCGGAGCCGTCCCGTTCCTCGATAGGGATTTGAAAGCCATCCATCAGAGTAAAATCAATGGTGGAGGAGGGCAGGGTCACATAAAACGGGATGTTATTATCGTGTGCTGCCAAAGCTTTTAAATACGTGCCGATCTTGTTGCACACATCGCCATTGGCACAGGTACGATCAGTCCCCACAATCACCAGATCCACCTTGCCATGCTGCATCAAATGCCCCCCGGCATTATCGACAATCACATGATGGGGCACGCCGTGCTGGTTCAGCTCCCATGCGGTCAGGGCATCACCCTGATTGCGCGGGCGGGTTTCATCTACCCAGACATGAACGTTCAGCCCCAGATCATGGGCCTTGTATATCGGCGCGGTGGCGGTGCCCCAGTCCACTGTGGCCAGCCAGCCGGCATTGCAATGAGTGAGGATATTGACCGGCTCGCCCGCCGCCTTGGTCTTCGCAATGGCCGTGATCAGCGCCAGGCCGTGATCGCCAATAGCGCTGTTCACCATGACATCTTCATCGCACAGGCGCGCCGCCTCGTCATAAGCCGCCGTCATGCGCTCGCTTTGGACCAAGGGGGCCAGCGCCGTACGCATCTGGTCCAGCGCCCATTTCAGATTGATCGCAGTGGGCCGGGTGGCGTGCAGCACGTCATACGCCTGGTTTAACCCGGCATCAGAGGCATCGGCACGCATGGCCAGCGCCATGCCATAAGCCGCCGTGGCCCCGATCAACGGCGCGCCGCGCACCAGCATATCGGTAATGGCTCGCGCACAATCGGGCACGTTTCGCAAGGTGACGGTTTCAAAACAGAACGGAAATATGGTCTGATCAATTATCTCCACCGACCAACCATCATCATTCAGCCAGATGGTGCGCATGGGTTTGCCGTTGACTTTCATGTCTCATCTTCCAGATTTATATAGGTTTTGGGTTCAAATCGCGGGCGACAGACCAGATAGAAAATCAGATCGCCATCGCCGGTATTGGTGATACGCTGGGCCAGACCGGCGGCAATGCGTACACTGTCGCCTATGCCGACCTGGATCGCCCCTCCATCCACCTCCAGCCGTCCTGCACCCTCTTTTATGGTGTAAACTTCCTCGACTCCCAGCGCGTGTAATTGCGTGGTGACGCCTGCCTCAACCCGACCCGTGGCCAAAGACAGCTCCGGGCAAGCGTCATGATTGACCAGTTCGGTGATGAAACAGCGCTCATCGGTCCAAAACTCTTGTCCGTCCGTGTGAAAGGGTGCAGGTTTGCTCATAGTAAAGCCATATCGGATTTTTCCCGATCCCGTCAAACATAAGAGTCCAATCTTGCACGTATGAGCACCAGTTCCACCACTTTGTTAAACCTGAACGGGCAAACCGCTTTGATTAGCGGGGCCAGCGGCCATATCGGCCAGCAGATCGCGCGCACCCTTGCCGGGGCCGGGGCAAAACTGGTTTTGCATGGCCATAAAAACCGCGATGCCGCCGAGGCGCTGGCCAGAGACATTCGCCAAAAAGGCGGTGAGGCGCTGGTCCTGATGGCCGACCTTGCCCAGCCTGAGGCCGCGAAGACTCTGGTCAAAGGAGCGCAGAAAGAAGGCTTTGCCCCGGATGTTCTGGTCAATAATGCCGCAAGGCAGGATGTGGTGGCCCTAAGCGATATGACAGAGACAGACTGGCGCACCATGTTTGACACTACCCTGCATAGCGCCTTTGCGTTAACCAGCGCGGTATGCAGCGCACTGATCAAGAATGGCAACCCCGGCGCGGTGGTCAACATTGCCTCCATCGAAGGACTGGCGGCGGCGGCGGGCCATGCCCATTATGCCAGCGCCAAGGCGGCGATATTGCATTTCACCCGGGCAGCGGCACTGGAATATGGCTCACATAATATTCGCATAAACGCCGTATCGCCAGGCTTGATTGATCGTCCCGGCCTGGATAGCGACTGGCCAGACGGCGTAACGCGGTGGAAAGCCAAGGCCCCCCTTGGTCGTTTGGGCACACCGGGTGATGTGGCAAATGCAGTGCTGTATCTTTGCTCCCCCATGGCAAGCTGGGTCAGCGGTGAAAACCTGATTGTCGATGGCGGCATGCTCAGCGGGCCAAACTGGTGAATGATATGAGTGAACAGATTTTACGAAAAAAGGTGATTGATACCTGTCTTTCCATGAACGCCTCGGGGCTGAACCAGGGCACATCGGGCAATGTCAGCGTGCGCTTTGAGGACGGATTTTTGATTACCCCCTCATCCATGCCCTATGATCACATGCGCCCAAAAGACATTATGTTTATGAAGATGGACGGTAGCGCAAAGGGGCTACACAATCCCTCCAGCGAATGGCGCTTTCACCGGGACATCCTGAACACCCGGCCAGACATTAATGCCGTGGTGCACACCCACGCCGCCCATTGCACCACTTTGGCGCTACTGGGCAAATCCATACCGGCGGTGCATTACATGGTTGCCGTTGCGGGGGGCGCTGATATTCGGTGTTGCCCCTATGCCACCTTTGGCACACAGGATTTGAGCGATTATGTGCTGGAAGCCCTGAAAAACCGCTTTGCCTGTCTGATGACCCAACACGGCATGATTGCCTGCGGCGCATCGCTGGACAAAGCCCTGTGGCTGGCCACCGAGGTGGAAACCCTGGCCAGGCAATATTGGGGCGCCCTGCAAATCGGCACACCGGAAATTCTGTCCGATGCGGAAATTGAGCGGGTGCTGGAAAAAATGAAAAGCTATAAATATGGGCGTGAAGAATAACGCGCTTTAGAGCACGCACAAGRTTTTACGCGCAGRATCGCACGCATGCCCTCATCTTCATGATTGAAAAAGCTTAGCCCTGGCGGGCTTTGAAACGCGGGTCGGTTTTGTTGATCACATAGACCCGGCCCTTGCGGCGCACAACTTTGCAATCGCGGTGGCGGTTTTTCAAAGATTTAAGTGAGCTTCTGACTTTCATCGGACCATGTTTCGTNAAAAAACCCCGCGCCAAAATGGGCGRGTTTCATCAAGGCGCGGAATTTATGGGCAAGGATCGCCGGTGTCAACCAAACAATCTGTAAATTGATTTGCACACAAAACCCCGGCATGCTCGGCCCATGAAAACGCTTTTTACCCATCTGGTCATACTCTGTCTGTATGCGGTTTCCGCCCCCGCTTATGCCAAAGATTTAGAAGTGGATCTGGAATTGGTGCTGGCGGTGGATATTTCCTATTCCGTGGACGAAAGCGAGGCGCGCAAACAGCGCGACGGCTATGTGGCCGCCCTGCAAAGCAAAGAGGTGGTGGACGCCATTCGTTCAGGCCCCCATGGCCGGATTGCCGTTACCTATGTGGAATGGGCTGACAGCGCCATGCAGCGCACCGTTGCCCCCTGGACCATTGTCGCCAGTGAAGCCGACGCCGATGCCTTTGCCAAAAAGGTGCAGGACGCCCCCTTTGTGCAGGGCCATTACACCGCCATTGGCAGCATGGTGGAACGGGCGCTGGTTCTGTTTGACCTTAATCATGCCATCGGCCTTCGCCGGGTGATTGATATTTCCGGGGATGGGCCGCAAAATCAGGGCGCCAATCTGGAAACCGCGCGCCGGCGGGCGGCGGATCAGGATATTGTTATTAACGGCTTGCCTATCATATCGGATACACAAGACCCGTGGCGACCCCGGGTTAAAGTAAAAATTGACAATTACTATCGTAATCAGGTGATCACTGGCCCCGGGGCGTTTGTCATCCCGGCCCGGAACTTTGATGATTTTAAAAAGGCGGTATTGCGCAAAATGATTTTGGAAATAGCCGACAACGCCACCCATAGCGCCTTAGGCAATGGAATGCGGCCATGAGGTTTTTGCTGTTAATTTTTATCGGGTTTTTTATGTTTGGCACCCTGGCGCGGGCCAATGACCAGAACTTTGCGGACTGGCGTGCCGACTTTATGGAACGAGCCATCAATAAGGGCTTTGATGCCGGTCTGGTCAAGCGCACCTTTGGCGACCTTGCCCTGGATCCCGAAGTATTAAAGCGCGACGGCACTCAACCCGAGTTTACCCGCACTATGGCCGACTATCTCAAAGGTGTCCTCTCCGAGGGGCGGATTGCGCAAGGGCGTAAAATGCTGGCCCAAAATGCAGCTGTGTTTGAGAAAATATCGGCCTTTTATCATATACCGCCTGAGGTGTTGAGTGCCGTTTGGGGACTGGAAAGCGCCTATGGCCGTATTCAGGGGGGTTTTGATGTGGTCCGCTCGCTGGCCACCCTGGCCCATGACGGACGGCGTAAAGACTGGGCCGAAGGCGAGCTGTTTGCGGTTTTGCAAATTCTGACCAAAGGCCATGCCAGCCGGGATGAAATGAAAGGCGCCTGGGCCGGGGCCATGGGGCAAACCCAGTTTTTGCCCTCCTCTTATCTGGCCTATGCGGTGGACTGGGACCATGATGGCCACAAGGATATCTGGGCCTCCAGCGCCGATGCGCTGGCCTCGACCGCCAATTATCTCAGCCGCAATGGCTGGCGCGCAAATGAGCCATGGGGAGTAGAGGTCGAGCTGCCCGAAGGGTTTCCCTACGCGCTGGCCGAAGACACAGTGCTGAGCATTGGCTCATGGAGTGTGCGTAGCGCCGTGCGGGCCGATCATGCGATCTGGTCCATGAAAGAACAGGGCCGCCCCGCCTGGCTGCTCTTGCCCGCCGGGTATAAAGGCCCGGCCTTTCTGGTTTCCAAAAATTTCCTTGTGTTCAAAAAATACAATAACTCGACCGCTTATGCCTTGGGGGTCGGGCTGTTATCCGAAGTGCTGGCCGGGCGCACCACCGTGCGCGCCCCCTGGCCCGTCAGCACCGCCCCCTTGTCACGCACCCAGATCAAGGCCTTGCAGGCAGCGCTGAACCGCAGTGGATTAAAGGCCGGAAAGCCCGATGGCATTGCCGGACCCAATACACGGCGCGCCTTGCGGTCCTTCCAGGCGGCTAACCATCTGGTTCCCGACGGGTATCTGGATCGCGCGGTTTTTGAAGTAATACAGAAAAAACTAGCCGACCAGACGGATGCGACGGCTGGTGACGGCCAGAACGGCAGCAAGCAGAACCAATAGCGCCACCGCCCCATAAGCGGCTTCAGGGCGTACAAACTGATAAAGCGCAAGACCAATAAAGGGCGCCAGAAAAAACCCGGCACCAGCGGTGGCCGTGGCCAGGCCCGCCGCCCCGCCCTGTTCCCTTGGTTCAACGCTTAAGGATGCTCCGCTGACCACGCCCGGGCGCGATAACCCGGTACCCATAGAGGTCAGCAAAAAGGCAAAGCCAATACTCCACACACCGGACCCCAACGCCATAGTCAAAGCCCCGATACCGGTCAGGGTCATCCCGACGACCATCAAAGCCCGCGGGCGCAGCCGCAATACCGGAATAAGAATAAATTGCGCCCCAAACACCAAAAAGGCACCCCCGGCTAAAATAGTGCCCGACACCAATGCCGCCTGTTCAATGGCCAGGTGGGCCTTGTCCAGAAGGTAAAACAACAAGGTTTGCAAAAACACCCCTTGTGCCGTCCAGCCCGCCACGCCAACCAGTAAAAATGGCAATAAACGCGGATCGCGGGCCAGTCGCCATAAATGTTGTGATCCGGGTTTTCTGGGGGTGGGAGCGCGGTGTTCGGGCAGCGCCAGCGCAATCATGATAAAGACTGCAAACGAGACCCCGGCCAGCGCCAGCACAAACCCTTCCACACTGATCAGGCCCCCGGCCCAGGCAGCCAGAGGCGGCCCAAAGGCGGTGCCAAGCCCTGATCCTGCGGTTAGTGCCGACATCAGACGCGTGCGTTCATGCATTCCGGTGCGATCTGCAATATAGGCCTGTGCGGCTGGCTGAATGGCCGAGCCAATAGATCCATAGAGCATGCGCGAAAATGCAAACAATGCCATCGCCACCATGGGGACCAGCGCCCCCGAAAGCGCCGAGCCGGCCACCAAGGCGATGGCCGTTAAGGACAGGGTGTTTCCGGCAAGGCCAACCAGCAAAATCGGGCGGCGGCCCTTGCTGTCGCTTAAATTACCCCAAAACGGGCTGAACCCCATATAAAAGAGTGACGAGCCGGCAAAAATAAGGCCCACATAAATCTCGCCCGTACCCATAGCGCGCGTCACCATGGGCAGAATCACAAACAGCATGGAATTGCTTGCCCCCATGACAAAGAGGGCCGCAAAAAGCAGTTGAAAAGCGCGGCGGCGATCGGGATGGTTCACAACAAGTCAGGCCCAACAAAACGTAAACAACGTTTACCAGATGGCAGTGCCGCCAGGACTTGTCAAAGCCTCATTGCGTTGGAAAACAGGACTTGGCGTAGGTTGCGCCGCCCACTTGGCTATCGTTATAGGCCATGCAGGACATGCCCCATTCCTCGGTTGACTGTGCCAGTTGATCCACCGCCCCCTGATCGGCACAGGCCGCATAATCCAGCGTTATGGTCGGCAAAGAACCGTCCGCCATCACTCGGTTGGTGATGCACATCTGGTAACGGGCAACATCGCTTTCAAAACTGGCCAGCTTTTGCGCATAAATATCCAGCTCTCCTTTTGAGGTCCGGTTCCAGGCCTCGTCATAGGAGGGGAATTTTGGACGGGCGGGCAAGGCCCCGCAAAACGGTACCACAGTTTGCCGACCCCGGGTGATTGCCTCGACCTTACAGGCTTTGTAATTACGCTGGGCGGCATTTTGCGGTCGGTATCCGTCTTTTACGGATTCGGCTCCGCCAGGCGTGGCCAGAGCGGCCAAAGCGGCGCTGGCAAAAATTATATAGTACATTTTCATGACATCTATCCCCATTATATGCTAACTGTTTGAGGTGCCGAACCGGCATTATTTATGTGTGCTGACCTTGGTCGCATTATGGGCAGACACCCAGTCATCAGAAAGTTTCTGGTATGTATCCCAGATCTCTTCCACGCTGGGGACCGTCGCGTTATAGGCTTTTAGCGCTGCCCGCCACTCATCTCTTGAGTGCCTTTCCGGTTTGGTGATCACCTCGTCCAGGCAAACCTGATAGGTTCTTGATGCCTTGGAATAGCGCGTCACCTGATCTGCGGCCGCATCCAGCTCATCCGCACTAAGAATGGCGCCGTTTACGGGCAAGTTCGGCTTAACCGGTGCCACGCAATCGGGTGCCGCCTGTGCGTAGGCGGGTAAAACCGATGTCGCCAACAATCCTGCCACCAACAATTTAAACATTCATATACTCCTGGTCCCTAACGCTAAAAGCCCGCGCTGTCCCTCGCTTTTATACTTTTTGGCCCAGCTTTTCTTTTAACACTGCACCAGCCGTCCCGCAATGAAACGCAAAAACAAACTTGAATGGCAACAGTGCATTAAGCATTCCACGTCATAATGGTCTCAATTCGGGACAACCGAAACGGCCTATCCGGCCGATAAATGGTGAACAGGCGGGTAAATCCATGCTCCAGATTATAGGTCTTATTGTCATCTTTGTGATGATTTTTGGCGGTTATGTCCTTGAAGAAGGGGACCTGGCGCCAATTTTACATGCAGCACCTTTTGAGTTGATGATGATCTTGGGCGGCGCGGTTGGTGCCATGATGATGGGCAATTCAGGAAAAATTCTTATTGATGTGCTCAAGGGCCTGGGTAAAACCGTGGCTGGCCCCAAATGGAAAAAGAAAGATTATGCCGACCTTTTGGCGTTGTTGTTCACGCTGACCAAAACCATGAAAACCAAAGGTGTGATCGCCCTGGAAACCCATATCGAGAACTCAGGCGAAAGTGCTATTTTTACGCAATACCCCAAAATCCTCAAAGATCATTTTGCCACAKWWTKSATMWRTSNCASMTTGCGKANTRAWGACCMNGMMMMTGGMNAGAWMCGCAWMNAGSWTKAANAWAACATGGNNAARSCSRMCTGGAAAAACACCACCATGAAGCCGGTGCCCCCGCGCATGCCCTGCAAACCATGGCTGATGGCCTGCCGGCGCTGGGCATTGTGGCGGCGGTGCTGGGGATTGTGAAAACCATGGGGGCCATTACTGAACCGCCTGAATATCTGGGCCGTTCAATCGGGGCCGCCCTGGTTGGCACCTTTCTGGGTATTTTTCTGGCCTATGGTATAGTGGGGCCATTGGCTTCACGCCTGCAACAGGTTGTGGATGAAGATGCCGCYTTTTATAAAATTATTCAGGCCGTATTAGTGGCGCACCTGCACGGTAATGCGGCCCAGATCTCCATCGAAATTGGTCGCGGCGTGGTGCCCAGCCCGTCTCAACCCAGCTTTAACGAGCTTGAAGACGCGCTGGAAAATATCGAAGCAGCCTAGAAGTTGGACGGTTTGCCTACTTGACCTTCATAAAAAGCCGCTCCATGGGGGGCGGCTTTTATTGTTTGCCGGTGATCCATGTCTGATCTTTTCCTGGGCCTRCCCACGCCCCGTCTTAACTGGTCCAAAGGTGGCGTGCCGCACAATCTGGATCATGAGGATGGCTATTTTTCTGATCAGGATGGTCTGAATGAGACCTGCACGGTCTTTCTAAAAGGCTGTCATTTACCCGGCATGTGGCAGGACAAGACGCGCTTCACCATTGCCGAGCTGGGCTTCGGCACCGGATTAAACTTTTTGCAAACCTGGGATTTATGGCGAAAAAGCCGCCCCGGTGGCGCTCGCCTGCATTTTATATCTATCGAAGGCGCACCCTTTGGCACTGATGACCTTAGGCGTGCCCACGAGGCCTTCACCCCCCTGCATGACCTTGCCAAAAAACTGCGGGCGCAATGGCCTGATAACATTAAAGGTGTGCACCGCCTYTTCTTTGATGAGGACGGTATCGCCCTGACCCTTTATTTTATGGATGTTGACGAGGCCATGCCGCAAATGGAAAGCCATGCCGATTGCTGGTATCTGGATGGCTTTGCACCGTCGCGTAATGCTGCCATGTGGTCGGGAACAGTGTTTACCCATATGGCCCGGCTGAGCCGGACCGGTACCCGCGCCGCCACGTTCAGTGTCGCCGGAGCGGTGCGCCGGGGCCTGCAAAGTGCTGGATTTACTATCACCAGGGAACCCGGCCATGGGCGCAAGCGCGAACGTCTGGAGGCGGTCTTTGCCGGCGCGCCGTCGCCACCTTTGCGACGGCCCAGCCGCCCCCATGCCCTTGGCAATCCGGCAATAAAGTCCGTTCTGGTTATTGGTGGCGGTATTGCCGGAGCCAGCATAGCTCATGGGTTTTTACGCCGGGGCCTTAACGTTACCATGATCTGCAAAGCCGGCCTTGGCGATGAGGCCAGTGGTAATCCGGCGGCATTGGTTTCCCCCCGCCTGGATCTGGAAGATACACCGCAAACGCGTTTTTTTCGCACCGCCTTTCATCATGCCGCCAAAACCTATGACGCCCTTGGCGATCAAATCTGGACCCCGTGTGGCCTGATTCGCCGCCCGGCCCACCCCTCCGATGTGCAAAAATTTTCCCGTCTTGTGGCGGCCCGCCCCCTGCCCGAAACTGCCCTTTGCGCCGATAAGGATGGTCCGGGAATGTCACTACCTGGGGCGGGCACGGTCATACCCACACGCGCCATCGCCGCCATGACCCGCGATGCACACATCATAGAAGGCCAGGTTAGCACCGTTACACAAAAAAATGGCCTCTGGGCAGCGTTGAATCAGGAAAATCAGCCGATTGCCCATGCCGATATTACCGTTCTGGCTCTGGGCAGCGGCACATTGGACCCCGTCTCATGGCTCAGCTTTCAATACCTGAAAGGGCAGGTCAGTCAGGGCATGCTGGACATACCTTATGGCGGACCAGCCCTGTTGGCGGAAAGTTATGCATTAGGTCGGGATAACGGGTCGCTGGTTATTGGGGCCACGTTTGATGAAATCGAGCGCCCTGGCGATGATTTGTTCCCCAATTCCAAGGACCAGGAACGTAATCTGGCGGCGTTGCGCACGCTGTCCCCGGCACTCTTTGAGCGCCTGGATAAAACCCAAATTACCAGCCGGGCTTCAGTGCGCGCCACCACTCCGGACCAAATGCCCTATGTGGGATCGTTGATTGATGTGGGCGATTTTTTGCAACGCTTTTGCGCTTACCGGCATGGGTTTTTGGACCCCAAAGTCGGCAAGGCACAAATGCTGGACAATCTCTTTGTGTTAATGGGCCTTGGCTCGCGCGGCTTTGCCCTGGCCCCGATACTGGGCGAAGCCATTGCCGCCGAAGCGCTGGGTGAACCATCCCCGTTGGAGCGCGTTGCCGCCCAGGCCATGCACCCCGCCCGGGTGCTGGAGCGTCGCCTTAAAGCATCGGGTCAGATAAACAAACCCTGACCCTAATCAAAATGTAATGCCATTTAGGCTTCGACCTGCGTGAGATTTATTTATAATACCACCCTTAAGGGTTCCATTATATGTCAATTACTTTTCATATCAGACTGTTGTTAACGCGATTTTTCGTGTTGCTGGCGCTGTTGTGGGAGCACAGCGTACCGGTGTTTTTCCCCGCCATACTGTTTCCGGCGCTTTATATTGCCTTGTCTTTATTTGGCATCTGGGAATATTTTGGCGATCCATGGCGGTTTTTTGCCCTGATCGCCAGTATCGGGCTTTGCTTTTATTATCTTTATCAGGGCGTGCGGTCATTTCGCTGGCCATCTGTTGAGGCCCGGGCCCGACGGATGGAAAAAGATGCCGCGCTGGCGGGTCGCCCGCTGGAGCTGTTGAGCGATCATCCGGCCCAGAACGATAATCCGCAAAGCACCGCGCTATGGCAGGCACAGCAAAGGCGCGCACAAAATGCCCTTAAGCGCCTTGGCCCCAGAAAGCCTCGTGCCGCGCTGGCCCGCCTTGATGTTTATGGCTTGCGTGCCGCCGCCATCATGCTGGTCTTTGCGGGCTTTGTTCTGGCCGGGCCGCGCGCCGGGCCGCGGTTGGACGAGGCCTTTGCGCCCCGGTATCTCAGCCAGATTGTCACCAATGCCAAAAGCGAGGCCTGGATCACCGGGCCGGAATACGCCCTGTTGGCCCCAAAATTCCTGAGTACGGGCAATGACGGACCAATTGAAGCCCTGACCGGGTCAAACTTTCATCTCAAAATCAGCGGTGCCCGTAAAACCCCGGTTCTGAGACTGCGCACAGATGGTAAAAAGCGCCGGATCAGTTTCAAAAAAACCGGGCCGCAAAGCTATGACTTAAGCTTGCGCATCGACCGGAACGGCGTGCTGGAGCTAAGCCGGCCGGTTTCCCGGCTTTGGCAGATCAAGGCGCTGGCTGACAAACCCCCAAGAGTGCTTTTTACCAAAGCCCCCCATGGCGATACCTCGGACGCGCTCAGCTTTTCCTATGCCGCCCGCGATGATGTGGGCATTGCCGCTTTGGAACTGGTGTTAGAGCACACCGAGGGAAAAATCAGAAAAGTAGACAGCACCTTGCTGGAACTACCGGCGAAAAATGCCAAATCGCTGGACGAAATAACCATGCTGGATTTTACCCGCCATCACTGGGCGGGCCTGCCGGTCACCATCACCCTCATTGCCCATGACGGAGTCGGCCAGAAAGGACGATCGCGATCATTTTCGATCACCCTTCCAGACAAATTGTTTGTTAATCCGATGGCCAAAGCCATAGCCGAACAACGCGCCCTGCTCATCCGAACCGATGCGCCCTATGCCCCCATGCCAATACGCCCCGTATTGAGCGCAGAGGATGTGCGTGCCCGCCCACCCTTTGTACAGGACAATCCGGCAGAGCGATTACAGCGCGCGCCCAAAGAGGTCCGGCGAGCCGCCGCTTTGATGCGAGCCAGCCTGCGGGCACCGGAAATGTTTTTTGATGATCCACTGGTTTATGTTGGGTTGCGTTATGCTGCTGAAAATTTGCGTCTGTCCCGCCGCCCCGCCGATTACAAAGGGCTGGATGATGAACTATGGGCACTGGCGCTTTGGGCCGAGGGCGGAGCCTTGGCCGATGCCCGGGCCGCCATGAAGGCGGCTGAGCGTGCCTTTCGCCGGGCCTTGGCCCGTGGTGCCCCGGCAGACGAATTGGCGCGCCTGATGCACAATTACGAACGTTCGGTAAAGCGCTATCTTGAAGCCCTTGCCGAAGAGGCTCTGCGCAATGGACAAAATGCCAGTAATAGCGGCAGCATGAGCGCCACCATGGATGGCAATACCTTGCAGGAAATGCTGGACGCCTTAAAAGCCCTATCGGAGACCGGCGCGCGCGGCGATGCCAGAAAGCTGTTGCARGCCCTGTCTGAGCTTTTGGAAAAGATGAAAATGCAGTTGGCCGCCGGGTCCGGTGCCGGCAATGACCCCGTCAGCGAGGCTATGCGCAAAGCGCTGGAGGAATTGGGCGACWWSWMCNNKCTGNASWGCGCKAAATNSTGGMKGMGRYMTTYYGNYSAKCWWYMAMMMYSACCGGGTGGAGAGCCCGGTTCCGAAGGGCTCGCCAAAGAGCAAAGGGGGCTAGGCGAGCGCCTGCGCGCCCTCACTGATGATCAGGAAAAKGACGGTCGCGGCGGCACCATRGGAGCCCTGAAAGAGGGCGCCGATGAAATGGGCCAGGCCGCCGGCGCGCTACAAGAGGGAGAACTGGGCGAAGCCCTTGAAGCGCAAAAAGACGCCCTTTCCGCTTTGCGCGACGGCTCCGAAGCGCTGGCCTCAGATCTGCTGRACCATATCCAGAAACAAAACGGCAAAGGAGTTGGTGAAAACCGAGACCCCTTTGGACGGCCAACCCGGGGTGGTGGCTCCCAATCAGCGGATGGAACCAGCGTTCCTGATGTCATCAACGCTGAGCGCGCCCGGGAAATTTTGCAATTATTGCGTGACCGCGCCGCCGAACAGGGGCGTACCGATGAAGAGTTGAATTATCTGGATCGTTTGCTGGAACGGTTTTAGGAGCAGGTTTTACCACTCGCCTTGATTTTCCATACTTTTCCAGGGCTCTTGAGGGGCCAGGGCTTCGCCCTTTTGCAACAACTCGACCGAAATGCCGTCGGGCGAGCGCACAAAGGCCATATGGCCATCACGGGGCGGACGATTGATCACCACGCCCATATCCTGCAAATGCGTGCAAAGAGCGTAAAGGTTATCAACCTGAAACGCCAAATGACCAAAATTGCGCCCGCCTTCATAGCCCTTCTCATCCCAGTTCCAGGTCAGCTCGACCATGGGCAGGCCGCCAACAAACCCGGCGCCTTCATGAGGCGCATTGCGGTCAACATCTTCGGGTGTGGCCAAAAAAATCAGAGAAAACCGCCCGGCCTCGTTATCAATACGACGCAATGGCTTCAGCCCCAGCCCCTGAACATAAAACCTCAAGGATTCGTCCACATCACCAATGCGGACCATGGTGTGCAAAAATTCCATTATGCTAGTCCTTGTCTGGTTTTACATTGGTTTTTACCGGCATTTTCAGTCCATCATCGGTCTGTACCAGAGGCGACCATTTTGGCCGCTGGCGCTGTGTGGGCGCATCAGGCAGCTCGTCTTCGCCGCGTGCGAGACGCAACTCTTCTTCCAGTGAGCCCGGCCGGTTACGGTGAAAACGGTGCGCCACCACGAAGGCTACCCCGCCCCAGGAGGCAATCAGACCAAAAAACAGAAAAAACGCATAGACCAGCGGACCATCCAGACGAAATTGCCGCCCAACCTCACCAGCCAGGTTCGCGCTGGCCGTCCCGGCCGTGGGCATTGGCTCTGCGATTAAAATCCCGTATAGCGCCGTTAACATCAGCATGATCACCGGCGTCAGAATTGCTGCGGTGATTAACATCACCGCCCCATAAAGCGCCCCGCGCGGTCCATGGGTGCGCACATAGGCCTGGACATATTGGTCTTCGTTAAGCCCTTTTGTCAGCCTGGGCTGGTTCTTTTTATAATCAGGCCATTCTTCGCGGGCATCACGATGCACCCACCGATAGCCCAGCACCGCCCGTAAGGCGGCAACCACAAAAAGCAACGCAAACAATGCTATGGCAATCAAGGGTCCAGTATTCATACATCCACTTTAAGCGTTTATCGCCTCATAGACCAGCATGGATCGCTTACGCTCTACACCCCAATGATAGCCGGTAAGGCGCCCATCGGCCCCCAGCACCCGGTGACAGGGAATAATCCAGGATATGGGATTGCGACCCACCGCTGCCCCCACGGCGCGTGCCGCTTTGGCCGAACACACGGTTTTGGCCAGGTCGCCATAGCGCGTGGTTTTACCCGGTGGTATGGCCAGCAAGGCACGCCAGACCTGACGTTGCCATTTGGTACCATAAAGCGCCAGCGGCACCGCCTTGCCGTCTTTGAATATATCGGTGCACAACGCGGCGACCTGGATATCATCGCGCACAAAGGTCGCCGCAGGATATCGCCCACGCAAGTCCTCAAAAGCCTTTATCTCTTTTCCCGCATCAGCAAACCCCAGCGCCGAAAGCCCCCGCGGAGAAATCAGCATCACCGCCAGCCCGAAGGGACAGGGCGCCACCCCCCAGACAAAATTCAGACCTTTGCCCCTGGCCTTGGCCTCGCCTGGCGTGGTGGCTTCATAGGCAATAAAAAGGTCGTGCAGTCGCCCCGGCGAGGAAAGTCCCGCCTCATAGCTGGCATCCAGTACGCTTAGGCCCTCCAGCAGGGAGGCCCGCGCCGAAGAATGCGCCAGCGCATCCATAAAGCGTTTGGGGCTGGTGCCGGTCCAGCGCGAAAACAGGCGATGAAAATGCGCCGCGCTAAGCCCGACGTGGTCGGCTATGGTTTGCAGGCCCGGCCGCTCTTTCCAGTGCTCATCCAAAAAGGCCAGCGCTAGGGTCACATGCTGATAATCATTGGTGTTTGTGCTCATAGACAGAGCCTAGCGGTTATTTTTTTGCGTACCACCCGGATATTGCGCAAATTCTGCGCACGTTAAGGGCTCCGTTAAGGGCTTTGCGCTATGAAGGAAAACTCAACAGAAAGGCACCTGTTCCTTGAGTGTAATGGATCAAATCCCGACCACGCGGCCAGACCGGCGCCGCCAGGCGCGCGGCGGCCCCGACCGACGTCAGCAAAACCGCTATGTCTGGTTTTTGAACGCCACCTTTGATCGCATTGATTTTAACCAGACCCTGGAACGCCTTGATGAGCGCCCGCGCGGCGCACCGTTCAAATTTGTGGTCACCCCCAATGTRGACCATYTGGTGCGKCTGCAAACCGAGCCKRAYTGGGTGAAARRGCTYTATGCMCAGGCMTGGCTKACGGTKTGTGATTCKCGCATTCTGGAGCTGATCGCCRSCATTAGCGGYGARMRMATTGMYGTCACMCCCGGYTCTGAYCTGACCAARGCMCTRTTTGARAAYAAGATTGACCCCCATGAGCCGGTCACCATTATCGGTGCCGGTTTTCAAACCATAGAAACGGTTACCGCACGTTATAATCTGCAGGATGTGCACTGGTTTGAGCCACCAATGGGGCTGGCAAAAAACCTGCTCGCCATTGAGCAATGCGCAGAGTTTGTCGCCAAGAACCCGGCGCGCTTTACGTTTTTCTGTGTCGGCTCGCCGCAACAGGAAATGGTGGCCAAGGCCTGTTTGCGCCGGGGAGATTGTGAGGGTACGGGATTGTGCGTCGGGGCCTCCCTGGATTTTCTGGCTGGCGCGGTGCACCGCGCCCCTTCATGGATGCAGGCCTTGCGGATGGAATGGTTGTTTCGCCTGCTCAGCGAACCAAAACGCATGTGGAAACGATATCTGGTCGAAGGCCCCAAAATCGCCTTCGTGTGGTGGAAATGGCACACCGCCCGGGCGACGTTAAAACGCCTTGAGCGATTGAACCGCGCCGGGGCCTTTGATGGCAAGCGCTAGGGCCTGCGCTTAACCGCGCAAGGCCTCTTCAAACATGGTCCGCGCCCGCTCCCCCAAGGTTTCATGGTTAAGCGCATAATGCGTGATTGCCCGCAAATACCCCAGCCGGTCACCGCAATCAAAATCCACCCCTTCATAGGGAAAGGCATAAAACGGCTGGGTCTGCATTAACCTGGCCATGGCATCAGTAAGCTGTATCTCACCGCCGGCACCACTTTGCTGGTTTTCCAGAAGGTTCAGAATTTCAGGTTGTAGAATATAGCGCCCGGTAATTTTTAAATTGGATGGGGCATCATCAATACTCGGTTTTTCCACCATGCCACGCATTTCAATGAGCTGGCCGACCGTGTCCTTTGGATCAATAACGCCATACTTGCTGACATCTTCACGGGGCACCTCATCAACGGCAATGATATTGCCGCCGGTTTCATTATAGGCCGTTACCATCTGGCTGAGACAGCCGGGCTTTCCCTGGATCAGCACATCGGGCAGCAAAACGGCAAACGGCTCATCCCCGATTATATCGCGGGCGCACCAGATGGCATGACCCAGACCCAAGGGGGCCTGTTGGCGCACAAAACTCATCGAGCCGGGTTCGGGCAAGGCGTCGGTCAAGGCCTGAAGAACGTCCTGCTTACCCTTGCCCTGCAAAATGGTTTCCAGCTCAAACGCCCGGTCAAAATAATCTTCAATGGCGCTTTTAGCCCGCCCGGTAACAAACACGATGTGTTCGATCCCGGCTTCGCGGGCTTCATCCACCACATATTGCACCGCAGGGCGGTCCACTACGGGCAGCATTTCCTTGGGGATCGATTTGGTGGCCGGCAGCACCCGTGTGCCCAGACCCGCCACCGGAAGAACAGCCTTGCGTAGCGGTTTCATACCCCACCCCCAAAATGAAAACATCTGCCAGAAGCTCTAGGCAATTGAAGGGATCAAGGCAATACTGCGTAATTATTCTTAAACAGGGCCTGGGTCCAAACTCATTCAAATGCTTGATTTCACGAGGAGAGGTTTTTTGCTTGGACAGGAAAAAGGGCGCAGGAAATACGGTGTGTTTTCAAGAGATTTTGACGCCTTTAAGCGAAAAAGAGCCCTCGCCCTTTGGGTGCTTATAGGAAACGCCGCCTGTCGAAAGCAAGCCTTGCAAAGGGCAGCAGCCTTTGCTGCATTGGCTTTCTTCCATTCAGCATTCCCTATAAGCATGAAATTAAACCATTTGAATGGGTTTGGACCCCAGCCATGCATACGATAAAATTTGGCACCGACGGCGTTCGCGGAAAGGCAAACACACCCCCAATAGATGCCCTCAGCATGTGTCGTATTGGTCAGGCCGCCGCCCGCCTTGTCGGCCCGGGGGCGCTGGTCTTTGTGGGTCGGGACACCCGCGCGTCCGGCCCCATGCTGGAGGCGGCCCTGACTGCGGGACTAGCCTCGGGCGGTGCCAATGTTTTACTGGCCGGAATTGTGCCTACGGCGGCAGTCGGTCTGGCGGTGCGGGAACGTGGCGCTGCCATGGGCGTCATGCTGACGGCCTCTCACAACCCGGCGGGTGATAATGGTATCAAGTTTTTTGGCCGTTCCGGTGACAAGCTGGATGAAGAAGAACAAGACGAGTTGCAAGAGCGGATCAATGCAAGTCGACCGCCGGATCCTGGCATCAATATTGGCCGCATTGATCAAACCTCGGCAGTGCAGGAGCTATATGCCCAGGCGGTGCGCGCCTCGGCCCCCGGCACGCCTTTAAAGAACATGCACCTGGTGCTGGATTGCGCCAATGGGGCAGCCTCGTATCTGGCCCCGGAAATATTACGCAAAATGGGTGCCAAAGTTGATGTGCTGCACGCCAACCCTGATGGCAAAAACATTAATCTGGAATGCGGCTCTACGGCCCCACAGGTTTTGCAACAAAGGGTGACCGCCCTTGGCGCTGATGCCGGCATTGCCTTTGATGGTGATGCTGACCGGGTGTTGCTCGTCGATGAAAAAGGCGGCCTGATTGATGGCGATTTATTACTGGCTAGCATAGCACGCGACTGGTCCGAACGTGGCCTTTTGCGCGGTGAGGCCGTGGTGGCCACCCATATGTCCAATCTGGGGCTTGAGGTCTATTTGCAAGGCATTGGCCTGAAACTGGAACGCTCCAGGGTCGGTGATCGCTATGTAGCGGCGCGGCTCAATAGGCTTGGGGCCAATCTTGGCGGTGAGCAATCGGGGCATTTACGCATGCCTGATCTGTGTCCCTCTGGCGATGGTCTCATCGCCGCCGTGGCTGCCTTGCGGGTTCTGGGCACCGCCTCCAAACCCGCCAGCATGGTTTTGCGGCCATTTTCGCCCCTACCGCAATTCATGCATAATGTTACCCGGCCCGATGAAGCTGATCCCATGGCCAACCCCGCCATCATCAAGGCCTGTCAACAAGCAGAAAGCGTTTTGGGCGATGCAGGGCGGTTGCTGGTTCGACCGTCGGGTACAGAGCCGCTGGTGCGGGTAATGGCTGAATGTGACAACCCCCATACCGCTCGTCAGGCTATCAAAATCGTCGTTGATGCACTGGACGCTCTCGGCTAAATCGGACCTAGACCGAATGAGGTCGTCCAATACTTTCATAGGCAAAGCCCAGATCGGCCATTTCCGCATGGGTATAGATATTGCGCAAATCCACCATAACCGGCGCGGCCATGCTTTCCTTGATGCGGGCAAAATCCAGCGCTCGAAATTGATCCCATTCGGTGACAATCACCAGCGCATGCGCTCCCTGGGCTACATCATAGGGGCCATCACAATAATCAATATCCGGCAATAGCGTTTTGGCCTCGGCCATACTTTCCGGGTCATAGGCCCGTATGTTTGCGCCCG
The DNA here is from genome assembly GCA_002733485.1 of Robiginitomaculum sp. Taxonomy (GTDB): domain Bacteria; phylum Pseudomonadota; class Alphaproteobacteria; order Caulobacterales; family Maricaulaceae; genus Robiginitomaculum_B. The sequence continues at coordinate 25,740 of NVVU01000021.1, forward strand.
CTTTGATCAGCCCCGGAATAATATCCAGACTGGGTGCATCGCGCATGTCATCGGTGTTTGGCTTGAACGCCAATCCCAATATGCCAATGGTTTTTCCCGACACATCACCGCCGCAAGCCGCAATCACTTTATCGGCCATGGCTTTTTTGCGTGCCGCATTGACCGCCACCACGGCCTCTACCAGATGTAGCGGTGTGCCGGCCTCGTTGGCTGTGCGCACCAGAGCCAGCGTGTCTTTTGGAAAGCACGACCCACCATACCCCGGCCCGGCATGTAAAAATTTAGATCCGATCCGCTTGTCCAGACCAATGCCGCGCGATACCGCCTGTACATCCGCGCCTGTGCGTTCGCATAAGTCAGCGATTTCATTAATGAACGTAATCTTGGTCGCCAAAAATGCATTGGCTGCATATTTAATCAGTTCAGACGAGCGCCGCGAAGTAAAGACAATGGGCGTTTCATTCAAAAAGAGAGGCCTATACAGCGCCCGTATGACCTCCTGAGCGCGGGCATCTTCGGTGCCGACCACCACCCGGTCCGGGCGTTTGAAGTCGGCAATCGCGGCCCCTTCGCGCAAAAATTCAGGATTGGATACCACGGCAAAATCTGCATCCGGACGGACTTTATGAATAATGTTTTCAACCTCGTCACCCGTGCCCACGGGCACGGTGGATTTGGTTACCACTATGGTAAACCCATCCATGGCGGCGGCAATTTCCTCAACGGCGGCATATACATAAGACAAATCGGCAAAACCATCGCCACGGCGGGAAGGCGTACCTACTGCAATAAACACCGCGTCGGCATCTGCCACCGTCGCCTGTAAATCAGTTGAAAATTCAAGTCGGCCTTCAGCGACATTTTTTGCTACCAGATCGTCCAGACCCGGTTCAAAAATAGGGATGCCACCCTCTTTGAGCAAGGCTATTTTTGCCTCATCCTTATCTACGCAAATGACCTGATGGCCAAAGTCGGCAAAACACACCCCCGACACTAAACCAACATATCCCGTTCCGATCATTGCCACGCGCATGAGCGTTTTTCCTTATGTGAAAGCTTACAGTTTTTGATCAAACGCACCCACTTGCGGATGCCTCGCCAGACGTTTTTCTATATCCGCAAACATGGCGCGTAAATTGGCTTCGCTGGCCGGGCTTTCCACCACCACCACCAGATTTGGCGTGTTGGACGAGGCCCGTACCAGGCCCCAGGTGCCATCTTCCAGCGTAAGGCGAACCCCATTGACGGTAACAATGCTGGCAATGTTTTGGCCCAGTATTTTCTCGCCGGCTTTTTGGGCCGCCWCATATTCGGCGGTAATTTTGGTCACCACATCGTATTTTTCTTCATCCGAGCAAGCCGGCGACATGGTCGGGCTGCCCCARGTTTTGGGTAAAGCTTCTTTCAGGTCTGCCATGCTCATATCCGCATTGCGATCCAGCATGCGCAAAATCTCAATAGCGGTGACCAGTCCATCATCATAGCCACGGCCCAGTGGGGCGCGGAAAAAATAATGGCCAGACTTTTCAAAGCCGGCCAGCGCACCCAGATCATTGGTACGTCGTTTGATATAGGAATGGCCAGTTTTCCAATAATCGGTTTTGGCACCATTGGCTGCCAGCACCGGGTCCATGGCATAAATGCCGGTGGATTTCACATCGGCCACAAACACCGCATTTTTATGCAATGCCGACAGGTCCCGCGCCAGCATAACCCCCACCTTGTCAGCAAAAATTTCTTCGCCGGTATTGTCCACCACTCCGCAACGATCGCCATCGCCATCAAACCCCAGCGCCAGGTCAGCGCCATGCTTGCGTACCGCATCAGACATAGCGCGCAACATTTTCATGTCTTCCGGATTGGGGTTATAATGCGGGAAATTATAATCCAGCGTGCAATCCATGGGCACCACTTCGGCCCCGATATTTTCCAGTGCCTGCACCGCAAAAGCCGCCGCTGTCCCGTTTCCACAAGCGGCCACCACCTTGATTTTACGCTTTAGTTTGTCGCCTTTGGCCAAATCGTCCAGATAGCGCATCCGAACGCCATGTTCGATAATTAGCGCGCCGCCTGCGCGTTCTATGCCATCATCGTTCAGCACAATGTCTTTCAGGCGGCCCATTTCTTCTGGCCCAAAGGTCAGCGGGCGCTCCACCCCCATTTTTACCCCGGTCCAGCCATTTTCATTATGGCTGGCGGTAACCATGGCGACACAGGGAATGTCCAGATCAAACTGTGCAAAATAGGCGGTGGGCGATAACGCCAGCCCAATATCATGCACCCGCACCCCGGCGCGCATCAGGCCCAAAGTCAGCGCCTGTTTGATCGATAGAGAATAAGAACGGTAATCATGACCCACCACGATGGCCGGAGTTTTGCCCATTTCATAGATCAGTGTACCCAAGCCAAAACCCAGCGCCTGTATGCCCAACAAATTGATTTGCGGCGGTTTTTCGTTGTCCAGCCGCCCAAACCACCAACGGGCGTCATATTCACGAAACCCCGTTGGTGCGATCAGGGCCTCTTCTTCAAAGGCCAAAGTGTTCGCAAGTATATCGGTACGGGGTTTTGACATTATCTCTTCCTTTTGGGCGCACGGCTCTTGTGCCCGTGATGGCACAAAAGATCAATGTTCAAAGTCCAGCGTTTCAAAAAGACGCATCTGCTATACTGGCCAACGCGCCAGAGCGCTCTATGATAATGTCATGCATAATCATGATGACGATTTTGATGCAATTATATCTGGCGGCGGTCTGGTTGGCCTGACCACGGCTTTGGCGCTGAATAGTGCGGGCCTGAATGTGTGCGTAGTTGATGCCCTGCCCTTTGAAACCCAATTGGCCGATACCTTCGATGGGCGCTCATCGGCCATTGCCTTTGCCAATATGCGCATGTTGCGCGCCTTGGGCGTGGCGGACCGGCTGGGCGAGAACAAAGGCCCGATCAACCAGATCCTGGTTTCCGATGGCCGGCCCCATGATGGCCTGCGCCAAGGGGGACCGGGGCCGTTTTTGCTGCATTTTGATGCCGATGAGTTTTCGGGCACTGATGCAGGCGAGCCGCTAGGCTGGATGGTGGAAAACCGCCATATGCGCATGGCGCTTTTGGCCGAAGCCCGAGACCGAAAGGGCATTACCCTGATTGCGCCAGTGCGCGCACAAGGCTTTGGTTTTAATCATACAAAGGCCAATATCACCCTCAGTGACGGGCAGGTKTTRAGCGCGCCAYTGATYGTCGGCGCCGAGGGKCGMAAYTCCCCGGCGCGNCAAGNCCGCAGGCATCCGYTCSCAYGGYTGGGGTTATGGCCAATGGGGCGTGGTGGCCACCGTMGCCCAYGAAAARCCACACMACGGCATTGCCCACGAATATTTCYTGCCCMACGGCCCGTTTGCCATTYTGCCGCTTCCCGGCAATCGCGCGTCYTTGGTWTGGACCGARACCCCGGCGGCGGCAAARTATCTTAAAACYGCCCCCGATGATTTTTTTCAAGGAGAGTTGGAGCGACGCTTTGGCGGCTTTTTAGGCGAACTATCCCCGGMGGGSCCACGCTGGGCCTATCCACTGACCCTGATGGTGGTCGAGAAATATACCGCGCCGCGTCTGGCRCTGGTCGGCGATGCGGCCCATGGCATGCACCCCATTGCSGGTCAGGGCTTTAAYGCCGGTATTCGCGATGCSGCSGCCTTGGCCGATGTGATGGCSSARACGGTTCGGGCGGGGCTRGACATCGCAGACYCCATTGCGCTGGAACGATACGAGCAATGGCGGCGCTTTGATAATACRGYRCTWTTGGCCGCCACCGAAGGCTTTGTGCGCCTCTTTTCCAATGATCTGGCCCCCATCCGCCTGTTGCGCGGCCTGGGCATGGCGGCGGTCGACAGGATCGGCCCGGCGCGACGGTTTTTTGCACGTGAGGCCGGCGGCGGCGTAGGTACTTTGCCTAATTTATTGCAAGGCGAACTGCCCTAAAATGTACAATTGTACCGCGCACGGCGCGGGCGGGCACAACCCCCCTTTATCCTCGTTTTTGGCAAGGGACAAAAAGGGGTAATCAGTATCATTTAAGGGGTAGCTATCAGATAATAAGATCTATTCTTTGCCCATTAAAGGGCAAAGAAAGGTTGGCCGAGGGGCTGATATTGCCCCTCTTTGACCCCCTATACCTTAATCCGACGACGCCGGAGCCGGAGCATTATGGGCCGGTGGAATGGCCGGATTATCACGAAGGCCACAGGCCGCCAGCGTCAACAGGGTTATCGCCAAAACGGCAATGCGTTTTATCTTCATGATAATTTTTCCTTCCAGAGCTTGACCTGTGTTTTAACATTATCTGGTGCGGTGCCGCCATAGCTGATGCGGCTGGCCGCCGAGGCGGCAGGTGTTAATACCGAAAATACGGTCTCATCCAGTTTGGGTGATACGGCCTGCATATCGGCCAATGAAAGCTCTGACAAGGTCAGGCCCTTGCCTTCAGCGAGCTTTACGATTTGGCCGGTAATATGATGCGCCTCGCGAAACGGTACATCCGCTTCGCGGACCAGCCAGTCGGCTAGGTCGGTGGCTGTGGAATAGGCCACCCCGGCGGCAGCGGCCAGGGCGTCCCGGTTAATGCCAAGATCGGCCATCATGCCGGTCATTGCCGACAGCGACAGGCACAGCGCGTCATAGGCATCAAACACCGGTTCCTTATCTTCCTGCATGTCCTTGGAATAAGCCAAAGGCAGACCCTTCATCACCATCAACAAGGTATTCAGATCGCCAACAATGCGCCCGGATTTGGCGCGCACCAGCTCGGCAGCATCGGGGTTGCGTTTTTGCGGCATAATGGAGGAGCCGGTGGAGAACTGATCACTTAAAGAAACAAAAGCAAACCCGGCCGAGGTCCAGATCACCAATTCTTCGGCAAGGCGCGACAGATGCACCGCGCAAATACTGGCCGCCCCAAGAAATTCCAGCGCAAAATCGCGCGATGATACCGCATCCAGTGAATTGGCCATGGGGGCATCAAAACCCAGCGCCTTTGCGGTCATGTAACGATCAATGGGATAGGCCGTACCCGCCAGTGCCGCCGCGCCCAGCGGGTTTTCGTTCAATCGCTTTCGGGCATCGGCAAAGCGGCCGCGATCCCGCCCCATCATTTCCACATAGGCCAGCATGTGATGACCAAAGCTGACCGGCTGGGCGCTTTGCAAATGAGTGAAACCCGGCATGATGGTCTCGGCCTCTGCCTCGGCCAATCCCAACAAGGTCTTTTGAAAGGAAATGATTAGCGCGTCGATGTCGCCAAGTGCGTCCCGCAACCACAAACGCAGATCGGTGGCCACCTGATCATTGCGGGAGCGAGCCGTGTGCAAACGCCCGGCGGCTTCGCCGATCAGTTCCGCCAGGCGCGCCTCGATATTCATATGAATATCTTCCAAAGCGGTAGAGAAGGTAAACCTGTCGTCCCGGATTTCTTTGCCGATTTCTTTTAAGCCGCGCTGGATCGCCGCCTCATCATCCTTGCTGATAATCCCCTGTGCCGCCAACATGGCCGCATGGGCGGTGGATCCGGCAAGATCTTGCGCCGCCATGCGTTTGTCCACACCGATAGAGGCGTTGATGGCCTCCATGATGGAAGAGGGCGCGCCATCAAAGCGCCCGCCCCACAAGGCGTTGGCCGCACGGTCTTTGGCAGTGTTATTGTCTTTTGTCATCTGGGTTGTTTCAGCCTAAAATCAACTTATGTCCACATTCAGAAAAACAGCGTTTATTGTTCTTGCTGCCTCAGGGGCGGCATTTGTTTTATATGTTATCGCGCAATCGCTATCGACCCCAAAGGCCGCGCGCAACCCTTTGGCCGCTTATGCGGTGGGAGAAATGCAGGAACTGGTGCTGTTAAAATCGCCACCAAAACAGCCTTTGGCAGAATTTGATGGCCCGAACGGCAAGGTAACGTTGGCAGATTTTCGAGGGCGCACCGTGTTGTTGAACCTCTGGGCCAGCTGGTGCGGGCCTTGCGTGGAAGAACTGCCCTCGCTAGATCGTCTGCAGGGCGAACTGGGTAGCGATGACTTTATGGTACTGGCGGTGGATATGGATCGCTCAAAAGCCGAAGCCGAGGCGTTTTTAGCCAGAGCCGGGATTAAAAATCTACCGCTTTATCACGATAACCGTTTTGCATTAGCGCAAAAGCTGTCTGTACCGGGCCTGCCATCCGGCCTGCCGATCACCGTGCTTTATGACAAGGACGGCATAGAACGGGCGCGACTGTCTGGCGGCGCAGACTGGAACGGCGAAGAGGCGCGGGCCCTGATTAACGCCGTCGCTGGAAAATAGACACCAGCCCCCCGGCACAAAAAGCCAGAAGAATCCAGGCAACCAGCTCCATAATACCGTCGCTCCAGCGGGTTAGCGCAAAAGACGCACCAGCAATGCCGGCCAGTGCCAGACATGTAAAAAACTTGCGAGGCACGATGGGTTTGTAATCAGACGTATGCTCAGACATGTGGTGTCCCCTTTTTGGACAAAGCCCATGGTGTTTCGCAAGGTCTGTGCCATCCATGATCGGGATGCGACTTTACAGGGCCTCTTCCAGTTCAGGCAGGGCCTTGAAGAGGTCGGCAACCAGACCATAATCGGCCACCTGAAATATCGGGGCGTCCTCGTCCTTGTTAATGGCGACGATCACTTTGGAATCCTTCATCCCGGCCAAGTGCTGAATGGCCCCGGATATACCAACGGCGATATACAGCTCTGGCGCCACCACCTTGCCGGTCTGGCCGACCTGATAATCATTGGGTACAAAACCTGCATCCACGGCGGCGCGCGAAGCGCCAACGGCGGCGCCCAGCTTGTCGGCAATGCGTTCAATCATGGCAAAGTTTTCACCAGATCCCATTCCGCGCCCACCAGAAATGACGATTTTGGCAGCGGTCAGTTCCGGACGGTCCGACTTTGTCAGCTCTTCGGATACAAAGGCGGATTTAAACGGCCCGGCGGGGGCATCAATGCTTTTCACGCTGGCAGAGCCGCCGTTTTTAGCAGCCTCAAAGGCGGTGGGCCGCACGGTAATCACTTTGATGGCATCACGGGACTTAACCGTCTGCATGGCATTGCCCGCATAAATGGGGCGCACAAAAATATCCGGCGCCTCAACGGAGACAATTTCGGAGATTTGCATCACATCCAGAGCAGCCGCCACCCGGGGCAGAAAGTTTTTACCATTGGTAGTCGCCGGGGCCAGCACCGCATCATAATCACCAGCCAAAGGCACAATCAGCGCCTGCATGGCTTCGGCTAACTGTCTGGCCAGGCTTTCCCCGTCCGCATGAAGAACGGCGCGCACGCCATCAATTTTGGCGGCATTGGTCGCCACCTCGCCAGCATTTTGCCCGGCAACCAGAACGTCAACATCACCACCAATTTTCAGGGCGGCAGTCACCGTCTTGTTGGTGGCATCGCTAAGATTTGCATTATCGTGTTCGGCAACAACCAGAATGGCCATCAGATTACCCCCGCTTCGTTTTTCAGTTTGTCCACCAGTTCAGCGACGCTCTCGACGATGACGCCGGCCTGGCGTTTAGGCGGCTCGTCCACCTTGATCTGTTCCAGGCGAATTTCCAGCTTTACGCCATAGTCATCGGGTGTTTTCACATCAATGGGCTTGCGCTTGGCCTTCATAATGTTGGGCAGGCTGGCATAGCGCGGCTCGTTCAGCCGCAAATCGGTGGTGATCACCGCAGGCATCTCAACCTCAAGAGTTTGCAGACCGCCGTCGATTTCCCGGGTGATTTTAGCCTTGCCGTCAGCAATTTCCAGCTCGGAGGCAAAGGTGCCCTGGGGCCAGCCCAACAAAGCACCCAGCATCTGGCCCGTCTGATTGGCATCATCATCAATGGCTTGTTTGCCCAAAATGGCCAGTTCAGGCTTTTCTTCATCCACCACCGCTTTCAGTAGTTTGGCAACGCTGAGCGGCTCTACGGTTTCGTCCGTCTGGATCAAAATGCCGCGATCGGCACCCATGGCCAGCGCCGTACGAATGGTTTCCTGGGCTTGTGTGGGTCCAATGGAGACCACCACAATTTCACTGACCACGCCCTTTTCTTTAAGACGAACCGCCTCTTCAACAGCAATCTCGCCAAAGGGATTCATGGACATTTTTACATTAGCCAGATCCACGCCGGAGCCATCTGACTTGACCCGCGCCTTGATGTTATAATCAATCACCCGTTTTACCGGTACGAGAACTTTCATGTTCGCGCTCCTCATTACATTCCAAGCGGCAATATCACCATTGATAGGCGCAACGTCCAGTGCTGCACCGCTATATTTTCAGTGATTTTAACGACCGCCGCCGGGCACCCACAACACATCAGCCGCGCCCTGTTGATTACACCAGCGGGCGGCAACAAAAAGAAAGTCCGATAACCGGTTCAGATAGACCAGGGCATGAGTGTTGACCGGGCCGCCCTGGGCCAATGCCACCGCCTTGCGTTCGGCGCGGCGACAAATGGCCCGGGCCAGATGCAGCCGGGCGCTGGCCTCTTCACCGCCGGGCAACACAAAGCTGCGCAAGGGTTCAAGATCGGCATTATAATGATCGATCTGTGTCTCCAGCCAGAGCGCCTGATCGGTGGTAAGGCGCAAAGCGGTTGGCCCGTCCGCCGTATCCGGCCCGGGATTGGCCAGATCAGCCCCCAGATCAAACAAATCGTTTTGCACACGCAACAGCGCGGTTTTCAGCGCACTGTCCGTTATGGCACCAATGGCCAACCCTAAGGCGCTGTTGGTTTCGTCCACATCGCCAAAAGCGACCACGCGCAAATCGGCCTTGCTGGTCCGCGATCCCCCCACCAGATGAGTGTCGCCGCCATCGCCAGTGCGGGTATAGATTTTATTGAGCTTAACCAAAACGTTAGCCGCCGCGCATTTTGTTTTTGACGTAAAAGCCCGCCATAATAGCCAAAATGGCAATCGCCTGTATGCCCACACGCCAGCGCATAATGATATTGCTTTTGGCATGGGCGCCCTCGCCGCCTTTGGCCATGGTAATCACGCCATAGATTAGCACCAGCAACACGGAAATCACCGCAAGGCCAATAACTATATCGATAAACATCAGCATGTGTTTTTCTTCCTAGCTGCGCCAACGCAAGGTGGCGGGGTTGACCGGGTTTTCAAAGGCACGGTTTTCGCCGCGCGCCTCGGCCCATTCTTTCTTCAGTTTGAAATACCACATTGCCTGCACATCTGCATCATGAATCAGCATCAGCTTGGGGTCATGGGTCAGCCCTTTTTGCTGGGCCTGAACCGCATCGCGGTCCTGTCCGGCAAAAGTCGTGATGGCGTTTTTAAGAAGGAAATTGGGAATAATATTCAACAAAGGATGGTCCCAATACAGCGCTATGGTGATCTGGGTACTTTGCTCGTCCACCGGGGTTACGGCGGTAAAACCGGTGACCTGTCGCCCGCCCACCAGCACATATTCKGTRCGCAGRCCCGGCAGTTCGAAACGWATTTCGGTTTCCGGCTTTGCGCCCAGCAATTTGTACAAAAAYGAATTGGAAGAGGGCACATGCGGCAGCATGGAAAAGCCRCGMGGTATCGGGCCAAAGCGCTTTTCCTTRTTRTGTACWGAKYTGSCSGTGCGCCACCACCACTGRCGGTGAATATAGGGAATRTGCGCCGGGTCCATCAGGCCGATYACCGCRTGGTCCAGCGGACAGTCAAAGGTCATGGAAACATGCAGGCCCGGCRCGGYMTCGCCAATATGATCAAGGCGCGGCGCGGGCAATAYGGGGGCGGCGGCCTCGTCCTCGCCAAAATAAATCCAGATCAACCCTTGGGCCTCATCCGCCGGAWAGGCTCTGGTGCGGATTTTACCAAGGTCCATSGCCKCTYTTTGCGTRTCSGTCAGCGAGGGGATCGCCTTGCAAACCCCGTCCGTGCCAAAACGCCAGCCATGATAGGGGCATTCGATCCGAGTCTGCCCGTCGGCACTGGTGACCTGCTGACCACGGGACAAGGGCATGGCTCGGTGCGGACATATATCGCGAAGGGCAAAAACCTGACCCGCCTCATCCCGGCCAAGCAGCACGGGCTGGCCAGCGATTTGCACATGTATGGGCGCGCCGGTTTTCACTTGCGAGGACAGGGCACCAAAATACCAAAGGTCAGCTAAAAACATGCCGCCCTTCTAGCGCGGACGCCCGGTAATGAAAAGCAAAGAGCGCGCAACGCTTGCAATGCTCCGTCTTTCGCGCTAGCCGCAACGGTGCAGGTTAAAAAGGGGACGGTTATGGGACGCTTTACACGGATAATTATAGCGGCGGTTGTCGTGCTGGCCGTTGGGGGGTCATATTTTTGGTGGAGCACTATGAAATGGACCGGCGAGATGAGCAGCCTGCGCCCGCATTTTGATGGCCAGTGCCAAAGCGTTGAAGGCATTGTCGGGGCCGAAGATATTGTCATCGATCGTGAAAATACCCTGGCCTATATCTCCAGCCATGACCGGCGCAATCGTGAAACCCGTGGGGCCATATGGGTGATGGCACTGGACGATCCGCAGGGCGCCCACAAAATGGAAATGACAGGCTATGATGCTGACCTTTTCTCTCCCCATGGCATTGATTTATGGATTGGCAAAGATGGTGTTCGTCGCCTGTTTGTGATCGAACATGGGGATTGGTCGCAAAGCCGAATTATCATTTTTCGTATCGAAAACGGTAACCTGATTTTTGATCATGCCATTACCGACCCCCTGATCAAACGGCCAAACGATGTGGCCGCCGCCGGTGAAAACGCCTTTTACGCCAGTAATGATCTGGGCTCACCCTATGGGGCCAAAGGTGAGTTTCTGGAGGTTCTTCTYCGTCAGCAAAAAGGCGACCTTGTCTATTTTGATGGCCAGAAAACCCGTGTCGTTGCYGATAAAATCGGCTATGCCAAYGGYGTTGCGCTCAGCCATGACGGTACCCGGCTTTATCTTGGYTCAACCGTGGATCAGACTGTGCGCTTTTATGATCGTGATCTGACMACCGGCGCRCTGACCTTGCGMGACGAGATTAATTTGCATACTGGCGTAGATAACATTGATGTGGAYGARGAYGGCGYGCTCTGGGTGGCGGGTCACCCCAAACTGTTGACCTTTTCCAAACACGCCAAGGATGGWRCCGTACGCAGCCCGTCGCAAATTATYAARRTTGAYCCMAAGGCMAAAACCATACGGGAGGTTTATCTTTCCCTTGGCGATCCGCTTTCCGGGGCCTCCGTAGGGGCACGGGACGGTAACACGCTGTTGATGGGCGGCGTGTTTGATCCACGCGTGCTGGTCTGTCACCTAAACCCCACACCCTCAGAATAACCTTTCAAGGAATACAATATGGCCAATCGGGCAAAGTATGACGTTTTGGGTATCGGCAATGCCATTGTGGATGTGATTGCCCCTGTGGAAGATGCCTTTTTGACGGAACAAGACATCACCAAAGCCTCAATGACGCTGATCGACGAGGCCCGTGCACAAAACCTTTATGATGCCTTTCCCCCGGCCAGCGAAACCTCTGGCGGGTCGGCAGCAAATACCATTGCCGGACTGGCCAGCCTGAGCGCACGCACCGCGTATTTTGGCAAGGTGGCCGATGATACGCTTGGCAAAACCTTTTCCCATGATTTGCGCGCCACCAGCGCCCGCTTTGATACGGCCCCCCTCATAAATGGTCCCGGCACCGCCCGGTGCCTGATTGCGGTCACCCCGGATGCCCAGCGTTCCATGTCCACCTATCTGGGGGCCTCATCGTTATTTGGGATCGGCGATCTTGATGAGGCGATCATAAAGGACGCGGCCATTACCTATATGGAGGGTTATTTGTTTGACCGCGACGAGGCCAAGGAGGCCTTTATCCACGCCGCCGAAATTGCCGCCGCAGCTGGGCGAAAAACGGCACTGACCCTGTCTGATCTCTTTTGTGTAGACCGGCACAGGCCGTCTTTTCTACATCTGGTGCGTGGCCATATTGATATACTGTTCGCCAATGAGGCGGAATTACTGGCGCTTTATGAAACCGATGATTTTGATGATGCCCTTGATCGGGTGCGCCGCGATTGCGCCTTTGCCGCCGTTACCCGCAGTGAAAAAGGATCTGTGTTGATCAGCGCCGATGAAACCGCGCTCATCAAAGCAGAGCCCATTGAAAAGATTGTTGATACCACCGGTGCCGGCGACCTTTATGCCGCCGGTGTTCTCTATGGTCTGTCCCGTAATTTGCCTTTGGCGGAATGCGGGCGGCTTGGCTCTGTGGCCGCAGCCGAAATTATTTCCCATTACGGCGCCCGGGCACGGACCCGTCTGCAAGACTTGTGTGGACTTTCTGATAACGGTTAACGCCCCGGAAACGGCTTTGTTGATATTGCATTAGGGTTAAGACCCTAACCAGAGGCCGTTTAGTGAATCGTACCCATCGCATTTTTTCCAGCCTGGTTTTCAAGGCGTCCCTGCTTATTGGCATGGCAGCGCTGGTTGCCTCCATTGTGGTGGTGGTGCTTAGCGCCGTTCTGGAGCATTACGATCGTAATGCCTATGCCCAGGCCCAGGGCCTGGCGCTGGCCAATGCCAGTGCGGCGGCGTTGACCCCGGCGCTGCTTTCCAATGACAACTTTGTGGTAGAGCAGACGCGCGTGCGCCTTACCGAGCAAAATGGCGTTTTGGGTATTCGCGTACTCAG
>NVVU01000022.1 GCA_002733485.1 Robiginitomaculum sp.
AAAGGAGCCATATTCGGCAAAGCCGCCAAGAGTATTGCCGCTTTTTGCCGGTACGGTGATAAAATTAATCACTCCGCCAATGGCATCCGAGCCCCACAGCGCCGATTGTTCGCCACGTAAAACCTCAATACGGCTAATGCCGTCAGCGGGCAGAGTGGCGAATGAAAATTCGCCACTAAACGGGTTGGAGGCCTCTATACCATCAATCAGTACCAGTACATGATTGGCCTCGGATCCTCGCAGACGCACCTGGGTCAGCGATCCGGCCGGGCCGGAGCGGTTCACCGAAACCCCGGGAATAGAGCGCAAAGCATCGGCGGCAAAAACATTGCCCAGGGCGGCAATTTGCGGGCCTTCAATTACGCTGATGGCGGCGGTCATTTCGACCATGGGAATGGGGGTATGGGAGCCGATAATGATGATTTCCGGCTCGGTGGTGGTGGTTTCTTCAGCCAAAGCGGGCAGCGCCAGCGCGCCAAAACTGGCCACAGAGGCCAGAAGGGTAAATTTGGGTAACACGGTCGTTCTCCTGTGCGACAATACCCGCACATGTGCGGGTGGGTTGAGGGTTGTCGCCACAACAGAAAAACCTTCCATGCCATGACCCTGATCCCGGGGTATGGACGGACGAACGTCATCGGCAGGTCTTCCGACTCACGGCTCAGATGCTTTGGTACGCCTTCCCGGAAACACACTTGGGTTTTCCAGTGGCTGTATGCACCAAGGCTCGCCGTTTACGGCTGCGGGTACAGTCGCGGAATTGGGGTGGCTTAGTTTTGACCCCGCACCGCGTTCCCTTTTACCTTGTGAAAACCACAAGGACCGATGAACGCTTGATAGGCTTGGTTATGGATTTGGGCAAGTTAAAAGACAGGCGCTTTTGTCGCAGGCTCAGATGAAAATCATGCCGGGTTTGCAAGATTCAGCGCTTCGCCAGCAGCGGGCATGGGGTATTTCAAACCCGTGGCACAGTTAAACAGCACTGTGCGTTCATCCTTGCTGACCTGTCCGGTCTCTCGTGCTGCCAGATAGGCCGCATAAGTGGCCGCTCCTTCGGGACATAATAGCAGGCCTTCCTCGCGGGCGACGCGGGTTCGGGCCGCTTCGATGGCATCATCATCCACGGCTATGGCAAAGCCGCCACTGTCACGCACTGCATCCAGGATCAGAAAATCCCCCACCGCAGCGGGTACACGAATGCCGGCGGCAAAGGTATGGGCGTCTTCCCACGGTGTTGCAAAGCGCTCCCCCGCATCATAGGCGCGGACAATGGGAGCGCAGCCGCTGGCCTGTACCGCCACCATGCGCGGTAAATCATTTTTTTCCAGCCAGCCAAGCTTGATCAGTTCATCAAAAGCTTTCCACATACCAATCAGCCCGGTGCCGCCGCCGGTGGGATAGAAAATCACCTCAGGAAGCGTCCAGCCCATTTGCGCGGCCAGCTCTAGCCCCATGGTTTTCTTGCCCTCTATCCGGTACGGCTCTTTCAGGGTGGACAGGTCAAACCACAATCCCTTCTCGGCCCCCGCCTTGACCCACGCGCCGCAGGCATTGATCAGGCCGTTGGCCTTGTACACCTTGGCACCCTGCAGCTCGGTTTCTTCGATATTGATGGCCGGGGTGTCGTCCGGGCAGACAATGGTAGTCTGTATGCCAACCCGGCTGGCATAGGCGGCCAACGCCGATCCTGCATTGCCATTAGTCGGCATGGCCAGATGGGAAAGGCCCAGCTCTTTGGCCATGGCCACGGCCAGTGCCAGGCCGCGTGCCTTGAACGATCCAGTGGGCAGGCGGCCTTCGTCTTTGACAATTACCGTGCCCTTTGCGTGCAGATTATCCAGCGCAATCAACGGCGTATCTACTTCGCCCAGCGCACAGACGTTTTTGGTCTGGGCCACGGGCAACAGCTCACGCCATTTCCAAAACCCGTTTGTCCGTGCCCAAAGGGCATCGCGATCAACATTGGTTTTGATGGCCCCAAGGTCATAGCGCGCCAATAATGGTTTGCCTGCTTTTGACAGGCCGTGCACCTCTCCGGCCTCGTAGTGATCGCCGGTCAGACCGCATTCCAGATGGGTTAGAAAATTGGCAAATTCATCGCGCATAATGGGTACCTTGTTTTAATCTGTTGTCCGCATAATGAGCCTTGAAAAGAAAAGTGCAAGCGTCGGCGCGGGGTGTAAATCATGGATAAGATACAGATCAAAAAAACCTTRCTGGCTTTGCGAGYYGATCTGGAAAATTTGCGCCAAGCGGCGCAAGGCGACCAGAAACCTGTGGCGCTGGACCAGCAATCGGTGGGGCGGCTTTCGCGTATGGATAGCCTTCAGGTTCAGGCCATGGCCCAGGCCGATGATGTCCGCCGGGTGCAGGAATTGCGCAAAGTCGACGCGGCATTAACCCGGCTGGATGCCGATGAATATGGCGATTGCGTGGGTTGCGGCGATGAAATTGCCCCGGCGCGGCTGGATAAGGATCCGGCCACGCCGTTTTGCGTAAAATGTGCCGGTTAAGGCAGATTGATGATTTTATCCATCATGGCCTTGTCATCGGGCAACAGGCCAGAGGCAGGCAGGCGTTTAGTCAGTTCGCGCCATTTTGGCCAAACCTTGAAGGCGCGTTCAAAAAGCGGCAGTGCCTCATCAACCCGGCCAATACTGGCCAGAGTCACCGCATGCCAGTAAAGCGCCTCGTGGTTATTTGGGGCCAGTTTTTCCGCTGCAGTATAAGAGGCCAAAGCCGCCTCGACATGACCGGCGGTCATATGTTCATCACCTTCGCCCATTAAGGCATAGACCCGGGCCACACCGACCAGACGGCGCAGTTCCTTTAAAGGCTTGGTGCTGTCCTCAACCCGCAGATCAAACACACGGCCTGACCAGGGTGGCAAGGTTGCATCGCCGTTGACGATCAACATGGCGGCGGATTGTTTGCCACGAATATCGCCGCCCTCCCCCTGGGCCGCATCCAGCGCCGCCATAAAGCGGGCGGCCAGATCCCCCTGGGTATTTTCAAAGGCTTCGGCCATGGCCGCGCATACGGTATCGCGTTCCATCAGATTGGCCTGTACCGCATAGCCATCGCCGGTAATTTTGCAATGGGCGATAATGGCATTGCTGCCGGTATGGTTGGCCACACGGCCTTTGGCATCCACCATCCCGACCTGGCGTACGTCTTCGTGTTCATCGGCGGCCAGCAGTCCTTTTAAGGTGGCGGGTGCGCTTTTGCCGGTTCGCATCAGGTCTAGCCCCAACGGGCCATAGCTGGGATCGGTAAAGGATTGTGTGGCCACGGCCCCAACGCCCGGCTCGGCCCAGATAACGCCGCTGCCCACGGAAAACCAGTGCGATTGCACCGCCGCGCCCAATTGGCCGGTTTTAGCATCGCGGGCAACAATGGAAAAGGTGTGAACCGGGCGCATGGCGCGCCCTTCTACAGGGACGGTAGCTTTGGGGGCGCCTGCGCTCAGCATGGCAAGGCTGGCCAGGGCGATAAGGGATGTGCTCATGGGATTTCCTCCTTGTGTTTTCTCTTACCTATCACAGCAAAATTATCCCTGCTATCGTGAACTTGGCTTGCACATGGCCTGCCCCGTGCCTATAGCTTCGCGACGCAATTTTACCGGTTTGTGGAGAAAGCAAGTGTTAGATGATATGGGCCAGACCGCCCGCGAAAAACTGAAAAGCGCCATCCAGCGCATTGAACGCCTGGAAGAAGAAAAAAAAGCGCTGATGGCCGACCTTAAAGAAGTCTATGACGAGGCCAAGGCCTTTGGTCTGGATACCAAAATCCTGCGTCAGGTGATCCGCATCCGTAAAATGGATGTGCACGAGCGCACCGAACAGGAAGCCATTCTGGCCCTGTATCTGGATGCCATTGGCGAAGTCTGATAGTTATTTTGCCCATGGGCAAGAAAACCGACGATAAGAAAACCAAAAAGGCTCTGGCCCGGGTGCGCCGCACGTTGCGCAAAAAAGAAATGCTGGAAGGCGAGGCGGCCTTAAGCGAGTGGGAAGACGAATTTATCGACTCGCTGGAGGAACGTCTGGAAAAGTTTGGCTCGGCCTTTGCGGACCCTGAAAAGGGCGATGCCGCCGAGGCGCTGTCTTACCGCCAGGCGGCCAAATTGCGTGAAGTAGAGAAAAAGGCAAAGGGCAAGGAACGCAAACCCATGAAGCGTTCCAGCTTCAAGCCTAAAAAACCGGCGTTTAGAAAGCCGCTTTATGAACGCGATGATGAGCCTGAGGTAGAAAACGCGTCCCCACCAGAGCGACCCACTGGTCCGCTAAAACTGACGGTGATCAAGGGTGGCAAGTCTGGACCCTAGATTTCTCTTTCTGTCATTATCCGGGTAATCCAGCGCAAACATAAACGGTTCTGGATTGCCCGAACAAGTCGGGCAAAGACAGGCTGAGCGTTTATGATTTAACCGGCTGCCTTTTCCCCGCGCACGTCTAGATCATGCTCGCGCACTTTGCGATAGAGTGTAGAGCGTCCAATGCCCAAACGACGGGCAATTTCCGACATCTGCCCGGCATAAGTGCCAATGGCAAATTCAATCAGATCACGCTCTATTTCCTCCAGCGCCCGCACATGCCCTTCGCCGGTCATAATACGAATGGGCAGGTCTGGTTCGGGGTTGGCGATCCCGGTTTCTGTGGTAGAAGATTCGATAATCAGAGGCGCTTCCTCGGCGTTTTCCACAATATCATGGCTGACGCCGGAAATATGGGGGAAGTCTTCGGGGGTCAGCTCATTGCTCTCACACAAAACCACGGCACGAAAAATGGCGTTTTCCAGCTGGCGCACATTGCCTGGCCAGTCAAAGGTCTTCAGAAGCGCCATGGTTTGCGCCGATGCGCCCAGAATTTGTGTGCCTTCCTGGGCATTAAAGCGCGAAATGAAATGGCTAGCCAAAGCCGGCAGGTCTTCCATGCGTTCTTTAAGGGGCGGTAATTCAACAGGAAATACGTTGAGGCGATAGAACAGATCCTCGCGAAATTTACCCGCCTGAACGTCGCTGGCCAGATCGCGATTGGTGGCCGAAATAATGCGCACATCCACTTTGACAGCCCTTTTAGCCCCCACCGGGTCAATTTCGCCCTCTTGCAAAGCGCGCAACAGCTTGACCTGCATATCGGCAGGCAATTCACCCACTTCATCCAAGAAAAGCGTGCCACCATCAGCTTCACGAAACTTGCCCAAATGCTTGTCGGTGGCCCCGGTGAATGACCCTTTTTCATGGCCAAACAAGATGGACTCCACCAGATTTTCCGGCAGGGCTCCGCAATTGACCGTAATCATCGGCTTGCCGGTGCGTGCCGAGGCCCCGTGAATGGCCCGCGCGATCAGCTCTTTGCCAACGCCGCTCTGGCCCAGAATGAGCACAGGAATATTGGATTTGGCCGCCCGCTGGCCCAAACGGACCACCTGACGCATGCACGGCGCATCTGCAATCATATCGCCAAAGCTGAGCGCGCCGCTTTTGGTTTTTTGCAGGCGGACCACTTCGCCTTGTAATTCCTGTACTTTCAGGGCGTTTTTAATGCACACGGCAATGCGCTCGGGACTGGCCGGTTTGACCAGAAAGTCAATGGCCCCGGCCTGCATGGCCTTGACCACCGTATCGATACTTCCCGATGCCGTTAGCACGATCACTGGCAATTGCGCGGCGCGGGCGCGCAWTTCCTCCAGTGCTTTCATCCCGCCCATGCCTGGCATCACCAGATCCAGCAACACCACATCTATACGGCCTCCGGCGGTGATCGCCTCAATCGCTTCCTCGCCATTACTGGCATGGGCAGCGATCATGCCGTTTTTTTCCACCACCGCCTGCATCAGGCGGCGCTGGGTCGGATCATCATCAACAATAAGAACGGTTTTAGCCATCTCTAATTCACCCCTTTATCGCGCCTTTTTTATGCCGATCTACGTGTCGGCTCAGGCGTCGTTGAGGCAACCATGCCACAATCAGGTAAAGGCGAGGTTTAAATGCACCAAATCGGCACAGTTATTGTGTGGACATGCAGTTATGGGCAATTGACGCCTGCGCGGAGGAGGGATACCRCTCATTTATGAGCAATTCTAAACCCGATAAAAAAGATGCGCCTAAGCGTCGGCCCAAAAACCTCCCCCTTGCCCCCTTTGCCGGGGCTAAACCGCCGGCCCCGGACTGGTTCCAGACCTGTCTGGATGCGCCTTTTGAAAGTGGCGAAGTTACCGTGGCCGGGGCGAACATTGTTTATAAGGCATGGGGCGAACGGGGAAAGCCTGGCCTCATTCTGGTCCATGGCGGCGTTGCCCACAAAGGCTGGTGGGACTTTATCGGCCCGTGGTTTGCCAAACACCGCCGCGTAGTGGCCATGGATTTGTCGGGCATGGGCGATTCTGACTGGCGCGATGAATATGACATGCCGCTTTATGCCGACGAGGTCCTGGCGGCCGGTGAGGCAGGTGGTGCCTTTGATCATGAACGCAAGCCGGTGCTGGCCGGGCATTCCTTTGGCGGCTTTGTCACCATGGGCTCTGCCGTRCGCCATGGAACCCGTTATGAGCGGGCTATAGTGATGGACAGCCCGGTTCGCCCGGCGGAAAAACAGCGCCGCACCGCACCGCCCAGTCGGGGGGGGCGTACCTATGATACCCGCGAGGAAATTCTTGGGCGGTTTCGGCTATTGCCCGATCAGGCTTGCGATAATGTGTTTTTACTGGACCATATTGCCAGCGAGGGCATGAAAGAGGTCAAACGCGAGGATGGCACTATGGGCTGGGCCTGGAAGTTTGATCCAAACCTGTGGGCAAAAATGCAATATGACATGCGCGCCGCCGTGGAAACCATTGCGGAATTTCGCTGTCCGGTGGCGCTGATCCGCGGGGAAAAATCCCTGTTGGTTTCAGACGAGGTCTGGGCCTATATGTGCAAGGCCTTTCCCGGGCGCACGCCGCGCTTTTCCATTCCCGAGGCCCATCACCATGTGATGCTGGACCAGCCTCTGGCCCTGGTCAGTTCGCTCAGGGCGCTGATTTCCTGCGCCGGGGATAAATGACACAGGTGCACCACTTGCACGCTCCAGTGCTTGCGTTTTTGCCCTTGTCCTGTTAGGCGCTGGGGTACGATAATTTGAGGGAGATATCGCCGATGAGCGCCTATGAACACGGAACCCAGGATATTAGCAATCACACCGAAACCTATGGGGCCATTTTGCGCCTGTTTATGTGGAGTGGTGTGCTGATCGGGCTTTCCACATTGTATATTTCCATGGTGTTCGCCGGTGGCATGAACTGGTTTTCTTCGCTGATTATTGTTTACGGGCTTAGCCTTGCCGTTGGCTTTGTCCTGAAGCGCGGTGGCACCTGGTATGCGGTGATGACGGGTATGGCGGTGGTGACCACCATTATTGGCTGGGCGACCACCTTGATTGCCTCCATGATCTGAGCTTTGCTTACACACGCGATGGGGCGTTTATGAGTACACCTGTTTTTGCGCTTAAAGATGTCTCAAAGGCATTTTCGGGCAAACCCGCAGTCCGGAATTTAAGTTTTTCCGTTAACGCAGGCACCATTACCGGCTTTTTAGGCCCCAATGGGGCCGGTAAATCCACCTCCTTGCGCATTGGTCTGGGCATTTTGGCTCCGGATTCCGGCGAGGCGGAACTGTTTGGGGCGGCCCCCAATTTTGATGTGCTGGACCGGGTTGGCTTTTTGCCCGAAGAGCGCGGCCTTTATCGTAAAATGAATACGCTGGCGGTGATTGTATTTTTTGGTCGCCTGAAAGGCATGACCGCCAAAAAGGCCAAAAAAAGAGGACTGGCGCTGCTGAAACAATTTGGTCTGGGCGATGTGGCCTACAAAAAGGTCAAAACCCTGTCCAAGGGCATGGCGCAAAAAGTGCAAATCATCGCCGCCATAGTGCATGAGCCGGAGTTGGTCATACTGGACGAGCCGTTTTCCGGTCTGGACCCTGTTAATCAGCGCACGCTGGAAGAGCTGATCCGCACATTGGCTGATCAGGGCACGACCATACTATTCTCCACCCATGTGATGGAACATGCCGAGCGCTTGTGTGATCGCATCGTGTTGCTGGCGGCGGGGCGTAAAATCTTTGATGGCAATGTGGCCGAGGCCCTGCAGACTCTGCCCCGCGCGGTGCTGATGCAAACTGGCGATGGGGCCGATCCGGCAAAGGCGCTGGATGGCCTTGTGCAAAGTATCATCACTGAAGGGGATGTTGTGGATGGACGCCAGAACTGGCGGGTTGAACTGGCCGCCGGGGCCGATGCTCAGGACGTGCTGCGCGCTTGTGTGGAAAACGGCGTGAACCTGACCGCGTTTGAGCCGCAGAAACGGCATTTGCATGATGTGTTTGTGCATCTGGTGGATCAGGATGAAAGCAAGGGCCAGATATAATGCGCCATACCTATCTTATCGCCCGCCGGGAATATCTCTCATATGTGGCCACGCCGGGTTTCTGGCTGTCGCTGGCCATGGTGCCGGTCTTTATGCTGCTTGGCATTGCCGTTCCGGTGTTTCTGGATCGCTCTACGCCAACACGGTATTTTGCCGTGGTGGATCATGATGGCCGCTATGAACAGGTGATCACCGACAAGCTAAACCGTGATTATGATGTCCAGGTCCGGTCCATATTGCGTGGCCTTGCCAAAGTGCCGGGCCAGGAAGCCGGGGCATTAAAGACGCTGGAAGCACTGGATGAGGGCGAAGACGTGGCCGCGGCCTCGGTCCACCTGGGCCCACAGGGCAAGATGGCCCTCAGTGCCATCAAGCAGACTTATGTGCTGGTGCCAGCCCCCGCCGATACCGAAGATGGTTTGCGGCCATTTTTGCTGGGCAAGGAAAATATCTCCACCCCTGAGGGGCCAAAAGAGCTGTATGCGGCGGCCTTTATAGAGCGAAGTGACGATGGGGCAGTAAATATTGATTACTGGAGCAAAGCCATTACGGCGGGGCGTCTGAAAAGTACCATACGCCGGGCCGTGCGCGATGAAATGCGCACTGAGGCCTTTGCCCGCGCCGGTCTGAAAACCGAGATCGTGCGCACCATTAATGCCATGCGGCCAAAAGTATCGACCCTGTCGCCGGAAAAGGCAGATGGCGAGGCCGAGGTCACGGCCAGCGACCGCGCCCCTTATTTTGCCGCGGTGATGTTTGCCTTTATTTTGTGGATGATTGTGTTTTCTGTGGCCAACATGTTGCTGACCAGCACCATTGAGGAAAAATCCGGCAAAGTTCTGGACAGCCTTTTGTGTGCCGCGCCGGTGCGCGCTTTGCTTTCGGGCAAGCTGTTGGGGGTGGCTGCGGTCAGCTTCACTCTGCTGGCCGGGTGGGCCGTGGCCGGGGCCATTGCCACCAGCATGGGCACCCAGTTCCTGCCCGAAGGAGGCAGCAACAACATCGCCTCGGTCATCGGCGCGGTACTCGATCCCGGGCTGATTCTGCCGTTTCTGGGGTATTTTGTATTTGGTTATCTGATGTTTGGTTCCATCTTTTTGGCGCTGGGCTCGCTTTGTGAAACCCTGCAGGAAGCCCAAACCCTGATGAGCCCGATTATTTTCACCCTGATGGTACCGATGCTGGCGCTCAGCTTCGCGCTTCAGGATCCGGATTCTCCGGTGCTGGCGATCATTTCCTGGATCCCGCTTTTTACGCCCTATATTATGCTGGCGCGCCTGCCGGCCGATCCACCGTTATTTGATATTATCGGCACGACTTTGGTGATGATTATTACCACTCTGATTGTGCTGTGGGCTGCGGGTCGGGTGTTTCGGGCCGGGGCCATGCACGGCGCGGGGGTGGATTATTTCAAAAAACTGTTCAGGCTGGGCAAGGCCAAACCTTCTAAAATTTGAAACTCAGGCACACAAAAACCGCCGCGTCAAAAAGTGACCGGCGGTTTTTTTTGGTTCGGGTCAAAGTCCCAAAGCCAGATTATTTGCCTGCGATCAGGCCTTCACGGATGGCGCGTTTGCGTGCCAGCTTGCGAGCACGGCGCAGCGCTTCGGCCTTTTGACGGGCGCGCTTTTCCGATGGTTTTTCATAATAATTGCGGCGCTTCATTTCGCGGAAAGTACCTTCGCGCTGCATTTTTTTCTTGAGTGCCTTCAATGCTTGATCGACATTGTTGTCGCGCACAAATATCTGAACGATGGCTCAGTCCTCCAGCCGGGTTGGTCGTAAACGGTGTTAAATTATGGCAATAACTGCCTCTCACAGGGTCCGCAGACCTCATGAGGCGCCGCACATACCAAACACGGCTGGCTCTGTCCAGCGTATCGAATGCGAAAAAGAAGCGAGAGATGTGATGAATCACCTGTCAGACCAGCCCCATCTGGATAAAATCCGCGCGGCGCTCCTTGCTGCCATGCTGCAAAGAGCTGCCTTTGAGGGCTGGACCGCCGCCGCTTTGCAAAACGCCGCCAGGGAAACCAGGACCGATCCGGGAGCGGTGGAGCTGGCCTGTCCGCTCGGGGTTATTGATCTTTTGCGCTATTGGTCCCGCGAACTGGACCGCGACATGCTGGCCATGCTGGAAAAGGCCGATCTGAGCGCCATGCGGGTCCGCGAGCGGGTAACCTTTGCGGTGCGTGCCCGGATTGATGCCATTGGCGATGAGAACCGCGAGGCTGCCAGCCGTGCTGCGGCCCGTCTGGCCACCCCCGATGCTCTGATGGCCGGTAAACAATTGATCTGGCAAAGCGCAGATGCCATCTGGCGGGCGCTGGGCGATCCCTCCACCGATTACAACTATTATACCAAGCGGGCGATTTTATCGGCGGTACTGGGTTCCACCCTGATGGTGTGGTTCGAAGGCGATAATGAACGTACGGATCGATTTTTGGATCGGCGCATCGAAAATGTCATGCAGTTTGAACGCTTCAAAGGCAAGGTGCGCCAGGCAAAGGAAAAATGGCCGGATCCCTTGGCGGCGCTGTCGCGTATTCGCTATGGCACCGGCAAGGCCCGCCCCCGGCGGATGTAAGGTAAACCACCACCCTGTCATTGCCGGGCTTGTCCCGGCAATCCAATACCACCTATCTACCCCTCTGGATTGCCCGAATAAATCGGGTAATGACACCACGAGTATTTATTTCTGCTTTAGTCCACCGGAAATTCGGGCGCGTTTTTCACCATACCATCGCGCCAGGCCTGCAGGCGCGCGTGCAGGGCGTCATCCGTAATAGCCAGCATAGCGGCGGCCAACAGCGCTGCATTTTTTGCACCTGCCGCGCCAATGCCCATGCAGCCCACAGGAATGCCGCCGGGCATTTGCACGATGGAATATAGCGCATCCTCGCCACTTAGCGATTTGCCCATCACCGGCACGCCCAATACGGGCAGCAAGGTCATCGAGGCGGTGACCCCGGGTAGATGCGCCGCGCCGCCGGCCCCGGCGATGATCACCTTGAACCCGGCCGCCTTGGCACCCATGGCAAAGTCGCGCAGTTTTTCCGGGGTGCGATGGGCGGAAATAATGCGTGCCTCATGGGATATGCCCAGCGCAGACAACGTATCGGCGGCCTCTTTCATGATCGGCCAGTCTGATTGCGAGCCCATCAATATGGCGACGTCAAAAGATTGGCTCGAAGGGTTGGTTTTGGTTGTCATGGCGGTTCCTCACCGTCTGGCAAATGTCAGGGCTTGGATAAATCTGGACCTGGATGCTGTCAATGGTTATGGTTGACGCTTTCTTAACCGCATCTGCGCACAGTATGCGCCAATTGTTCTTTGTGCGATGGGCATGCCATGAGAGCCGATAGTAAAAATACCGCTAAATCCGAAAAACCAGCACCGCTGCGTCCTCATAAGGGCAAGGCGAAGACGCGTAAACAAACCCCGGTGCGGGCCAGCACGGCGCTTGGCGGGCTGGATCAGGCCGATCTTAGCCCCGATGTGCGCAACGCCGTTTTGCGTCTGATTGGCGAAGTGGACCGGCTGAATAATGAGGCCGGCAATCTGCAAACCCGTATATCCGAGCTGGAATCCCTGGCCGATACTGACCCGCTATTGCCGGTCTATAACCGCCGGGCCTTCAAGCGTGAATTAAAGCGCTCTATGGCACTGGCGCAGCGCCATTCGCTGGCCGGAGCGCTGGTGCTGATTGACCTGGATGATTTCAAGGCCATTAACGACACCTATGGTCACCCGGCGGGGGACGCGGTGCTGCACGCGGTCTCCAAATCCCTGAACGATCATGTGCGCGAAACCGATATAGTCGGTCGTCTGGGTGGCGATGAATTTGGCGTTCTGCTAGCCGCCGCCGACGAGGCTGGTGCCGCTGCCAAGGCAACCTCCCTTGTGGAGATGATCCGCGAGCAGGATTTTGAACTGGATGGCCGCCCCATGCGCATTGGCGCCAGTGCCGGGGTGCAGCCCTTTGATAAAAATATCAGTGCCGATGATCTGATCAAGCGCGCCGATGAGGCACTTTATGCTTGCAAAAAAGCCAAGGGCCGGGTGGTATAAATTTAATTTCCAGTATGTCTTGACGGGAAACCCACCCCCACAAAACCCTGCACAAACTAAGGCATAATGTGAAAAGCTGACTACAAACCCGCATAGTAATAACCACGTGTTCGCTTTTTGTTCTTGACACGATTTGCCACAAGCATACATTGCGTCGAGAACGCAGGAGAGCGTACATGGGTATTCATATCCAGACTTTTGCCTTTGAAGGCGTGGAAGCAGCGCCGGTGGATGTGCAGGTGCAGATCAGTTCCGGCATGCCGGCCTTTTCCATTGTCGGGCTGGCGGACAAGGCGGTCGCCGAAAGCCGGGAGCGTGTGCGCGCCGCCTTTGCGGCTATTGGTCTGGCGCTGCCGGCCAAACGTCTGGTGATCAATCTGGCCCCGGCGGATCAACCCAAAGAAGGCAGCCATTATGATCTGCCCATTGCCTTGGGACTTATGGTCGCCATCGGGGTATTGCCCATGGATGCCCTGCAAGGGTTCGCCGTCATGGGCGAGTTATCGCTGGATGGAACCATAGCGCCGGTCAATGGAGCCTTGCCGGCGGCCATGGCTGCTCATGGCATGGGATTGGGCCTGATCTGTCCTGAGGCCAGTGGTCCCGAGGCGGCCTGGGCCGGGGATCTGGCCATTTTAGCACCGCGTAATCTCATTGCCCTGATCAATCATGTCAAAGGGCGTCAGGTGCTGGAACAACCCAAACCCGGTATCTTGCATGAAACCACTGCGCATCCGGACCTCTCGGACGTAAAAGGACAGGAACTGGCCAAACGTGCGTTGGAAATTGCCGCCGCTGGTGGTCATAACCTCTTGATGATAGGGCCGCCGGGTTCTGGTAAATCCATGCTGGCGGCGCGCCTGCCGGGCCTGTTGCCGCCTTTGAATGCCCAGGAGCTTTTGGAAGTTTCCATGGTGCATTCGGTTGCCGGCCTGCTGGAAAGAGGGCGGTTAAGCCGATCACGGCCGTTTCGCTGCCCCCATCACAGTGCCTCAATGGCGGCCATGGTGGGCGGGGGCAACAAGGCGCGCCCGGGGGAAGCGTCTTTGGCCCATCGCGGGGTTTTATTCCTTGATGAACTGCCCGAATTTACACCGCAAGTGCTGGACAGTTTGCGTCAGCCGCTGGAAACCGGGCAGATCAGCGTCGCCCGTGCCAATGCCCATATTTCATACCCCGCACGCTTTCAGCTGATTGCGGCGATGAACCCTTGCCGCTGTGGCTCCGCCGGGGCCGATGGCTATGCCTGTCGCCGGGGGCCGCGCTGCGCCCGGGATTATCAGGCTCGCATATCGGGACCTTTGATGGACCGCATTGATCTGCAAATCGAGGTGCCAGCCGTAACCGCCGCAGACCTGGCCCTGCCAGCTCCGGTGGAGGGGACAGCCGAAGCGGCGGCGCGGGTTCATGCCGCCCGGGAGATACAAATCCGCCGCACCAAAAAATACGGCAATGGTGCTGGTGGTACGATCAATGCGGAAATGCCAACGTCCATGCTGGAAAAACTGGCTAATCCGGATGAGGCCGGGCGGCAATTGCTGTTACAGGCAGCCCAGAGCATGTGCCTGACCGCCCGTGGCTATCACCGGGTGTTGCGTACAGCGCGCACCATTGCGGACCTTGAAAACTGTGATGGTGTTCGCCGTGTGCATATTGCCGAGGCTTTGGGCTTGCGCCGCCCGGTCCAGCCTGCGGATCAAACCGGTATTTCCATTCCCGGCGTCAAGGTTTCCTAAACGTCCCTTTGCTATAACGTTCCTATGGAACATACATTCGATACTTACTTTACGCATATGAATGATTTGGCCGTTTGCCGGGATGAAGCGCGACGCATCGTTAGCGTCAACCCGGCCTTTACCAACATTTTTGGCGGCGAGCCTGAAGACTGGGCGGATCGTCGTTTTGATGGTGCCATTTCCGGTGCTCAAATCGGGGCCTTTCATGACAACCGCGCCTATGGGCAAGTGCTGGCAGAGGGCCGCACCTATTGGATAGAGTGGGACGAGGCAGCATTGCCTCAGGGTGGCTCAATCGCTATCGGACGTATAAATGCAGATCGGCGAACCTCTCGACGTGCCGCCAAGGCACCGGAGCGGGACCGTCGCCGCAATAAAAGTTCGGTCATGGTGCCTGCAACGAACACCATTAAAGCCACCCGACCAAAACCACCGCCGGCCACGTTGCCTTCCGCAGAAAAGCAATCCGTGGCGCCTGCTGTTAACGAACCGGCATTAACGACGCATACTAAAGCTAACACCCGCATACTTCTGGTTGAGGATGACCCTTTAAGCGCTAAACTTGCTATAGCCTTGTTGGGTCGTGAGAGCTGTGTTGTAATCCATGTGAGTGACGGAAATGAAGCGCTGGATCTAGCCCGTACCCAAATTTTTGATCTGGTCTTTATGGATATGCGTATGCCTAAAATGGACGGACCCAGTGCGTGTCGCGCCATTCGTGCGCTGGGCGGACCGTGGAAAGACATCCCCATTATAGCGCTGACCGCTAATGCTTTTGAAGAAGATCGTAAGGCGTGCCTGGCCGCTGGAATGACCGGCTTTGTAACCAAACCCATTGATGTTCAAACCTTACTCGCCGTACGCGAGCGCTGGACCTTAAGAGAAAAGCAGGCGAAACTAGCCTAGTCTTTTTTTGTTCAGGCCAATTTATGTATTCCCAACGCTCCACTAATGCCCGCCCCTCGTTAAAACAATCTCTGGCTATGCTGGGCTGGCGACGATCGCTGGTGATGCTGGCTTTGGGTTTTTCTGCCGGACTTCCTATATTATTAGTGTTTTCCACGCTTTCTGCCTGGTTACGCTTTGAAGGGGTCAGTCGTTCGGCCATCGGTTTTTTTGCCTGGGCCGGTCTGGCCTATACGTTTAAGTTCCTTTGGGCCCCATTAGTGGACCGGGTGCCGATACCGTTTTTAACGCGTCGTTTAGGGCGGCGACGTTCGTGGATGTTACTGGCACAAATTGTTCTTTTTGGGGCCATTGCCTTTGCCTCAACCACCAATCCCGGACAAAATCTGCTGCCTGTGGCAATGATCACCATTGTCATCGCTTTTGCTTCGGCAACCCAGGATATTGCGCTCGATGCCTGGCGCATTGATGTCGCTCGCGAAGAGGACCAGGCTCTGCTGGCGGCCATTTATCAATGGGGTTACCGCTTTGGAATGATAGCAGCCGGGTTTGGTGTGCTGTCCATGGCCGCTGCCCATGATTTCCATTTTTCCTATCGGGTGCTGTCTCTTATGATGCTGGTAGGTCCAATCGGGGTRTWTTTTGCGCCAGAGCCTAAACCGGTAGAAGTTAAAGGYGGCGGCGTAGGTGCAGTGCATAAAATCGCTGGTCAATCCACCATTGGTGAGGCCACGACATGGCTTTATTCGGCGGTCGTTGCGCCTTTTGCCGATTTTGTGCAGCGTTATCGTGGGTTGGCATTTTTCATACTGGCTCTGATCGGCCTTTATCGCCTGACTGACTTTGTCATGGGGTTTATGGCCAATCCATTTTATCTGGACATGGGTTATACTCTGGGCCAGATCGCCACCATTTCCAAATTTTACGGTATCTGGGTGATGCTGGCTGGAGCATTACTGGCTGGCATTGCGGCCAATCGCTGGGGGGTTTATCCGGTCTTGCTGGCCGGGGCCATTTTAGGCGCTGGTTCTAATCTGGGCTTTGCCTGGCTGGCCACACAGGATGCGCAGACCACCAAGCTGGTCGCGGCGATCACTCTGGAAAACCTTTCCGCAGGGTGGGCGGGAACGGCACTGATCGCCTATATGTCCAGCCTGACCAACCGGGCCTTTTCGGCGACACAATACGCACTGTTCAGTTCGTTCTACGCCTTGCCGGGCAAGCTCTTTGGCGGGTTTTCTGGCATTATGGTGGACAAACTGGGTTATCCGCTGTTTTTCGTCACCACCGCAGTCATTGGCATACCGGCTATATTTTTTGTGTTACTGGCAATGCGCTGGACCGCTGCTCGGGCGCTGGCCAGTGCCAAGCCAAAAATCACTTAAAATCAGTTATCACCGCTAAGATCATAGGCAGCTATCGCGGCCATGTTGACAATATCGGAAACCGTGGCCCCAAGGCGGCAAATCTGCACCGGATTTTGCAGGCCCGTCAGCAAAGGTCCGATCACCGTGTTTTCACCTATGGTAGACAACAATTTGGTGGAGATCGATGCCGAATGTACCGCTGGCATAATCAGTACATTGGCCGGACCGGTCAGGCGCGAGAACGGGAACAGACGCTGGGTTGCCGGATCCAGCGCCACATCGGCGGCCATTTCGCCCTCATATTCAAAATCAAGATCGTCCCGGGCATCCAGAATTTCCACCGCTTCGCGGATTTTATTACAGCGCTCGCCGCCCGGATTGCCAAAGGTGGAATAGGCCAGAAATGCCAGCCGTGGTGTAAATCCCAGCCGCCGTACAGCGCGTGCGCTTTCGATGGCAATTTCCGCCAAATCTTCCGGCCCCGGAAACTCAGTTACATTGGTATCGGCGATAAATACCGTATGACCTTTGGAGAGCGCAATAGACATGCCCATAATGCGCGTGCCGGGTTTGGGGTCAATGGCTCGAAGAACGTCTTTCAGCGCAATGTCATAATTGCGGGTAATGCCGGTCACCAGACCATCGGCATCGCCCAGCGCCACCATGCAGCTGGAAAAAATATTACGGTCATTATTGATCAGGCGCTGCACATCGCGGGTGAGGTACCCCTGACGTTGCAGACGTTTATAGAGATAGTCAAAATAGTCGGGATTGCGATCCGAGAGCATGGCGTTGCAAATTTCCAGATCAATACTTTCATCCAGCCCGACCAGCTTCATATTGCGCCGCACCTGTTGTTCGCGGCCAATCAGAATGGCTTTGCCAAAGCCCTGGTTTTGGAAGGAATACGCGGCACGGATCATGGCCGGTTCTTCACCTTCGGCAAAGACAATGGTTTTGGGATCATTACGCACCACGCCATGGATGCGTTGTAACAAACCGGCGGTGGGGTCCAGACGACGCGCCAGCTGGTTCTGATAGGCGTCCATATCGCGAATAGGTTTGCGCGCTACGCCGCTATCCATGGCCGCCTGCGCGACAAAAGGTGGTACAAAGGATATGAGCCGAGGATCAAAGGGCGCCGGAATAATATATTCACGGCCAAAGGTTGGCCGCGCTCCATGATAGGCGGCGGCCACTTCATCGGGCACATCCTCACGCGCCAGACCGGCCAGCGCATGGGCGCAGGCAACTTTCATTTCCTCGTTAATGGTACGGGCGCGCACATCCAGCGCGCCTCTGAAAATATAGGGAAAGCCCAATACATTATTGACCTGATTGGGATAATCGGAGCGCCCCGTGGCCATAATGGCATCGCGACGTACCTCCATCACCTCTTCGGGGGTGATCTCCGGGTCTGGATTGGCCAAGGCAAAAATAATCGGCTGATCAGCCATGGATTTGACCATGTCCTTTGTGATGGCGCCAGCGGCGGAAAACCCCAGCACGCAATCTACCCCCTCCATGGCCTCTTCCAGCGTGCGCAAATCTGTATCGCGGGCATGCATGCGCTTCCATTGGTCCAGATCATCGCGGTCTTTGTGCACCACACCATTAATATCCACAGCAATGGTGTTTTCATCGCGAACGCCCAGACTTTTAACCAGATTTAGCACGGACAACCCGGCAGCACCGGCCCCCACCAGCACAACTTTCAGATCTTCCATTTTACGATCTGTCAGATGCACAGCATTGATCAAAGCCGCCGAAGCAATAATGGCAGTGCCGTGCTGGTCATCATGAAACACCGGAATATCCAGTGCGTCGCGCAGCTCACTTTCGATAATGAAGCATTCGGGACTTTTAATATCTTCCAGATTGATGCCGCCAAAGGAATTGCCAAAACGTTTGACGCACTCCACAAAAGGCGTGATCTCGGTTTCCTCGATCTCGATATCAATGGCATCCACATCGGCAAAGCGCTTGAAGAGCACAGCCTTACCCTCCATCACCGGCTTGGATGCAGCCGGGCCAAGGTTACCAAGGCCCAGTATTGCCGTGCCATTGCTGACCACGGCGACGGTGTTACCCTTGGCGGTATATTCGTAAACCAGATCGGGGTTTTTAGCGATTTCGCGAACCGGCACCGCTACCCCCGGCGAATAGGCCATGGCCAGATCGCGCTGGGTCGACATGGGTTTTGAGGCCGCAATCTCGATCTTGCCAGGCTGGGGGTATTGATGAAAGGCCAGAACCTCTTCATCCGAAAACATATGTTTTTTACGCGCCATGACTGATTCGCTCCGATTCAGTAAGGTGCTCACGTTAGGCGCAGCGGGTTTTGCACGCAATCATACTTGCGTCCAAAAAAACCGGCCCTAGTTTGTGCACCATGGTCAAAGCATCCTCATTCGCCGCCAAAACCGCGCCCACGCCCATGATGGTCCAGTATCTGGCCATTAAGAAAGGCGCTCCCGATGCGCTGTTGTTTTATCGCATGGGCGATTTTTATGAGCTGTTTTTTGATGATGCCCGCGCCGCCTCGGCCACGCTGGGCATTGCCCTGACCAAGCGGGGCAAGCATCTGGGCGAGGATATTCCCATGTGCGGCGTACCCGTGGTGGCGGCACAAACCTATCTGCCGCGCCTGATTGCCCATGGGCACCGGGTGGCCATTTGCGAACAAACTGAAGACCCGCGCGAGGCCAAAAAACGCGGTGCCAAGGCCGTGGTGCGTCGCGAGATTGTACGTATTGTCACCCCCGGCACCCTGACCGAAGATAATCTGCTGGAGCCGCGTCAGGCCAGCCGGGTTTGCGCCCTGCACCGGGATGGCACCGGGGCATGGGGTCTGGCCTGGGCCGATATTTCCACCGGTGAGTTCTGCGCCAGCCAGACCGACCATCCGGGTGCCGAAGAATTGCTGAGCGCCCTTGGCCCCCGCGAAGTGCTGATCCATGATGGCAGTGATGATGATATACGCGAACGTATTGATCTGGCGCTGCCGGGCTTGGTGCCGACGCCTTTGCCTGCCAGCCATTTTCGCCCGCGCCAGCATTTATCGGCCCTGTGTGCGGCCTTTGGGGTCAGCTCGCTGGACGGTTTTGGCGACTTTTCAATGGCAGAAAAAGGTGCCATGTGCGCTTTGCATACCTATTTACAAATCACTCAGGCCGGCCAGCCCTCGCGTTTGGCCCCGCCCTGTCATCTGGACCATAAGGGCTGGATGGCTATTGACCCGGCCACCCGTGGATCGCTGGAATTACTGACCACGTTGGCAGGCAAGAAAAAAGGGGCATTGCTGGATAATCTGGATTGCACCTTAACCGCCACGGGCGGGCGTTTGTTTGCCGACCGGCTGACCCGGCCATCACTGGATTTGCAGACCATTGCGTGCCGCCATGATGCCATCGCCTGGTTCACCGAGGAAACCGGCATATTGGAAGAGGTGCGCACGGCATTGCGCCAATGCCCGGACGGGGAACGCGCGTTATCTCGCCTGACACTGGGTCGAGGTGGACCACGCGATCTGACCGCCATTGCCCTGATCTTGCAAAACGGGGAAACTCTAAATGCGGTATTTCCCACCTCGCCCCTTTCCGCTCCTCCAGAAGAGCTATCTACTGCCTTGCAGGCCGTATCGCTGGCCAAAGACAGCGCCGCTGGTGTGTTGGCGCGCGATCTTGGAAAGGCGCTTAATGACGAATTGCCGCTTTATACCCGCGATGGCGGTTTTGTCGCCAAAGGCTGGTCCGCAGCGCTGGATGAAACCCGCGAGCTGGGCCGCAATGCCCGTCAGGTGATTGCCCGTCTGCAATCAGATTATGCGCGCCTTTGCGATGTGGCTTCCTTGAAGATCAAGCACAATAATGTGCTGGGCTATTTTATCGAGGTCACCCCGCGCCACGCCGATAAATTCATGGTCGAGCCACTAAACGTGCAATTTACCCATCGCCAGACCCTGGGCAGCGCAGTGCGTTTTACCACCAATGAGCTGGCCGAGCTGGATGCCAAAATCGCCGGTGCTACCGAGCGCGCCCACGCGCTGGAGCTGGAAATCTTTGCCGATTTTAACGCCCGCATCAATGATATGGCCGCCCAGATCCGTAACCGCGCCGCCGCTTTGGCCGCCATTGATGTGGCCGCCAGCGCCGCCCATTGGGCCATGGCGCACAAGGCCGTGCGTCCCGTTTTGGTGGAAGAGCCGGTATTTGTCATCGAAGGTGGCCGCCACCCGGTGGTGGAAAGTGCCCTGAAAGCCGATGGCGACTCTCCCTTTACCGCCAATGATTGCGCGCTGGATGGCCGCGCGGAAACCCATCCGCGATTGTGTTTTGTCACTGGGCCGAACATGGCCGGTAAATCGACTTTTTTGCGCCAGAACGCACTGTTTGCCATCATGGCACAGGCGGGATTGTTTATCCCGGCGCGGGCCGCGAAAATCGGCGTGGTGGACCGGGTGTTCAGCCGGGTTGGCGCCGCCGATGATTTGGGCCGGGGGCGATCCACCTTTATGGCGGAAATGATTGAAACCGCCGCCATTCTTAATCAGGCCGGGCCACGGGCGCTGGTCATTCTGGACGAGATCGGCCGGGGTACCTCTACCTTTGACGGGTTGGCCATTGCCTGGGCGGTGGCCGAGCATTTGTATCGGATCAACCAGTGCCGCGCCCTGTTTGCCACCCATTATCACGAGCTGACAACCTTGACCGGTACCTTGTCTGAGGCGGCCAATCTTTCCCTGCGCGCCCGTGAATGGGAAGGCGATCTGATTTTTTTGCACGAAGTGGTCAAAGGCGCGGCGGATCGATCATACGGCGTGCATGTGGCCCGCCTTGCCGGTCTGCCTGATGCCGCCATTACCCGCGCCAGCGAAGTTCTGGAACGGCTGGAAAAAGGCAAATCCTATAAAAGCCCGGCTTTGAGCGATTTACCCCTGTTTCAGGCCCCGCAAAGCACGCCGATACCGGCAAAACCATCGTCAGCCTTAAAAGGGCTGCAAGAGCTGCGCCCGGATGAGCTATCCCCCCGCGAAGCCCTGGATGCGCTATACCAGCTGAAAGACATGCTGACCGAGGACGGATCATGAGCAACCATAAACCATCCTTAAAAGAGCTAACAGCGATCCGCGAAAAAGGCCTGGAAGAGGCAAAGGAAATTCTGACCAACACCCGTGATGGCCTGTTGGCCGCACGAGCTCTAAGCACTACTCAGGATGAAATTATCGTCTTTGCATTTTCGGCGCTGATCACCCCCATACTTGGACATGGTGTCAAGCTGAATACAGCGCCGTTTTGCCTGTGCGCCACCGGCGGTTATGGCCGTGGCGAGCTGGCCCCGGGTTCCGATATTGATCTTTTGCTGTTGCATGATGATCACCCGCCTGAGGCCCTGGAGGCTGCCTATACGGATCTGTTATATCTGTTGTGGGATATGGGTTTGAAGGTTGGCCATGCGCTGCGCAAGCCAGAGGAATGCGCAAAAATTGCAGCCAGTGACCCGGTCAGCGCCGCCGCCATGATGGATGTGCGCATGCTGGTCGGTAATGCTGAACTGGCCAAAGACCTGCACCGCGCCCTGACCGCCAAAAGCACCGCCAAGGCCGACCGCGCCTTTATTGCCGCCAAGCTGGAGGAGCGGGACCAGCGCCATGTGCGCCAGGGCTCCACCCGATATATGGTCGAACCAAACATCAAGGAAGGCAAAGGGGGCTTACGCGATTTGCAAACCCTTGGCTGGCTGGCCCGCCGGCTGGAGCCCGAAAGCAAAACCACGCGAGGGGCTTTGGTGCGCTTTTTGGATGCCCAAAGCCTGCGCCAGTATGATCAGGCCCTGCGCTTTATGTGGACGGTGCGGTTCTGGCTGCATCTGATCACCGGGCGCGCCGAAGAACGCCTCAGCTTTGACCTGCAACCCGAACTGGCCCGGATGATGCAATATCGCGATACCCCGGCGGCGGAACGCCTGATGAAAGCTTATTTCCTGAAGGCGCGTGATGTTGGCATTATGACCCGGGTGTTTTGCGCCAAGTTGGAAATGATTGCTGCCAAACGCGCCCCAACGGGTCTCAGCCGGTTTCTTCCACAAAGACGAAAAGCGCTAAAGACCCGGGGTTTTGTCACTGAAGCCGGGCGGCTTGATTTCTATTCCGGGAAAGTTGTGAAACAGGATCCGATTAATCTGTTGCGCCTGTTTGAAACCGCAGACGTCATCGGCCGGGATATCCACCCCGACGCCTTGCGTACCGTGCGGAAAAACCTCTCACACATTGGCGCCGGGTTTCGCGAAGATCCGGCCGCCACGGAAGTTTTTCTAAACTGTCTGAGCAAAAGTCGCGATCCGGAAACTTTGCTGCGTCTGATGAGCGAAAGCGGGGTGCTGGGCCGCTATCTACCTGAATTTGGACATATTGTCGGGCGTACGCAATTTAACATGTATCACCGCTATACGGTGGATGAACATACGCTTCGTGCTATTGGTATTTTGCATGATCTGTTGGCCAAATCTTCAAAAAACGGGCCCGAATGGGTGCCCCCCATTGCCCGCGCCATTGAAAATCGCACCACGCTGTATCTGGCCATGTTGTTGCACGACACCGGCAAGGGCAAAGGCGACCAGCAGATCGCCGGGGCGCAGGCCGCCAGTACCGCCTGTGAACGGCTGGGCCTTGACGCCCACCAAACCCGTCAGGTGAGCTGGCTGGTGGGTAATCATCTATTGATGAGCGATACCGCGCAACGACGTGACCTTAGCGATCCACAAACTATTTTGGACTTTGCCAAAATCGTCCAGACTCCGGAACGGCTGCGCCTGTTGCTTTTGCTGACCATTGCCGACATCAGCGCTGTAGGCCCAGAGGTGTGGAATGGCTGGAAAGACCGCTTGTTGCACGAGCTGTTCGAAGCCACGGAAGGCCTGTTTCGCGGCAAAGCAGCACGCAATCTGGAAACCATGCAACAGGATGCACAAAGCCGGGCCAGGGTGGCCCGGGAGGCCTTTCAATCTGCGTGCAAAGACAAGGGTTTTGCCCATAAATGGGTCACAGTTCTGGGCCCTTCTTACTGGACCGCCTTCGAAGAGCCGACCATCATTCGTCAGGGTTTGTGGGCGGCGCAATTGGCCCGTGATGGCCAGAACAGCGGCATTTTTCTGGAASAGCTGCCCTCAAATGCCAGCACAGTGATGCGGGTACTGGCACCGGATGCGCCGGGGCTATTTGCCAAAATCTGTGGGGCGGTGTGCATTGCTGGTGGCAATATTGCCGGGGCACGGATTTTTACTACTGATGACGGGCGCGCCTTTGATGTGTTCTATATTCAGGACCGTGAGGGCCAGCCCTTTGGCCATAATAACCCTCGGGCTTTGGCACGGCTAAAAACACTGGCCGACGAGGTTCTGGGTGGCAAGCCTTTGCCGAATGCTCGCCCGGTGCGAACCTCACGTCGCTCCAGCGCCTTTACCGTGGTTCCCTCGGTGGTTTTCGATAATGAGGCCTCGACCCATCAAAGCGTCATTGAAACCAGTGGTCGGGACCGGCAGGGACTGTTGTACGATCTGGCACAGGTATTGTGGCAAAGTCGTCTCAGCATTCATTCGGCCCATATTGCCACTTATGGTGCCCGCGCGGTGGATGTCTTTTATGTTCACGAACAAGATGGCCAAAAAATCACCAGCACCCGGCGGCGCAATGCTCTTGGGGTAAAATTAAGAGACATGCTGCAAGATCGCCATCAGGAAAACCCGGCGGGTAATTTTGAATCGGCGGTGATGAGCGAGCGCCAATGAAACTTTTCAAAAATTCTCTTGTTATTGGCGGTTTTACCCTGATCAGCCGCTTGCTGGGCTTTGTCCGCGAAATCCTCATGGCCAACGTGTTTGGCTCAGGCCCAATGGCCAATGCTTTTGTGGTGGCGTTTCGCTTTCCTAATCTGTTTCGCCGCTGGTTTGCTGAAGGGGCGTTTAATTCCGCCTTTGTGCCACTTTATGCTGGCAGACTAGAGAGCGATGGACAGGACGCCGCCGATCAGTTTGCCCGTGAAGCCCTGTCCGTTTTGCTGACATCTTTGCTGATCCTGATGCTGGTCAGTGAACTGGCCATGCCCTGGATCATGCGTGTCATGGCCCCCGGTTTTTTGCAGGAACCCGGCCTGTTTGCCAAAACCGTGCTCTTCGCCCAGATCACCATGCCGTACATTTTGTTTATGTCGCTGACCGCTATGCTGAGCGGGATTTTGAATGCGCATTTGCGCTTTGCCGCCGCAGCATCGGCCCCCATCATTCTTAACATCGTGCTGGTATCCATCCTGCTGAGCAGCCCGGCCGAACCGGCGGTGGCGGCCCTTCGCCTCAGCATTGGCGTTGGCGTGTCAGGGCTGTTGCAGGTGGTGGTGGTGGCGCTCGGGTGCCGCCATATCGGCATTAAACTGGGGCTGGTGCGCCCGCGCCTCACCCCCGGCGTGCGCCGCCTGATCACGCTGGGGGTGCCAGGCGCCATTGCCGCCGGTGTGGTGCAAATCAATCTGGTGGTGGGGCAGGTTTTTGCCAGCTTTCAGGAAGGAGCCGTAGCTTGGCTTTATTATGCCGATCGGCTTTATCAATTGCCATTGGGGGTGGTGGGTATCGCCATGGGGGTGGCACTTCTTCCCGGCCTGTCACGTCAGGTGCGCGGCGGCGATGAAAAGGGCGCCGCCGAGACTTTGAACGAAGCGCTGGTGCTCTCCGCCGTCCTGACCTTGCCCGCAGCCATCGCGCTGGGGGTGTTGCCGGTTTATTTTATTGAAGGGGTGTTTTTACACGGAGCCTTCACCAACCAGGATGCCATGGCAACCGGCCATGCTCTGATGGCCTATGCGTTCGGCCTGCCATCTTTTATCATGATCAAGGTGTTTGCGCCCGGGTATTTTGCCCGTGAAAACACTAAAACCCCCATGCAATTTGCCGCCCTTTCCATGCTCGTCAATGTTTCGCTGGGGGCGGCCCTGTTTTTCTCCATTGGCTTTGTTGGTTTGGCCATCGCCACCAGTGTTGCCGGCTGGGTGAACGCGCTGGCGCTGGGCATCGGATTATGGCGCCATGGGCACTTTGTGCCGGACCGGGCGCTGGCCTCGCGTCTGTTGCGCCTGCTTTTGGCCGCCATCGTCATGGGCTTTGCCCTGATGGTATTGGCGGAACCCTTGCGCACGGCCCTGAACACGATGCCGTTTTATCGCCTGCTGAGTGCGGTGTCAGTGGCCATAATCGGGGTGCTGGTATTTGCGCTGGCGGCGCTAATGACCCGGGCAGTCCAGCTGCACGAGATCAAATCATTGCTGCGCCGTTCTTGACCTGACCCAAGTCCTTGGTTACGCCGCATTAAACTTAAAGAAAAGCGGACACCATGAGCACACCATCAACACCTTATCGCGGCCCGGAGCGGGTTTTTTCCGGCGTGCAACCCACCGGGGCGCTGCACCTTGGTAATTATCTGGGGGCGTTGAAAAAGTTCGTCGCTCTGCAGGACACCCATGATTGTGTGTTTTGCGTTGTGGATTTGCACGCCATCACCGTGCCGCAAGACCCCAAAACACTGGCCGATAATACCCGCAAAATCACCGCCGCTTTTCTGGCCGCCGGGCTGGACCCCAAAAAGGCGGTAATTTTTGTGCAAAGTGCCGTGCGCGCCCATAGCGAGCTGGCTTGGGTTTTTAATTGTTCGGCGCGCATGGGCTGGCTGGAACGCATGACCCAGTTCAAGGACAAAGCCGGCAAGGACAAGGAACGCGCATCGGTTGGCCTGTTTGCCTATCCGGTGCTGCAGGCAGCCGATATTCTGGCATACAAGGCCACCCATGTGCCGGTGGGCGAGGACCAGAAACAGCATTTGGAGCTTTCGCGCGATATTGCCGAGCGCTTTAACCGCGATTATGACGCGCCGGGTTTTTTCCCGCTACCGGAACCGCTGATCAAAGGGCCGGGCGCGCGGATTATGAGTTTGAAAGACGGAACAAGAAAAATGTCCAAATCGGACCCCTCGGATCTGTCGCGTATTAATCTGGAAGACGATGCGGACTCCATTGCCCGCAAAATTAAAAAGGCTCGAACCGACCCCGAGCCTTTGCCCGACAGTTTGGACGAACTAAAAGGCAGAGACGGCGCCGCCAATCTGGTGGGCATATATGCGGCACTCGCCGGGATCAGTGATCAGGCGGTTCTGGATCAGTATGCCGGTCAGGGCTTTGGAGCCTTTAAACCGAAGCTGGCCGAACTGACCGTCAATGCCATAACCCCCATTGGGCAAGAACTGGCCCGGGTGAATGCCGACCCGGCACAGATTGACGCCGTGCTGAAAGATGGGGCAGAACGGGCCAGCGCCATTGCCGCGCCCATTATGGAAGACGTGCGTCGTATTATCGGCTTTTGGGGCGCTTAACGCCCATATAAGGGGAAAATTATGAGCCTTTCTGGAAAGACTATCTTTATCACCGGGGCCAGCCGGGGCATCGGCCTGGCCATTGCCAAAAAATGCGCCGCTGATGGAGCCAATATTGTCATTGCGGCCAAATCTGCTGAGCCGCACCCCAGCCTGCCGGGCACCATCTATACCGCCGCTGATGAGGTCCGCGCCGCCGGGGGCGAAGCTTTGCCACTGGTGTGCGATATTCGTTTTGAAGATCAGGTCGAGGACGCCGTGGCCAAGGCGGTCAGTACCTTTGGCGGCATTGATATTCTGGTCAATAATGCCTCGGCTATTTTTCCGCGTGGCGTGCTGGATACGCCGATGAAGCGTTTTGATTTGATGCACCAGGTGAATATGCGCGGCACCTATCTGACCACACAAAAATGCCTGCCACACCTTCTGAGGGCGCAAAATCCCCATGTGTTGATGCTGTCACCACCGCTGGACATGCAGGAAAAATGGTTTGCCCCGCATACCGCCTATTCCATGGCCAAGTTTGGCATGAGCCTGTGCGTGCTGGGCATGGCGGGCGAGTTCAGGGATGAGGGCGTAGCCTTTAATGCGCTCTGGCCGCGCACTGCCATCGCTACGGCTGCCATTGCCAATATTCTGGCCGGCGAAGAGGGTATGAAAATGTGCCGCACGCCGCAGATTCTGGCCGATGCCGCCTATATGATTTTCACGCAGAATGCCCGCGAATTTTCCGGTAATTTCCTGATTGATGACACCTTCCTTTTTGAGCATGGTGTCACCGATTTCACCCCCTATCTGATGGACCCGGAACAACCCTTATTGCCAGATTTTTTCGTGCCCGAAGAAGGGTATCCGGCCCCGCCCGGGGTTAAAGTACTGGATGTGCAATTGGGTCATGATGGGTCTTAGATGAAGACCGCCCTTTTCAGTCACACCGATTGCCTGAAGCATGTGGAAATTCCGGGCCATGCGGAACAGCGCGCCCGCCTGACCGCCGTGCTGGATGCACTGCGCGCCGCGGATCTGAACCTTTTGGAACAAGACGCGCCCCTGGCCAAACGTGAAGACCTGCTCAGGGTTCATAACAAGGGTTATGTGGATCAGATCCTTGATAATGTCCCCCTTGAAGGCTGGAAACAACTGGACCCCGATACCGCGCAAAGCCCGGGTTCTGCCCTCGCCGCTTTGCGCGCCGCCGGGGCGGTAATCGCCGCCGTGGATGGGGTTGTGGCCGGTGATTTTAAGCGCGCCTTTTGCGCCGTGCGTCCGCCGGGCCACCACGCTCGCCCCGGAACCGCCATGGGGTTTTGCCTGTTTAACAGTGTCGCCATTGCCGCCAAATATGCCCGCGACGTTCATGGCCTGGCCCGTGTGGCGGTGGTGGATTTTGATGTGCATCATGGCAATGGCACCCAGGAAATGTTTTGGGATGAACCCGGCCTTTTCTACGCGTCAATACATCAGGAAGGCTTTTATCCCGGCACCGGCAAAGCGGATGAACGTGGTAAGCGGGGCCGCATCATCAATGCCCCCTTGCCCGCCGGCACGGATGGGGCCGGGTGGCGGCAGGCTTATGAGGATCACATCCACCCGGCCTTGCAGGGCTTTGCACCGGAACTGGTATTGCTCTCGACAGGCTTTGACGGCCATAGGGACGACCCATTGGCACAGTTTAATCTGCGCAGCGCCGATTTTGCCTGGATTACTGACAAGTTGGTTGATCTGGCGAAGGAAACTGCAAACGGGCGGGTTGTATCCGTGCTTGAGGGCGGTTACGACTTGGCAGCGTTGGGCCGGTGCTGCGCAGCGCATGTAAGGGCGCTGGGCAAGGCATGAGGGGTTTATCGCGTCGGGCAGAAGAGCACCCCAGGGAAACAGCATGACACAATCATCAGGTGCCAGCGCGCATGCATCACCGTCTTCGGACAGGCGAAGCGGCTCCATTGTGCTGGCCCGCCATGGTCGTCCCGACACTGATAAATCCCACTGGATCGATTCCAGGGGCTATTATAAATGGTGGTGCGGCTATGATGAAAGCGGCCTGGACCTTAGCTCACCACCACCACAAAACCTGCTCGATGTTGCCAAACAGACCCAACACATCTTTGCCAGTGATTTGCGCCGCTCACAGGAAACTGCCGCCGCCGTTGCCGATGGCAAGCCGGTTGCGTATGACCCGGTTTTTACCGAAGCTCCTTTGCCGCCGCCGCCGTTTCCGTCCTTCATTCGCATGCGCCCGCCCATGTGGGATGTCTGGTCGCGCAGTCTGTGGTGGCTGGGCTATTCAGGCGGATTTGAAAGCCGGGCAAGGGCCGAAACCCGGGCCTTTGCCGCCGTGGACAAAATTGATCCGCTGGCCCGGGCTGGCGATAACGTTCTGGTATGTGCCCATGGCTGGTTTAACCGCATGATGCGGCCCGCCCTGGTGGCCAATGGCTGGAATTGCGTATATGACGGGCGGGATGATTATTGGTCATTTCGGCGCTATGAACGCGTCGACGGTCACTGATAATGGAGTCATCATGACATCTGCAAAGAAAATTGAGGATCTGAACTTTGAAACGGCTCTGGAAGAGCTGGAAAAAATTGTTCAGAAACTGGAAAGCGGTGAGGTAGAGCTGGAACAATCCATCACCATGTATGAACGAGGCGCCGCATTAAAGGCCCATTGCGAGGGCAAGTTGAAAGCCGCCAAACTGAAAATTGAGAAAATCGTACTGGATGCCGATGGCAAAGTCGGTACAGAACCAGCAAAGATCGACTAGGGGCTAAACTCATTCAGATGATTGATTTCACGAGGAGAGGTTTTTTGCTTAAACAGGAGAAAGGGCGCAGGAAATACGGTGTATTTTCAAGGCATTTCGACGCCTTTAGGCAAAAAAAATACCTCGCCCTTCGGGTGCTATTCGGAGACGCCGCCTGTCGAAACCCAGCCTTGCAAAGGACATTAGCCTTTGCTGCATTGGCTTTCTTCCATTCAACATCTCCGAATACCATGAAATTAAACCATTTGAATGAGTTTGGACCTTAAAATGGAAACCCAGGATACCTTCAACGATCGACTGGAAAACATCGCGGACAAGGTCACGGTGGCGCTGGATGCACTGATCCCTCCCGTTGCTGGCCCGGAAGGCCAGTTGTTGTCCGCCATGCGCTATGCCGCCCTTGGCAATGGCAAGCGCATCCGCCCTTTCTTTGTGCTCGAATGCGGGCGCCTGTTTGACATTAATGAGCGCTCTCTGCTTCGGGTCGCCTCGGCGGTGGAGTGTATCCATGCCTATTCGCTGATCCATGATGATCTGCCGTGCATGGATGATGATGATCTGCGCCGAGGACGGCCCAGCGTGCACAAAGCCTATGACGAAGGCATTGCCGTTCTTGCCGGGGACGCCCTGCAATCACTGGCCTTTGAAATCATTAGCGACGAGGCCACCCATACCGGCCCCAAGGTGCGCGCCGAACTGATCCAAAAACTGGCGGTGGCTTCTGGCGCGCGCGGCATGGCTGGTGGTCAGGCCATTGATGTTTCGGTCAAGAATAACACGCTGGAAATGCCCCTGATTGCGCGCATGCAACGGATGAAAACCGGCGCTCTGTTTCAGTTTTCCGCCGAGGCCGGGGCCATTATGGCGCAGGCCAGTTCAGACGCCTTTTCCGCGCTCAGTGGCTTTGCCCATGATTTAGGATTGGCCTATCAGATTGCCGACGACCTGCTGGATGTTGAAGGCAAGGCCAGCGAAACYGGCAAGGCGGTGGGCAAGGATGCCGATAAGGGTAAAGCCAGTTTTGTGCTGGCTCTAGGGCCGGAACAAGCCCGCGCCCGTGCCCGTATGCTGGCCGGTCAGGCCAAGGCTCATTTAGAATTTTTTGGGAAAAATGCCTCAATTTTGCGCCAATCCGTTGATTTTGTGATAGAGCGGACTGGATAGAGCACGTTTATATGACGATACCACCTTCCATACTGGACCGGGTCAACGCGCCCGCCGACACCAAAGGTTTTAATATTGGCGAGCTGCGCGAACTGGCCGATGCGGTGCGTGCCGAAGTCGTCGATGCGGTTTCGGTTACCGGCGGTCATCTGGGCGCAGGCTTGGGTGTAGTCGAACTGACTGTGGCCCTGCACCATGTATTTGATACCCCCAGGGACAAGCTGATCTGGGATGTCGGCCATCAATGCTATCCTCATAAAATCCTGACTGGACGACGGGATCGCATTCGCACTTTGCGCCAGGGCGGTGGCCTGGCCGGATTTACCAAACGTACCGAGAGCGAATACGACCCCTTTGGGGCCGCTCATGCGGCGACCTCCATTTCCGCTGGGCTCGGCATGGCCGTGGCCCGGGATCTGAAGGGCGATGACAATCATGTCATCTGTGTGATCGGCGATGGCTCCATGAGTGCCGGCATGGCCTATGAAGCCATGAATAATGCCGGGGCTATGGACAAGCGCCTGATTGTCATTTTGAACGATAACG
Source organism: Robiginitomaculum sp. (assembly GCA_002733485.1). Classification (GTDB taxonomy): domain Bacteria; phylum Pseudomonadota; class Alphaproteobacteria; order Caulobacterales; family Maricaulaceae; genus Robiginitomaculum_B. Next base: position 31,370 of record NVVU01000022.1, read on the forward strand.
ATATGTCCATCGCGCCGCCGGTGGGGGCGCTAAGCGCACATTTGGCGCGTCTGGTATCGGGCGGGGCTTATACCACCATGCGCAAACTGGCCAAGGACGTGGTCAGCCATCTGCCCCGGCCCCTCAAGGAGGCGGCCCGAAAAACTGAAGAATATGCTCGCGGCATGGCCGCCGGAGGCACTTTGTTTGAGGAATTGGGGTTTTACTATGTCGGCCCCATTGATGGGCATAATCTCGATCACCTGGTCTCCATTTTGCAAAATGTTCGCGATATGAAAGACGGCCCCGTGCTGATCCATGCGGTCACGCAAAAGGGCAAGGGCTATGCCCCGGCGGAAAACGCCGCCGACAAATATCATGGAGTGTCGCGTTTTAACGTGATCACCGGCGAACAGCAAAAGGGCAAAGCCGGACCGCCCAGCTATACCAGAGTTTTCGCCCAATCGCTGATTTCCGAAGCCAAAAAAGACGACCGCATTGTCGGCGTCACCGCCGCCATGCCTGGCGGCACTGGGCTGGATCTTTTTGGCGCGGCCTTCCCGGACCGCATGTTTGATGTGGGTATTGCCGAACAGCACGCCGTAACCTTTGCCGCCGGCCTTGCCGCCGATGGTCTAAAACCCTTTGCCGCCATTTATTCAACTTTTTTGCAACGCGGCTATGACCAGGTGGTTCATGATGTTGCCATTCAGGGCCTGCCGGTGCGCTTTGCGCTGGACCGCGCCGGTCTGGTGGGTGCCGATGGACCAACCCATGCCGGAGCCTTTGATATTGGTTATCTGGGTGCCTTACCGGGCATGGTGTTGATGGCCGCCGCCGACGAATGTGAACTGGCCCGTATGGTCGCCACCGCCGCCAGTATTGATGATGGACCCAGTGCCTTTCGCTACCCGCGCGGCAATGGCATAGGCATTGATATTCCGCAAAACCCCAAGGTTCTTTGCATCGGCAAGGGGCGGATTATGCGCGAAGGTACCGCTATCGCCATTCTGTCCCTTGGGGGGCGTCTGGGTGAGGCGCAAAAAGCCGCCGATATGCTGGAGGCCCAGGGTCTGTCCACCACATTGGTCGATGCCCGCTTTGCCAAACCCCTGGATGAAGAACTGATTTTGCGGCTGGGGCGCGAACATGAGGTTTTGATCACTGTGGAAGAAGGTGCGCGCGGCGGGTTTGGTGCCTTTGTGTTGGAAATGCTGTCAGCAAAAGGTGCGCTGGATCGCGGTCTGAAAATCCGTACTTTGACCTTGCCGGATATTTTTATTGATCAGGACACCCCCGAACGTATGTATGCGGTCGCAGGCCTTAACGCTGAACACATCGCCAACAGTGCGCTAAAGGCTTTGGGGCGTGATTCCATAACGGTTCTCGGGGCTGGAAAGCTGGCTTAATGCCTGTATAAATGCATTTTTCTGCATTTTTCACGGAAAAGTGAGCGCTTTTGGGTATTGAGGTATGGATTTAATCCTGCATTGCCCCTATGTACGGCTCTGGCTTGGGAAGTAAAGCATGTCATTTTTGCCTTTAATGCCAAAATCTGGAACTGTGTTTGCCGTATTATTACTGGCATTCGTCGGCTTTGCTGTCGCACCGGTTGCCATGGCAGATACAGGTTCTGCAAGGGTTTCAATTTTTGCGGCAAATGATGATGCRATWGGCATTACCGATGTACAAAACAGCGCCCTGAGAGTATCCCATACCTGTGAAGACCACGGGATTAATCAGTCCTGTCCTGATGACGCAGATTGTGGAAAAATCTGTACATCCACGTGTTCAAGTGCGGTGTTTCTGATATCAGGTCCTATTTCGTCCGGCCCGCTATCACGTATGGCATTCCACCCGGACCATAGCCACGTAACGGCCTACCAGCACCGGTTGAACGCTCCTCCTCCTCGAAGCTGAGCCGCCTGCAAGCACCCGCCCAACCCTTTGGTTTTGATGTTTTCGGTTCACGGAACCGTATGCATATCTACAAACCATGTAATCGGGCGAGCATTGGCGCATGTGCGCTTATCTAAAGATTTCAATTACCAGAAAAGAGGTAATCATGACCTCCACTATATATAAACTTGTGCCTATAGCGCTTGTCAGTCTGTGGCTGGCGATACCGGCAATGGCGCAAGCGCCGTTAACTTTGCCTGAAAGCGTCACTATTGCGTTGCAGGCCAATGACCCCAGCGTCGCGCTATACGAAGAGCGCGCCAAGGCGCTGGAAGATCGTGCCGTTGCCGACAGCCAATTACCGGACCCTGTGTTCATGGCTCGTATGCAAAACGTCCCTTTATCTTCCTTTGACATTAATCGCGAAGGCATGACCCAGCTTATTCTGGGGGCACGCCAGGCCTTTCCCAAGGGTAAAACCCGCTCGTTAACCCGCAAAAAACGCCTGAGCGAAGCCCAGGCGGAACGRCGGCGCAAAATCCTKACCGAACGTCARATTGCCCTGCAAACCCGGACCTCCTGGCTGGAGCTTTATTACTGGAAGGGGGCGCGCAAAATYACCGAACAATCTCAGGCGCAGATCTCTGATCTTGGCGGTATTGCCGAGGCAGTTTTCGCCACCGGGCGCAGCGCCGCCCAAAATGTACTGCGCATTGATCTGGAAACYTCSCTGTTGGGTGCACGGCTGGTCGAGATTGACCGCAAGGCCGATGTGGCACGGGCCGATCTCATCCGCCTCATCGGCATAGCCAATGCGGCGCGACCTCTACCAGCTGATTTTCCCAAACTGCCACCCTTTCCTGATACAAAGGTCATGCAGGCGGGTCTGGTTCGCCACCCCAGCGTACAGGTCTTTGATGCCAAAATTGATGCCCGCGACCGCGATATAGACATTGCCGGCGAACAATACAAACCTGGCTTTGCCGTCGAGGGCGCCTATGGCGTGCGCGATAGCCGGTCGGACTTTGGCTCCATCGGGGTGGCGCTCAGCGTGCCATTATTCACCGCCAACCGGCAGGACCGCAGCCTTAGCGCCGCTAAACGCCTGAAGGCCTCAACCCGCCTTGGCCGCGAYGCCCAATTGCTGGAACTTAACCGGGAACTGGGTCGCAATTATGCGCAGTGGGCACGGCTGGGCGAGCGCATCGCGCTTTATGAAACCGAYGTGCTGAAACGGGCACAGGATACCGCCGAAGCGGCCTTGATCGGCTATGAAAATGAAACTGCGGACTTTGCCGAACTCGTGCGCGCCGAACTGGCCGTACTGAATACCGAGCTGACTTTGTTGCGCCTGCGAATTGATCGCGAAAAGGCCCATGCCGCCCTTCTCTATCTGAATGGAGAGAATAATGACTAAACCTAATTTTATCCTTACCGCCGTTGTCCTAAGCGTTGGACTGGTGGGCGGCTATGGCCTAGCCAAATTTACCGGGTCTGGCAGCACAACAAAAGCATCTTCAGCCTCGGGAGAAAGAGAAATTCTCTATTGGAAAGGACCAATGAATCCCAATTTTCGAAGTGACAAACCAGGAAAGTCACCGATGGGTATGGACCTTGTACCGGTTTATGCCGGCGCTGAGGGGGGGGGCGACAGTGACAACCTGGTCACGATAAACCCTACCGTACAAAATAATATTGGCGTTCGTCTTGGCAAGGTGGAACGGTCTACTCTGTACCGCAATATTGATACGGTCGGTTTTGTTCGTGCAGATGATGATAAAACCTCCATCGTTGATGTGCGTACAGAAGGCTGGATTGAAAAGCTTTTTATCAAGACACCGGGCGATGTGGTCCGCAAGGGCCAACCGCTGTTCGATTTGTATTCACGCCCGCTAGTCAGTGCCCAGGAAGAATATCTTCAGGCTGTGCGCATTGGCAAAGCATCATTGATCCGCGCCGCTAAAAGCCGACTGGATGCCCTGGGCATGAATGCGGCCCAGGTTGCGCGCATCAAGAAGTCTGGCAAGTCACACCGCCTCATCCGGGTTTATGCGCCGCAAGACGGGGTCATCACCATGCTGGGCGCCGGAGAAGGAGCCTTTGTTAAACCGGGCCGCCAGATCATGATGCTGGCCGACCTTTCCAGCGTCTGGGTTCAGGCCGAGGTTTTTGAAAATGAGGCCAATTGGGTCAAGCCGGGCCAAACCGTCGAAATGCGTCTTGAGGCCATTCCCGGCCGCATCTGGAAAGGCAATGTGGATTATGTCTATCCCACGGTTAACGCCCGGGCGCGCACGGTGCAGGTGCGCCTGCGTTTTGACAATCCCGACGGCATTCTGAAACCGGACATGTATGCCAAAATCAACATGCAGGCTGAGCCACATGTTGGTGTGCTTTCCATCGAACGCGAGGCGCTGATCCGAACCGGCAAGTCCGAACGGGTTATCCTTTCGCTTGGCGACGGCAAGTTTCAACCCGCCAGGATTACCGCCGGCATGGAATCAAATGGCAAAATCGAGGTTCTTGATGGTCTGGTGGAGGGTGAAAACATAGTCATCTCCAGCCAGTTCCTGATWGACAGTGAGGCCTCTTTGCGCGGTACCACCTTGCGYATGTCACCGCCCTCTACAGATATAGTGGGYGAAGCGGAATCCATGGGTGTGATTAAATCCCTGATGTCCGGTATGGGTATGGTGACCATCAACCATCAACCCATAAAGTCTATGGGTTGGCCGGCCATGACAATGGCCTTCAAGACCGATCCGGAAAATCTGAAAGACTTTTCTGTGGGCGATTCCGTGGTGTTCAAAGTGCGGGAAAAAACTGATGAAAATGGTGATTTCGTCGTTACTTTCATCAAAAAAATGCCGATCATGAACAATGCCAAGGAGACAGAACAATGATTGCAGCAATCATTCGATGGTCCATTGGCAATCGCTTTTTGGTAATCATGCTGGCACTGTTGCTGGGTGGGTGGGGCGTTTACGTCCTTAAAAATACCCCGCTGGATGCCATTCCTGACCTTTCGGACGTTCAGGTCATCATCAAGACCTCCTATCCAGGGCAAGCGCCGCAAGTGGTGGAAGATCAGGTGACCTATCCTCTGACCACCGCCATGCTGGCTGTGCCTGGCGCGATCAATGTGCGCGGCTATTCATTTTTTAATGACAGCTTTGTCTATGTCATTTTCAAGGATGGCACGGATCTTTATTGGGCGCGCTCAAGGGTGCTGGAATACCTTTCTCAGGTGGCCCCGACCTTGCCGCCCAGTGCCAAACCGGCGCTTGGCCCGGATGCGACCGGTGTGGGCTGGGTCTATCAATACGCGCTGGTTGATCGCACCGGCGGCCATGATCTTTCGCAACTGCGTTCCATTCAGGACTGGTTCCTGAAATACGAACTGCAAACCGTTCCGGGTGTCTCGGAAGTGGCCACCATTGGCGGTATGGTCAAGCAATATCAGGTGATCGTCGATCCGGATAAGTTGCGCAGTTATAATATACCGCTTTCCAAAGTGCGTACCGCCATCATCCGTGGCAATCAGGAAAGCGGTGGCCGGGTCATTGAAATGGCTGAAGCCGAATATATGGTGCGGGCCTCCGGCTATATTAAATCGCAAGAAGATCTGCGCCTGATTCCGCTAAAAGTGACCAAGGATGGCACGCCAATACTGCTTAGGGACGTTGCCAAGGTTCGCCTTGGGCCTGAATTGCGTCGCGGTCTTGGTGAGTTGAACGGTGAAGGCGAAGCCGTAGGCGGTGTGATTATTATGCGCTTTGGTGAAAATGCTCTGAAAACCATCAATCTGGTCAAGGAAAAGCTGGAAATTCTGAAAAAGAGCCTGCCCGAAGGCGTCGAGGTGGTCACCACCTATGATCGATCCTCCCTGATTGAACGGGCGGTGGATACTCTTCGTGAAAAACTCACCGAAGAGATTATCATGGTGATTGTCATCATCGCCATCTTTCTATTCCATTTGCGATCAGCGCTAGTGATTGTATTCAGTCTGCCGTTGGGCATATTGTCGGCCTTTATCGTCATGGATTTGCAGGGCATTAATGCCAACATCATGTCGCTGGGCGGTATTGCCATTGCCATTGGTGCGCTGGTGGCGGCCGCGATTGTGATGATCGAAAATATGCACAAACACATCGAAAAAGAGCCATTAACCGACGAAAACCGATGGCGAATCGTCACCGAGGCCTCGATTGAGGTGGGGCCGGCATTGTTCTTCTCGCTGTTGATTATCACGTTCAGCTTTATACCGATCTTTTCGCTTGAGGCTCAGGAAGGACGCCTGTTTCACCCTCTGGCCTTCACCAAGTCTTATGCCATGG
>NVVU01000023.1 GCA_002733485.1 Robiginitomaculum sp.
ACGTCCTTTGGATGCCTTTAAACAAGTATTCGAATGAGAGCCGTTTTGATCTAAGGCTGCATCCCCGAATCCATCCAAGATTTGAACTCTTTGACATCTTCATCAGGCCATAGGCCGTCGCATGGCATATTTTGTTGAAGTGCGGCGTAAATACGCTCTGCATTTGTCTTCACATCGACATAACTGTGAAGGTCGAAGGCCCAAATCATGCTGTTAACATCACGTTCGCGGAACATCGATTTTATATCAACGGCAAAGCTTGGGAGGATGCCTTCCGTTTTTTCAACTCGGTAACCAGCGAATGCCATGGGCATACGAGTGTCACCCATGGCAATCGTTTCGTCGAATGCGCGAATTTCTACAGTTTTTGAATTCGAAGCTGAGAAGATACGAATTCCTTTTATGGCGATGCCTTTGCCCCAGAAGTTTTCAACGTCAATATCTGGAATTTGCGTGTAAGATGAAATGGGAGATAGCACCGGCATTGTAATGACGTCAGGGGCTGGCGGCCGAGCTGCGATATCAAATTCCTGTACCCCATCAGTGGGGGGCTGAAGATAAACATATTGCGATAATTGCGCGTCAGTCCAACCCGAACTTGTCACCCGCGCCAGAGTATTTATTGTCATTACCTGAGGGGTAGTTCGTGTAATTGTTACATCGACTTGGTCTACCGAATAAATTTTGGTGAGTGTCGAAATAGCCATAATGGTTCTCCAAGTTTGTTGCTTGAGAAGCTTTACATTTCTAGTTGGTAGGGGATTGTGAGTAAATTGTTAAATATCCGCGAAATATCCGTTAATACATCTGATATTTACCCAAAATTTGCCAGCCTATCATCACAATAATTTCCGATTTGTTCCGGATTTTACTAAGAGACTATTTTCACATTTAATCTTATCCGAACAATATATTGACGCTCGTCTTGAAACTGGATTACCTGGGCTAATATAGAGATTTTTACTCCACATCGACCAAATTCGTTGTAAGCGTTGTTCAGTTCCCACATATCTTTGTGCCCGTAATCTGCGATTTTGTATTCTATTGTAGGTTTGTTTTGATGGCTCCCAGGGAGACCCTGTGGGGGTACATTTGGAGTCCGGATTTGTTGGAGAGATTATTTCAGGAGACAAAAAACACCGCAGATGCCCAACGCCATGATTTGCAACCTAATCATCTGTCGACATGGCGTCGGTTAACCAAGGATGGAAAACTGGTTATTCCTGAACTTGCAGAAGTAGATTTTGCTGCAATTGTGGTATCTGATTCTGAACCATTGCCAACAAGCACTACCGCAATTGAGATTGTCGTCGGTCAGGTTGCGCTGCGATTGGATACGCAATCAGATGCCGGACGCATCGCGCAGACTGTTCATGCGCTGAATAACGCCAAATGATTTTCCCGTCTCACCGTGTACGAATTATGGTTGCCACGAAGCCTGTCAACTTTCGTAAAGGGCATGATGGGCTTACCGCGCTGGTGAAGAATGAGCTTCACAGGATTTTTTTACCGGTACGGTGTTTGTGTTTCTCTCGAAACGGGCTGATTGGCTGAAACCGCTATATTGGGATGATACAGGATTGGTGGTGGCCTATATAGATTGGACAAATTCTATGTTTTGTCTTTATCGATAGATTTAGAAATCAAATTGGCAAGGCTATAAATAGCGGATGGTTCGTGGCATCGTCAATCGCGGCGCCTTAAAGAGAGTGTTCTTTGCTAAAATACATTCAGATTAGAAATTACTTTTCACAAGCGAGCTCCTTGTTTTTTATGAGCTCGCCAAGCTTAGTTACAGAACATCCCTAAATAGCACTGTGGCTTTTCAATACTCTTACAATTTCCGTTGCAAGCAGTTCTGCGTGTTCTTCTGTGTGTTTTTCATTGCACCACAACGAGAACGATCTAAGGATATAAGCATCGGCATGAGGCCGAGATATATTTTTATAATCCATGTAATTAGGGGGCGTGTTGTAAACCTCACTAGCCACGAGTTCAGCTGGCCAAATTTGTTTTGACTTATTGCTATTTTGATCAAAGAAATTCTTATTCTTGAACATCGGGTATTTATAAAGAGGTTCGCCATACCCGCCTCCAATTCTAATGGATAACTCATTTCCAATGCCGAGATTTAACTCGCGGCGAATAGACCTTTTAGTGTTATCGAGAATGGGTTTTTCCACACGGAACATATGAAAAAAGAACGTGGGTCGAGATTTTGCAATGTGCTTTTGTGGAACAATTCCGCTTACTCCCCCGAGCAGTCGATCCATAGTTGCTCCAAAATCATTTCTACGTCTTGCGATTTCTTCGAGTTTACCAAGCTGGCCCAAAATCATAGCGCCATTCAACTCACTCATGCGATAGTTTAGGCCCATACCTTCATATTTGGAATGCTCATCACCTTCAATTTGGTTTCGATCATACTTGAACCGATCCCGATGTTTATCGGAGAAATTGTGGCAACGATAAAATTGATCCTCATCATGAACGATGACAAAACCACCTTCGCCAGCAGTGATATGTTTCTGGCTATTAAGGCTAAAACAACCAGCATCTCCAAAGGTTCCAACGCGTTGTCTCCCGACCTTTGCGCCCAATGCTTGCGCCGCATCTTCGATTACTTTTATCCCCTTTGCTTTGCACAAGCGCATGATGGGTTCCATATCGACGGGAGAGCCAGTCAAATGCACGACAATAACAGCGGACGTTCGTTCGTTAATTTGAGCACGGATCGTTTCTGCCGTCATGTTTCCTGAATCAGGATCAATATCGGCAAAAACTGGAATAGCATTTTGCATAATGATGGGCGTCACAGTCCCAATGTCGGTAATGGGTGAAACAATCACTTCGCTACCTGCTGGAATTTGCAACCCAGCCAACGCCACATGAATGCTGGCGGTTCCAGATGAAGTAGGTATGACATATGGAAGGTCAGATGGTTGCGGTCGTTTAAAATACTGCTGAAGTCTTTTTGTTGCGTCACCGATGAAATGGCGTCTTGGGTTCGTAGGGGGGACATACGGCCAAAGATCACCAGCATCAAGTGCCTCTTTGATAAGGTTTAACTCGGTTTGATCGAACCTGTCCAATCGCTTAACTGCACACATAATTATCTCCTTTTGTTAAAATTAAATATTCACTGAAAAGGCCGGGTTTTCATTTCATTAAATTAAAACCGCCTAAATATTTAGAGTAATACGGCTAGCAAACTAGCTATCTGACCCACCTCCATTCCAATTTATAATTGTATCCACTCACAGTGGAAAAATCCAAATTTCAATAAATTGCTACATTTCACAGATATTCCCCAAACGAGTAGAGATTTGATGCCTAGTCCATTTTTCTCAATCATAATATTCTCCAAGGCCTCATTTCGTCGTATGCACTCGGAACACTCAAAACTGAAAAATGCGCATGTTTTGTGTGAGGGTTACCGCCAGAAAAAGTTTGCCACGTCCATGCTGGCCTTCCACTCCATGGGTATGAGCGGCATATTTGGTGGTCAAATATGATGTATTTTATCCGGCTATCGCCATCTTCGGAAATAAGTCGAGATATTTTCTGCAAATCGCATCCGCTTGCCGGGTCATGTGTGATATCGATGGCTGTGACAATTCCTACGCCACCATCAATTATGTTAGGGCAATGATCTGAAGAGCCCGGGCAATGATCTGAATCGCCCATAATCCCATCACTTGATCTATCTCTATTTGAAAAGCATTGGTCAATTTGCCGCCGCAATTTGATAACACACTTTGCTGCCCTCCACCGGACAACACTCTTAATCCTTAATTGTATTTCTTCATGTTGATCGGGTTCGAATGTCTCCATAAATGCATCAAAATCATCCATCTCCCCATTGGCAGAAAACTCTTGTGCAATGAGACCAGCTGGAAGAATATCACTATTGGGAACTTTCTTTTCACTCATACCAATCTCCATTCGCCCAAATTTTTTTTGATTTTTAATCACCAAATAATTCCCCAGTAAAAACCCCACTTAGCCAGCTGCAAAAATCTCTACTAACCCCGTTTGGATAGCATCACCTGGCAAGAGATGGTTTTGACAATTTAAAAATAGACGAAGGGTGTGATCTGAGCGCAATCGCAATGTGATACAGATGTGAAAAATTGGTTTTTCAATTTTATTATCAACCATCACTAGCGCAGGTGATTTTAATACATTATTCTGCACGGACATATAGGGACATAAAAATGTTACTAGTGTCATTAAAACTGTTTAGCAAATTTGCTTTGACCGATAGCAATGGTGTCGACCTTACGCCTGTCGGCACTAAAGCTCGAGGGTTGATTGCATTGCTTGCCCTCTCGCCGGAATTCACTAGAAACAGAATTTGGTTACAAGATAAATTATGGAGTGACCGGGCGCCTGAACAGTCGAGTGGAAGTCTGAGACAGGCATTGTCAGACATTAGACGATCCCTCGGAGATTGCAGAGAATTGTTGGTGACCGATAGAGATTCTATTTCTCTATCTCCCGAATATTTCAGAATTAACGATGAGATTCCGAAGTTAAATGGCGTGCCTCTCAACACAGAGCTGTTTCCTAGTCTCGATGTGAAAGATGCCGAATTTGAACATTGGATCCGCGACCAGAGAGAGCGAATAGTACCTCTTGATCACGAAGTGAGTGAAAGCCAGCCAAAACCTCAGGCTTCCTTGAAAATTCCAACCGTAATTTTTCAAACAGAAATGACACTTGGTATTTCCCAGCAGGCCTTGGCAGTGGAAGTCATTAAAAATGTAAGCAATTCTTTATTGGAGTTTTCCGACTTTAGAATATTCAGTGATTTGGTTTCGTCCCAAGAAGGCCTTGGTAATAACTTCAACCAAGGCGTGATGGTATTATTACAAATTTCTTCCAATCGAGATTATCAATCAATCTCTGCAACAATCGCGAACCCTATCACCGGACAATTACACTGGATGAATAGTATCCAGCTGGACGACACGGCAGACAAGGAGAGGCAAAATGAACAAATCATCATATTTTGTTCGCAGCTCTTCGAAAGTATCGTGGATTCATTTTCCGAAGAAAGTTTTGAAATTTTTGGGCTTCAAGCCGCGGCTCTATTCGGAAAACTTGGCCGCAATCTGTTATTCCAATTGGATAAGCAAAGCCTATCTCGTGCCGACCAATATTTAGAGTCTGCCTATGAAATCGAACCTCATGGCCACCTTCTCGCATGGCGGTCATATATAAGGAATATTAGCCAGTTTGAACATAAAACACTCAGCTTTCTCGATAATGATGATGGTATGGACGAATTAATCAGAGAGGCGGTGGCGCAAGATCCTACAAACTCCACAACGCTCGCTGTGGCTGCTCAGATTGAATATATCGGTGGTGCATCCATTGGACAGTCGCTCAATCTTGCGAACCAAAGCGTTGAGAGAAACCCCGCGAATGCCTTTGGTTTGGCAATGTTAGCAAACACACATATCGCCAATGGTGATTTTCAAGCTGGCTCTGCCGCTGCGCAAAATGCATTGAATTGCGTGACAATCAGTAAATCTCGATTTTTCTTTGAATTTTTTTGTTGCATGGCAGCAACAGGAAATAAGGATTATTCGACTGCAATCAAACATGGGGAAGCAGCCTTTTATCTAAAGCCAGATTTTCGGGCACCTCTGAGATATTTATTGGTTCTATATAAAGCGACAGGTCAGGCAGAGAAATTTTCCAAAGCATATGACCAAATGCGAGAATTGGAACCGGGCTTTGAATTTTCTCAAATCCTCGAAGACTGGTATCCAGCCCATACCTTGCGACGGCTTTCCATCATAGACTCTGTTGAGAGCGATCATATGCCGGACCACAGTAATTAAGATTGTCCCTTGGCAAATAACAATCAACAAATTTAAAAAGTATACTCGATGGCTGTTTTTGAGCATTTTTCACTAATGTTTCACAGACCACTCACACCGCTATCATGATTGAGCTGCTATTCTTATCTTTAAATCAATCCAACATACTTTTTCGAAGTAACATTCATATCGATTGGAAGTGATACGCAGTTTAGAGTTGAACAGATTTTAATCTAGGGAAAAAATGATGGTTAGAAATATCACACTTAAAACGCAAATCTCGGCCTTATTTTTGTGTTTATCGATTACAGCAGGCATGGCGCAATGCAGTGATTTTGATGGCTCGACAATGAATGCTACGAGCATCGGACCAAAAGCAGTCTGGCGAACAGACTATCCAGATCGGCCAGAAGAGAAAGATGTAAGCTGGCTAAACGTCGATTTTAAAAAAGATCCCAAAAAATACATGCGTCAGATACTTCAATCTGCCCGGACAGGATTTTCGATAAAAGAAAAACGCCTTGTTGGCAGTGGGGATGAGCAATGGTGGGCGTCTCCCTGGATGGACTTCACAGATGCTGGCCGAGAACGGAATATGGGATTAACAAAAGAGCGAGGCCCTCACAAAGGAGATCTAGCAAAAAATAGCCCAGGCACCTCCCAAGTTTGGGCTGTGGGATTCTATAATGAACCTGGTGCAGCAATCTTTGGTGATATATATGAAGATCCTTGCAATCCTTTCCTGCCGGTAGCTCTGCAATTTCCAAAAGAAACAGTTTCAATTAAATTTCTATTCACAGATGCAGACCCTAAAATAGTTACGTACTTAGCGAGCGCGCCAGAATTTGAGGCATGGATAGATACTGAAAAAAATAACGCAAAAAGCAAAAGACCGCCCAAAGAAAGAATGCTGAAGACGGTCCGACTGCTACAATTTGATATTGCCGCAAAAGATGAACGCGCCGAAACAGACTGGGTATTTGCAACTTTTGCTTGGATGGGGCCACGGAAGGGAGATGGTTTCTTCGATAATCTTGTTCCTGTTTCTCTACAATGGGGAAATGACCCCAAAGTTTACAATCAAGAAATAGTCGAAAGCTGGATAAACCCAAGTCTCAAAGGTATTATCTATGGTTGGGATGCTCGTTCCACCCTGGGATTCCCAATGGTCATGGCCCGGCTGACTACATCGCGGCTGGCCAGATCCTTGGCCGAAGGGGCATAGCGTTCCATAAACCGCTCGCCTTCGGAGTTGACCAGATAGCCGCCTTCCCCGCGTGCGCCTTCGGTGATGAGCATGCCGCCGCCATAAATGCCGGTGGGGTGAAACTGGATAAATTCCAGGTCCTGCAAGGGCAGACCGGCACGCAGCACCATGCCGCCGCCATCGCCGGTGCAGGTGTGCGCCGAGGTGCACGAGAAATATGAGCGCCCAAAGCCGCCTGTGGCCAGAATGACCGCCTGTGCCTTGAAACGGTGCAAAGTGCCGTCATCCAGCTTCCACGCCAGAACGCCGCGACAGACACCATCTTCCATGATCAGATCAAGGACGAAATATTCAATAAAAAAGCTGGTTTCTTCGCGTATACATTCTCCATAAAGCGTATGGATCAGTGTGTGGCCGGTGCGGTCGGCGGCGGCGCAGGCGCGCTGCGCCGGGGTTTTGCCATACTCTTTCATGTGGCCGCCAAAGGGCCGTTGATAAATCTTGCCCTCTTCGGTGCGCGAGAACGGCAGGCCCCAGTGCTCAAGCTCATATACCGTTTGCGGCGCTTCGCGACACATATACTCAATGGCATCCTGATCACCCAGCCAGTCCGAGCCCTTGACTGTGTCATACATATGCCACTGCCAGCTATCGTCCGACATATTGCCAAGGGAGGCGGCAATACCGCCTTGCGCCGCCACGGTGTGACTGCGCGTCGGGAAAACCTTTGAAATACAAGCCGTTTTCAAACCGCCCTGAGCCGCCCCAAGCGCCGCCCGCAAACCCGCGCCACCGGCGCCCACGACCACCACATCATAGGTGTGGTCAATCCATTCACTTGCCAAGGCCTTAACCCCCAAAGCTGATTTTAATGAGCGCATAAACGGCAATCAGCCATAGCGCCAATGCAAATATTCCATTGAGCAGCAGGGCGATGGTACGCACCGTGCCGCCAAAATAATCCTCGATCGCGGTTTGCACGCCAAGGCGCATATGCACCACCATGGCGCTAACCACCAGAAACGTCACTGCCGCCCCAAAGGGCGATCCCAGCCAGGCCATCACGCCATTATAACCAGAGGAAAAACTGGACAAAAACTGAAATAGAAACAGCGGGATCAGCACCAGCAAAGCCAGCGCCGTGACCCGTTGCTTTATGAAATGACCGACGCCTTTATGGGCGGCGCCAAGGCCCGTCACAATTTTATAGGATGTACGCATGGCTCAGCCCCCTGTCCGCAAAAGATCAAGACTCCAATAGGCGGTCACCCATATGGCCAGTGTCAGGATCGCGGCCAGCACAATCACCGCCCAGGCGGTGCGATCGGCCATTTCCTTGTCATAGCCAATGCCCTTGTCCCACAAGAGATAACGCACGCCGTTCAACAGGTGAAAGCTAAGCGCCAGAGTAAAGCCAAACAACAGCGCCCGGCCAGGCCACGACGCCATGATGGACATCAGCTTCATATAGGCCTTTGGCCCCTCGGCCGCGGCGGCCAGCCAGGCCACCAGCACAAACACACCGCCATAAAGCGCCACGCCCGAGGCGCGGTGTAATATCGATGTCACCATGGTGACATGCCAGCGCCAAATCGATGTAAATGGCGATAATGGTCGTGGATCAGACCAGCCTGTGCTCATGCCCTGCCCCTCATTCCTTGCAGACGACTCAAGGCAGCCACCGCCACCTTTTAAAAAGGACGTTACGCCTCTGAATGTTCAAGTCAACGCATGGCTGTGAAGCAAATACGGCTTACCCACAAACCACAAAGGAGACGCCGCAAAATGTACGCTAAACGGTTATTTTGGGATGAAGGTCTTAGCGATGATTTACCGCCGTCTGAAAGGCATCGTCCTTGCCCATCGCCAATAAGGGCGCGGCATTGGTGATGGCATCCAGCAGCGGATCCAGCCATTTGGCATCTTCCCTGGCAAAATCATGCAGCACATAGGCGGTAACCAGTGCCTTGTCTCCCGGATGACCAATGCCGATGCGGGCACGGCGAAAGTCTGGCCCCAAAGCATTGGTAATGGATTTTATGCCATTATTACCCGCCGCGCCGCCGCCGGTCTTGACGCGAAACTTGCCCGGCGCCAGATCCAGCTCATCATGGAAAACCATGATATCTTTCAACGGGATTTTATAGAATTTAGCGGCAGCCTGAGCCGCACGGCCAGATTCGTTGTAATAGGTTTGCGGCTTCATCAGCAGGGTTTTGATGCGCCCGCTGTCCGTCTCAATAAAGCCATCAGCAACCAGCGCACCAAATTTGGCCCGCCATGGGCCAAAGCCATGAGCACGCGCAATCGCATCCACGGCCAGAAAGCCAGCATTATGCCGGTTCAGACGGTATTTTGGATCAGGATTACCAAGACCGACAATCAGCAGCATGACGTTCTCCGGCTAGCGTGAAACAGAGGGCGTCAGAAAAGAAGAAGCTGTCAGAAGACAGGCGCGAGAATATCTTATTCCTCGCCACCCTCACTGTCTTCGCCTTCTTCGCCTTCACCCGCTTCGGCCAAGGCCTCGGCGGCGGCTTCTGCTTCGGCCTCTTCATCGGCCTCCGAGATAGCGGCACGAGAGCCAACCACGGTGACGATGGTAAAGTCACGATCGGTAATGGCCGAAGTAACCCCCTCGGGCAGGCTTACTGAAGAAATGTGTGCCGAATCACCAATGTCATAGCCGGTGAGATCAATTTCGATGGCATCAGGGATATTCCCGGCCGGGCACAGCAGCGCCAGTTGGTGGCGTACAATGTTCAGAACGCCGCCACGTTTCAGGCCCAGTGATTCTTCTTCATTGATAAAGCGCACAGGCACTTCAACTTCGATCATCTGATCGGCATCAACCCGGTACAGGTCAACATGCATGGGGACATCGGTTACCGGATGGTATTGAACATCACGGGTCAGCACCAATTGCTTTTCACCCTTGTGTTCAATGGTCACGGTCTGGGCAATAAAGTCGCCAGTACTCAATGCCTTGCGCACCTGGTTCTCTTTGAGGCTGATCGCCACATTGCCCAGTTTGCCACCATAGATGATGCCCGGGATCATGCCTTCGCGGCGGGTCTGGCGGGCGCCGCCAGTGCCGGTGCGTTCGCGCACGTCAACATTGAGAAGAATATCGGCCATCGATCCGGTCCTTAAATTTCAAATGTCCTACAATCGGCTTGCGCGCACAGGCACGCCGCGCGTGTAAAACGCTGCTTAAATTCGAGCGCGGTCTATAGGCGAAGTTCGCGGCAAGCGCAAGCGCCGATCTGCAGGAAAGCCCTGCCCTGTTACGCCTTGGCTGACCCGGTACCGCGAACGGCGCTGACTAATGCCGCCTTGTCTATCTTATAGTGGTGGTAAAGTTCATCAAGATCGCCGCACTGGCCAAATTCACTGACCCCAAGCGCACGAAGTTTGTGACCATAGACACCCCCCAGCCAGGATAGCGCCGCCGGATGCCCATCATGCACTGTAATCAGCCGCGCCTGCGCTGATAAGGGGGCCAGCAGGTTCTCGATATGGGACGACGCCGCCCCGTCCCTGTGCGCGCCCCTATGCCAGTCATGATAAAGCCGGTCTGCCGAGGTGATGGCCAGCACCCCCAAGGCTTTATAATCGCGTCTTAGGGCTTCGTAGGCGGCCTGTGCCTGCGGTGCCACCGCGCCGCAATAGACAATAACCTGATCCACTTCTCCATCAGGTCGGTGCAGCCAGTACCCGCCCTTGAGAATATCGGCCTGTTGGTCCGGGCTTAACGTCCGCTTTGGCTGTTCCAGCGCCCGGGTGGACAGGCGCAGATAGACCGAGCCGCCCGCCGCCTCGTCCTGCATATGAGCAAAGCCCCAGCGCATGATCAGGGCCAGCTCGTCCGCATAAGCCGGCTCGAACGATGTAAGGCCCGGCTGTCCCAGCCCGATCAGCGGCGAAGAGATGGACTGGTGTGCGCCCCCTTCGGGGCTTAAGGATATGCCCGATGGCGTCGCCACCAGCATAAAGCGCGCATCCTGATAACAGGCGTAATTCAGCGCATCCAGCCCCCGCGCAATGAACGGATCATACAGCGTGCCAATGGGAAACAGTCGCTGGCCAAAAAGGCTGTGCGACAGGCCCAAAGCGGCCAGATTGATAAACAGATTATTTTCTGCAATACCCAGCTCGATATGCTGGCCCGATGGTGCCCGCCCCCATTTCTGGATGGAGGCCACCTTGTTTTCCCGAAAGGTATCTGGCTTTTCGCGCCGATGGAAAAGTCCGCGCTGGTTCACCCAGCCGCCCAAATTGGTCGATACCGTAACATCGGGTGATGTGGTGACGATCCGGTCTGCCAGCGGCCCGCCCGCTTTGGCGATGGCATTCAAGATACGCCCAAAGCTTTCCTGGGTGCTGCCTTTATCGATGCTGTCGGCTGGCAAAGCATCCGGAATTTCTATCGGGGCTGCCTGTTTAACCCGGTGTGACAATGGCTGATTAAACGGTGCATTTTGCAAAACCTCATCAAAACGCGTGACCTCTATGCCAATGGCTTCGTGGCGCTCCCATTCATGCCCGGAACGCACGCCCATGCTCGCCTGAAACCCCTCCATTTGCTTGGACGTCATCAGGCCTGCATGATTGTCCTTGTGCCCCTGCAAGGGCAGGCCATGGCCTTTGATGGTGTAACACAGGAACAGGGTCGGCTTGTCGTTTTGCACCTGCGCAAAGGCGTCCAGCACCGCCTCCATGCAGTGCCCGCCAAGATCGGTCAGCAGATCGTGCAGCGCGGTATCATCATAACGATCCAGCAGACCCATCAGGTCCGCATCATCGGCCATATCGGCTTTGATCTGCGCCCGCCATGCCGCCCCGCCTTTATAGGTCAGCACGCAATAAAGATCGTTGGGACACTGGTTAAACCAACGCTTTAACGATCCGCCGCCGCTCTGCTTGAAGGCCTCAAACAGGGTTTTTCCATATTTCAGGGTAATGACGTTCCAGCCAACAGCGCGAAAAAACCGGCCAATAATGCGAAACAGGCGTTCGTTCACCGTGCCGTCCAGGCTTTGGCGGTTATAATCAATTATCCACCACAGATTGTGCACATCGTGCTTCCAGGTGTCCAGCAGGGCCTCATAGACATTGCCCTCATCCAGCTCCGCATCGCCGACCAGAGCCACCATGCGCCCGGGTGCCTGCCCCTCTGGCAACAGATTTTTATGGCGCAAATAGGATTGCGTAAGTGCGGAAAAATTGGTCATGGCCGCGCCAAGACCAACCGATCCGGTGGAAAAATCGACCATAGCCCCGTCTTTGGTGCGCGAAGGATAGGACTGTGCCCCACCAAGGGCGCGAAAGTTTTCCAGCTTTTCGCGAGCCTGATTGCCAAACAGATATTCAATGGCATGCATAACCGGGGCCGCATGGGGCTTGACCGCCACCCGGTCGCCAGGCCGCAAGACCTGCATATAAAGCGCCGTCATAATAGTGGAGATCGAGGTGCAACTGGCCTGATGGCCGCCAACTTTCAAGCCATCACGATTGGGGCGGATATGGTTGGCATTATGGATCATCCACGCCGAAAGCCAGCGCACTTTGCGCTCWATGGCCGTCAGCGTATCCAGCGTGCGTTCATTGGTTTGCATGAAATGAATAGATCCTGCCTGCGGCTAAAGTGTTTTTCTGGCCTTAAGGGCGGCCATCAACGTGCCGTCATCCAGATAATCCAGATCCCCGCCCACGGGCACCCCCCGGGCGATCGAGGTGATCTGCACGTTGGTATCTTTCAAGGCGTCGTGAATATAATGGGCCGTGGTTTGCCCATCGACATTGGCATTCAGCGCCAGAATAATTTCGGTCACGTCATCCGCCCCAGCCCGCAGCACCAGCTTGCCTATGTGCAAGTCCTCGGGCCGCACCCCGTCCAGCGCCGAGAGCACGCCGCCCAGCACATGATATCGTCCGCGATAGGCTCCGGCCCGTTCCAGCGCCCACAGATCGCCCACCTGCTCCACAACGCAAATACTGCTCTGATTGCGTCCACGGGCAGCGCAGATGGCGCACGGGTCGCTGACATCAATATTACCGCACTCAGTACAGGCAATGATGCGCTGTGCCGCCTCGCCCAGGGCCTCGGCCAACGGGGCCATCAGCGCCTCTTTTTTGCGGATCAGGTGCAAGGCCGCCCGGCGCGCAGAGCGCGGCCCCAGACCCGGCAAACGCGCCAGCAGGGTGATCAGACGTTCAATTTGCGGGCCGGCAGAAGAATGAGGCATTTGCGAATCATACAGTGTGTGGATCAGACTTTATGCCACCAACTTCGCCGTATCGCGAGCGCTTTAGCCATTGCGTTCCTCATGTTCTTCCACCAGACGCTGGTTATAGGCCAACAGCGCATCTTCGCGGGAGATATAGCCAATGACCTTTTGTTCGCCATAGCGGGATTTTACCGGCGCGCCGTCCAGATTTTCCGCTTTTAATAACCCCAGGGCCTTGCCAAGCGTGTCATCGACATAGAGCACCGCGCCCGCCATGCTGATTTCCTTGTTAAGGCGGCTGATGGGGGTCATGAAATCGCGCACCCGCACCGTTTGCAAAATCAACCGCTGTGGCCCTTCACGCAGGGTATAGCCGCGCAATTCGATCTGTTTCTGAAACACATTTCCCCGGGTAATCGCCTGAGTCACCACGGTGGCCAGCGACACCGCCAGCAATACCGCCACCGTAGCCTCATAGGATTGCGTCAGCTCAAACACGATCAGCGTGGTGGAAATGGGTGCGCCCAGCACAGCACCTGAAAGCGCCCCCATGCCGACAATGGCAAAAAACGCAGGCGCCGCCGCCGCCTCGCCCAGCACAGCCCCCGCCAGCGCCCSAAAGGCTGCCCCGGCCATGGCCCCCAGATAAATCGAGGGGGAGAAGATACCGCCGCCAAAGCGAAAGGACAGGGACAGCATGGTCGCCAGAATTTTGGCCGCCACCAGAAACAGCAATAAAGACAGGCCATAGCCCCCGTGCAGGGCGGTGCTGGTAGCCTCATAGCCGACCCCCAGGACCTGCGGAAAGGCGATACCGATCATGCCCACAAACACCCCGCCTATGGGAGGCAGCGCCCATAAGGGCAAGCCAAGACGGGCCGCCAGCTTCTCCACATGGTACGGCCCTTTGACCATCAGGGYTACAAAGATGAYGGCCAGCGCCGCACAGATCAGCCCCAACAGCGCGGCGGCCGGAAAATCAATCAGGCTGGCACTTGGCACCGGGGGCAGTAAAAACGCGGGCTGTGCCCCCAAAAATGATCTGGCCACCACCGCCCCGGCGGTTGCCGCCACCGCCGTTGGGGCAATCACCCGCAAGGCGTAATGGCCCAGCACCACTTCCAGCGCGAACAACAGCCCCGCCAGCGGCGCATTAAACGAGGCCGCCACCGCCCCGGCAACACCACAAGCCAGCAAGGTGCGCGCGTTGCGCGCACCAAGGTTCAAAATGCGCGACATAAACGAAGCCAATGCACCGCCAAGATGCACCGCCGGGCCTTCACGCCCGGCACTGGCCCCCGAACCCAGAGATACGATGGTGATCAGTGCCGAATAAACCCCGGGCCAAAAGCCGATATTGCCCTTGCCCACGGCCCGGGCCTCGATTACTTCGGCGACGCTCCCGGCCCGCACTTCGTTCAAGGCATGGGTGCGTTCAGCCAGAAACAACAAGGCCCCCACCACCATGCCGCCAATGACCGGGGCCAGCCAGACATGACTCCAGTGCAGGCCAGCGGCGGTGCTGGCCAATTGTTCTTCTGAATTGCCATAAAACAATCCCTGTACGGCCAGTATGGAAAGGCGAAACCCCAGGGTGGCAAAACCGGCCAGCGTACCGATCAGGGCCGCCGTCAGCCACAGCCAGACCGGATGGTCGGCATGATAACGGATGCGTCGCACCATCCAGCGCAGCCATACGGCTCGCGAATGGTGGTGGTGATGATGCGCGCCTTTTTGCCCGTCTTTTGAAGCTGGATTATTCATGCAAGCCGTCCACTGGAGTGCCTTTTTTGTCCCGCCCCAAGATTGGCCCCACAGGCGAGTGCTGGCAAGAGCCAGCATGGCTTGAGATACACCCCCCCAAAACGTCATCAAAATGTTATCTGCAAAGGGTAGGTGCATGGGTATTACGGTGAGGTCATGACCATGGTGCACGAAAAACCCGTTCGAAACTTCCGTTCCATTTTCCTGTCCGATATTCATCTGGGAACCAAGGGGTGTCAGGCAGAGCTGTTGCTGGATTTTATTCGGCACCATGAAGCCCAAACCTGGTATCTGGTTGGTGATATCATCGACACCTGGCGATTGCGCCGGCGCTGGTACTGGCCGCAATCCCATAATGATGTAGTGCAGAAGTTTCTGCGCAAAGCCCGCAAGGGAGCCGATGTCATTTTGATCCCCGGCAATCATGATGAACCCCTGCGCCAGTATTGCGGCACTCATTTTGGCGGTGTGCAGGTGCAGCGCGAGGTCATCCACATTGCCGCCGATGGCCGCCGGTTTCTAGTGGTCCATGGCGACGAATTTGACGGCGTCATCCGTTATGCCAAATGGCTGGCCATATTGGGGGATTACGGCTATCGCGCCTTGTTGTCGCTGAACACCAGTTTTAATCGCTGGCGTCGCCGTTTTGGTTTTGGCTATTGGTCCTTGAGCGCCTTTATCAAAGTCAAAGTCAAAAATGCTCTGCATTATATTGATGATTATGAAAACGCACTTAGCGAAGAGGCGCGGCGCCGTAACGTTGATGGGGTAATTTGCGGTCATATCCACAAGGCAGAAATCCGTAAAATCGGCAACATGCTGTATCTTAATGATGGTGACTGGGTGGAAAGCGCCACGGCACTGGTTGAGCATATGGATGGGCGCTTCGAGCTGATCCATTGGGCCTAACAAAACCTTGCCGCCGAAGATAGCTTTGCCGTTAAGCCTGCGTGAAAACCACCAACATGATATTGCTCTCGCCAAGCCTGCAATGGCACGCTAAAGCATTATTTCTTGTCTCTTGGGAGTAAAACATGCGCATTATTATGGTTACCGATGCCTGGGAGCCGCAGGTCAATGGCGTGGTGCGCACGTTGAGACGCACCGTGGATGAATGCCGCCTGATGGGCCATAAGGTCGAAGTGATCTCACCCTATGACGGGTATTTTACTTTTCCTTTGCCAACGTATCCGGAGATTAAGCTGGCACTCTTTGCCAAAAAGGATATCCGCCGCCGGATTGAAAAATTTGAACCCGATGCCATTCACATCGCGACTGAGGGTACTATTGGCCAGACTGCGCGCTCACTATGCCTGAAATGGAACTGGCCATTTACCACCAGCTATCACACCCAGTTTCCCGAATACATTCATGCCCGCTTTCCCTTTATACCCGTATCATTCGGTTATGCCTTTATGCGCCGTTTTCACAATTCCGGCGGACGTATGATGGTCACCACAGACAGCATGCGCGACGAGTTGCTGGCCAAGGGGTTTCGTAATATCAGCGCCTGGGCGCGCGGGGTGGATACCGAGTTGTTCAATCCGGAACTGCGTGATGTTGAAAATGGCGTTTATGCAGGGCTGGCCCGTCCGGTCTTTGTTAATGTCGGGCGCATTTCCGTTGAAAAGAACATGGAAGGGTTTTTGGGCCTTGACCTGCCCGGCACCAAAGTGGTGGTGGGCGATGGTCCGCAACTGAACGCGCTGCGACAAAAATACCCCGAAGCCGTCTTTACCGGGGCAAAATATGATCAGGAACTGGCCCGGCACTTTGCCGATGCCGATGTGTTTGTCTTTCCCAGCCGTACCGATACGTTCGGCCTGGTCAATCTGGAGGCCATGGCCTGTGGCACGCCGGTATCCTCTTTCCCGGTGCCCGGCCCCAGGGACATTATCGGCACATCGGGGGCCGGAGCCTTTGATGAGGATCTGTGCGCCGCCAGTCTGGCCTGTCTGGAGCTGGATCGCAAAAAAACACGGACCCATGCGGAAACTTATTCCTGGAAAGCCTGCGCCGAGGATTTTGTCAAAAATCTGGAAGTACCGCCGCAACCCGAAAGGCGGCGGTTCTGGAAACGACTTCGGCGTCTGGGGGGCAAGGTACGTCCTCGCCTGCCCAAACGCCTGCGCCGGCCCAAGCGAGGTAACACAAACACCCCCCGCCCGGACTGAACCTGTTTTTACTCAGGGACTTTCTGTCATCACCGCCAGCGCCCGGGCGTTCTTGCCAATGCGCGTACGATCCTCTTCGGGTAGCGGGATCAGGCCCTTGTCACCAAGATAACCAAACTCGCCCCAGGTATCTTCCGATGTAAATTCTGTGACATATTCGGCGATGCCCGGCACCAGGCTGATGTGTTGTTTTTTCACATAAAAGAACAGGTCACGGGAGATTGGATAGGCACCAGAGGCAATATTTTCAAAGCTTGGCTCTTCGCCGTCCACAACCGCGCCTTTAATCTGGTCACCATTCTGATCCAGATAGGAAAACCCGAAAATGCCAAGGGCCGCTGGCGTTTTTTCCAGAGTTTGTACAATGGCATTATCGTTTTCGCCGGCATCAATCCAGGCACCGTCTTCACGAAGAAGATGCGCGATGTGCTTGAAAATTTTCTTGCCGGCCAGCGGTTTACCGTCTGCTTTCTGGCCGAGGCCTTCTGGCAATAGCGGCACGATTTTCTGATAATTGGCATCGCCGGGCTTGGCACCGCGCAACGCTTTCAGACACGCAATGTGCTTGGCACCTTTTTCCATGGCAACCTCGACAAACGCATCACGGGTGCCGGAGGTTGGCGGCGGGCCATAAACCTCAATTTTGGTATCCGGCAGGGACGGATCAATCTGCGACCATTTTGTGTAGGGWTTGTCTTTAAGCACACAATTATCGTCGGCCACCGGGATTTGTGCCGCCAAAGCCAGAAACACCTGCTTCAGGGTCAGGTTGAATTCCGGGGCGTGAATGCCATTGGCAATGACAATACCATCATAACCGACTTTGACCTCTACAATCTGGGTAACCCCGTTATTATGACAGATTTTCCATTCGCTGGCCTTCATACGCCGCGATGCATTGGTGATGTCCGGCGTTCCCTCGCCAACGCCAGCGCAAAACAGCTTCATGCCACCACCGGAACCGGTCGATTCTACAATAGGAGTTGGAAATTTTGTTTGCGCGCCAAAGTTTTCGGCAACCGCCGTAGAAAATGGATAAACCGTCGAAGAGCCCACAATGTGAAGCGTATCGCGCGCCAGCGCCGGTGCCGCAAAGGCGCAGGCCCCGGCGGCAAAACCGGCGAGTATCAGATGTCGTGTTTTCATGGTAAAATTCCTTTGTTGTGGAAAGGGCAAAGCGCTGTACGCCTTACCAGTCATATTGAAGGCGCATTTGCACCCCATCAGTATTGCCTGCACCAAATTTGGCTGTGCCGCGTGCGCTCGCATGTAACGCGTTAAACATGACACGGACGTGACTTTGCGGATACCAGTTCAGCCCCGCAGTCCAGGTATTCATCTGGCCGGCATTAGCACTGGAAAGGTCCAGCGTGTCGAAACGGGCCGCCACTTCCCAGGCACCAATACCGTCTTCGCCGACGGCATGAGCGGGTTTCATACGCCCGAAAGCACCTTTTTTAACGCTGTATTTGCGGGTTTCCCCGGTCAGGAACCAACCGGCCTGTACAAAATAGCCATCCGATGAGCGCAGCGCATCTTCGGCCATCCACTCGCCCTCTATGTGAAACGGACCGGATACATAGGCCGCCTCAATGCCATAAAGCGTAGAGTTTCTACCCTGATTCCTGGCGTCCACCAGACGTTGTGAAAGGTGGATCCGCGGGCGGGCCCTAATACGCAACTGATCACCGGCATTGCCGGTAAAGCGGCGCACACTGGCCCCCAGATGGACGGTCTGTTTGTCATCATGGACAGGCGTGTACGTGGCCCGGGCCGCATAGCTGTGTTCGTTCGAAAACAAACCCTCGTTTTTGTAGAGCACCGCATTCATGTCATTGCCAAAAGCACCGGCCGCCAGTGAATAATTGTCGCCATGGGTTTTGACCACCACACCAACGCGGCGGGACAAACGAAACGCATCGGTTACGCTGCCGCGTTCCAAAAACGTGGTAAAACGGCCCGAGGTTTGTTCTTCCAGCGAGTTAGGTGTTTTCTGGTTGCCAAAGACGATTGAAGTCTTGCCGTTTACCTTGAACGTCAGTTTGACATCCTTGGCCTTGGGATCATGAAATTTGATGTTGCCACGGTTTACGAAATCAAACTCGGCTACATATTTAAACCGGCTGCCCATTTTACCAAACACGCCAAAGCGTGCGGTGCGAAATTCATTAGTGGAATTGGATGAATTCAAATTGGCCAGATTGTAGTCGATATCGGCGAAATCCAGCAGAACCCGCCCGCGCGGATTGATGGTAAAGCCATCGGCGGCCAGTGCCGCCCCCGGCATGACCAGCGCTGCGGCCAGTGCGTATACAAAAATGTTGCTCACGTTTACCCCTCCAGGAAAAGCTGCCAGACAATTTGTGTCCGGCAGGCCTCCTCTAGAAAGGGAATATGACACCGCGATGACAGCGCATGGTCATTTCATTACCTGCGTACGATGATATCGGTTTTGCGAGGCTCTGTTCTACATCAAGCGCTTGCGCAGTACCTGACTGAGCATATCAACCATCGTAACCGCCACGACAATAATGATCAGGATAACGGCGGTTTTGCCGTATTGGAATGAGCGAATCTGTTCAAACAATAACTGACCAATGCCGCCCGCACCAATCAGCCCGAGAATCGTGGCTGAACGAGTATTCGTCTCAAAGCGGTAAAGGGCATAAGAGGTCCAGAGCGGAGCCACCTGAGGAATAACCCCCCAGATCACTTCGTGAATACGGCGGCCACCGGTGGCACGAACCCCCTCAACGGGTCCCGGGTCCATGGCCTCTACGGCCTCGGAAAACAGCTTGGCCAACACCCCGGTGGTATGCACCGCCAGCGCCATTACCCCGGCAAACGGGCCAAGGCCAACCGTGACCACAAACATGGTGCCCACCACCAGCTCATTGATTGAGCGAAAGGCATCCATGATCCTGCGCATGAAAAACACCACCGGGGCCGGCGCTACATTACGTGAAGACAGAAGGCCGAAGGGAATTGCAAACAGGATCGACAGGAAAGTTCCCCAGAGTGCAATCTGTATGGTTACCGACATTTGTTGCAAATACAACCAGCCTTCTTTCCAGTCCAAATTCACAAATCCAGCGGCATACTCGCCCATTTTGTCTGCGTTATTAATCAGATCCGGGGTTTTATAAATCTCGGCGGCCACATAGGCCCAGATCAACAGGGACAGAAATATGGCCCAAACGGCGGAATCGAACACGCGATCACGAATAGGCTTGATGGGCCCGGCCCCACGGGCAGCGGAACTCCAGAAAAAGAGGCCAAAGGCTACAAACCCTATGCTTAGCGTAAAGGCCATCCGTTTCCATGGAATGGCCATGGCATGACTGCGCGAGCTTTTCCTGGCCTGGGCATCAACCCCTTCGGCTTTGACGATTTCCGCTTCGCTGGCCCCGATGGATTTCAGTTTTTGACGAAGCTCAGCCAGTTTGGCTTCGCGGTCCGGCTCTTTCAGGGAAAAATCATTGCGAACCTGTGCCATGTCCCGAATGATTTCCAGGCGAATAATCGGGTCCAGGTGCGCATCGGAGGCAGGTAAAAAGGCACCAAAATCCAGTTCAGCAAGAATTTTGCGCTGGCGCAGTAATTCTGCCGGACTGTCAGCACGGCGCCCGTAGGTCATGAAAAAATAAAGCAGCTTTTCTTTCACTTCCAAGTCAAGATCCTTGCGCCAGACAATCGGGTCGGTCTGAATAAGCGGCGATTTCCACAGCACCCGCAGCCGAGACAGAATGTCAGGCTGGGTACGGCCCAGGCGCTTCAGATTTGTGGTGTTGTTGGTTGCCACATCCACCAGCTTGTTGGCAACGGCATAGCCGTTGGCCTCGTGGGTGGCATTGGTGACATTCTTGAAACACTCAGTTGGCACAATACCGCGAGGGGCAAAAATATAGGCCATGGGAAACAGGGTTCCCGAAGTGGAATTGGGATCACCCATGCCAAAATCAATGGTTTTGTCGCACTTCAAAATATCGTCCAGCGTCTTGTATGGACTATCCGTCGGCACCAGCAGCACCGAATAATATCCCGGCGCGCCATCAGGATAGGTGGCCTTGGCAAAAACCTCACCATTGGAGCGGCGCACCGCCTCAAGGCCAGATTTATTGGAAAACCAGGAGGCCTCTATGCGGCCAAAGCGCATGGCCTCGATCAGGCCCGAATAATCGGCAGAGAAATAAGCGTTGACCTTCATGCCGGTCATATTGCCCATATCTTCCAGAAAAGGCGTCCAGAGAATAGAGAGATTGTCACTGGCCTCAGTGGTCAGCACCCCAAAATTGAGTTCCGGCAAAGGTTTTTCTTTCGCACTTTTTTCCCGTGCCTGTACCGGCGGGGCCTTGACCGCTGTCAGCGCCAGAAACAGGATCGCAAAGAGAATAAAAATTCTGTTTTTCATTATTCCGCCGCCTCTGCCGTCCAGAAGGCGTCCTCATACTCTTCGCCATAAACCTTGATCAGGGTCTTGCGATCCAGATCCTTGGCAGGGCCATCAAACACGATTTTTCCTGCCTTTAGCGCCACCACCCGTTGGCAGTATCGCATGGCGTAATCCACCTGGTGCAGGGATACGACGACGGTCAGGCCATCGCGTTCATTCAATTCCTGTAATAATTCCATAACTTTACGCGCTGAAACCGGGTCCAGCGACGCGATCGGCTCATCTGCCAATACCATTTTGGCCCTCTGCACCAGAGCCCGGGCAATGGCGGCGCGTTGTTTCTGGCCACCGGAAAGTTTTGAGGCACGCCGACCCGCAAATTCCGCCACGCCCACCCGTTCCAGCGCCGCCATGGCGCGCACCTTGTCTTCATCGGGAAAGATGCCAAAAATACCGCGCCAGGTTTTAATGCGGCCCAGACAGCCAATCAGCACATTGCTAAAGAGATTAAGCCGTCCCACCAGATTGAAAGACTGAAAAATAAAGCCGATATCACGACGCCGATAACGCAAGCCCTTGGCCAGACGACCATCGCGTTGTAATTTGCGGCCAAATACTTCCAGTCGACCAGAGCCAGCATCGGCCTGTTGCAGGCCATCAATGGTCCGCAACAGAGTTGACTTTCCAGAACCCGAAGCCCCGATCAGAGCCACCATTTCCCCGGGCATGACTTTAAAATCAATGCGATCCAGCGCCTTGAACTTGCCAAAGGACACACTGGTCTTTTGCACCTCCAGGGCAGGCGCATTGGCGTCAGGCACCTGACGATTAGACTTCTGGTTCATCCGGATCTCCCCACCACATTCACAAGCGTAATTATACTGCTGCTGAACAATGGCGGTGGCATTTATGAGCAACCTTACCGCCTCGACTCGGAGAGCGAGTGTGACGTAGCTTTCGCCAAGAGCAAGGCCTTAATTGCCCGCAAGTGATGAATTTAGAAAATGGTGCATGTGTGCATGCATTACGTATAAAACTGTCACAAAAAAGTGGGGCAACCTGAAAGGCTGCCCCACATATTTGGTACCAAATTCTGAAGTACTCAGAACTTGTATTTCAGACCAACCTGAACGGACCAGGTTGAGGCTTCACTGAAGACCCTGTTGTTGCTCGATCTTGGGAAGCTACTGTAAACGTACTGCCCGCCCTGAATATCTGCTTTAACCACAGACTGGAAATACGGGAAGCGTGTTTGCTGGTATTGTCCCCAGCTGCTCTTGATCATGTTGCCGATATTACGAACATCAATCGAGAAAATACCTTTGGCATCATTCGGGAATATGCCTGGCACCTCTTGCTTGATGCTCAGATCCCAGCGCGAGGCCCARGGGCTGCGRAACGCGTTCCGTGGWGCGATCGATCCTGCATATTCATTCAGTCCTGAGCTTTGCAGGAAGGAGAAGAACGCTGCCTGATCAAAGCCAGCGGCGTAGGCGACATTCGGATCGTTTGCCCCTGTCGGCACATAGAAGAGTGCCCGGTCACGACGTGCAAAGTCCCGGTTTTCACCAAAGATGTTCAGCTGGCCACGGCGGCCTGGATCGTCGAAGGTGTAGCTGAAAGGTTGGCCTGAACGGGTTTCACCAAACAGGGTGAAGCGCGTTTCATTATCCCCAATGAACTTATGACGGTAATCAAAGTTGAACGTAAAGCGGTGCTTGCGTTCATAGTTTGACGTGGCCGCTGTTGGGGTTAGAGGATCAGATGAAGCACTCTTGCCAAAATTTGAAGTCGCTGTGGAACTGGTCCCGGAATTGGCGTCTACAATGTTCTGGTTTGAATAGCTGGTCCGGAAAGTAAAGTCTTCAAAGAAGGTCTTTTCCGCCAGGAACGAGAGAATCCGTCCATGACCGATGCCAGTATTGGTCAGCAACAAGTCAAAACGATTAGGATCACAGCTATATATTGGGCGACCATCCGGGGCCGTGCCCGTTGGCGTGCCACAAGTCAGCTCTTTCCAATAGGTCGCATCCTTTACAGAAGTGAGGATGAGGTCAGAACTGAAGTTCCAGTCATCACCAAGAGCGCTGCCAAGGAAGCCAATATCCGTATTCAGTTCAGCACCCAAAGACGCCTTCCATTGTGATGGAATATTGAAGTTTGGATCAAGGGCATTCACATTCCCATCCCCTGCAACCAGACCGTTCTGGGCGACAGCAGGAACATTAAAGCCATCAACCGGCGGCAAGGCAGAGCCTGGCAGGAAGATGCTGTCAATGGTGACGCCATTATTGGAATAGTTGTTGGAAATCCAAACATTTGGATTACCACCGGCGAACAGGCCAACCCCACCATGGATGGAGAGGCGATCCGAAGCGGTCCAGTTAACCCCAATACGCGGCAAGAAGATGTCGCGGCCACTCAAGGTGGAGGTATTATCAAACCCGTAACGACCAAGGAAGATCGTGTTCTGAATAATATTCTTGGTAGAACTGACCGCTTCATAACGAACACCAGCCTGAACGGTTACCGTGTCGCTGACATCCCATTGGTCCTGAACGTACAAAGCATCCGTTTTAAAGGTAAAGGTGGCCGCACCATCAGCGGAATTATTGGTGACTGCATTTTGGTAGAACAGTCCACCAGATGCGTTTTGAGCCGCCAGATCAGCAATGCTGTTAAAGGTATAAGAGCCACGTGACCCCGGAACAAACAGGTTGAAAACGTCTGTTTCCACATGTTCGTAACCGGCCGTGAACAAGTGAGCGCCATAGGAGTAATCGGCCTTGGCTTTAATGTTCAAAGTCTTGTTGCTCAACGCATTCGCATGACGAAAAAAGTCTGGTCCAAAGAAGACATCGCCGCCGGGAACCCGAACCCGGAAAAGACCGAAGTCCGTACCACCAAGAGGTGCCTGAGAGGTCGGTGATTTTTTGAATGCCACCTTGACTTCGGTAGACAGATTGTCCGTCCAGTCAGAGAAAATCTGACCTGAATAACTGCGCAGTTTTTGTGAGTTATTATACCAGGTAGACAAAAGGCCAATGCGATTGCCGCCGGTGTTCTGAGGGCGAAGCTGATTGCCCTTGTCCCGTTGCATAGTGAACGAAGCACGGTGATTTTCGTTAATGTTCCAGTCAATCTTGGCAAGGATTTTTTCGTCAATCTCTGACAAATTGCTGGGATTGAAGCCAAGGGTGTCAAACCCATAAACGCTTTGGGCGATCTGGGTAATCTGGTCTACCTGACCAACGGTCACGCCCGAAACTTCGTTTACAAAACCGCCGCCGATGGGGCCAGTATCAAAAACGCCGGTGCCTTCAAAACGGTCATAGCTGACAAAGAAGAACAGCTTGTCCTTGATGATCGGCCCACCAAGGGTGCCGCCATAGGTCCATTCGTCAACATTCAAACCGCCGCCGGTCAGTCCGCTGGAACGGCGAAACCCAAAGGCAGAACCATGAAATTCATTGGTACCTGATTTGGTTACAACGTTTACGCTACCGCTTTGGAAACCGGAGAATTCAACGTCAAACGGTGTGGTTTCAACATTCAGCTGTGCGATGGCATCAATGGACACCGGTGAGCGAAGCGTTGGGAAACCAGAATTATTAAGACCAAAGTCATCATTCTGCTGAACACCATCAACCGTGATTGACAGGGTGCGTGAATTACCACCGGCTATGGAAATAGCGTTCTGATTGGTTGGGTCCAGATACACATTGGGATCATATTTCAAAACGTCTTTGAAATCCCGTGTCACGGTTGGCGTACCTTCAATGGTATCCAGGCCAAAGCGTGAGCCTGCACCCATGGTCAGATTACCGGCACCGATAGAACTGGCGGTAACCACAATGGCCTCTTCACGGATGACATCATCAAGGGCGATGTTAAGCCGCTTGGTGTCAGCAAGGCTAAGAAACAGGCCTTCAACCTGATACGGTGCATTACCCGGTGCGGTTACCGTAACAATGTACGGGCCACCCGGACGCAAGCCACGCGCGGTATAAATGCCATTGGCGCTGGTTGTGAATTGCCGAACCGAACCAGAGGGTACGTGCAAAATAGTAACCTGTGCACTTTGCACCCCGGCACCTTTTGAATCTGTAATCGTACCACGAATGCTGGACGTGGTTTGTTGCGCCGTCGCCTGACCGGCAAACGAAGCCACAATCGCTATGGCGGCCACACCGCCTGCTAGTTGTCTCAAACTAATCATAAAAGTTCCCCTCAGAAACCATGACAGACAGGATGCAATCCGCGCCCCCGTCTAACTACCATCGATCTGGCAATTACCCTTACCGTCCGACCGATACCCAATCCTTGCGCCAGAAGATAAGTACACTCCTGACAAGCATGAAGCCTCAAATGAATGAGCGCCCCGCCATCCGAATACACACGCTTTACCAGAAAATCCAGTGAAGAGACAAGAATCTTGACCTTTTTATCAGGTTTGTGTCCCTTTAGTGACATTAAACCCGCCTGACGTGGCATATTCTGGTGAAAGCGGACGAAGAACTATCTAGGGTCAGGACCTATGTACAGTACGTATAACACGGCATCCTATATGCCTCGCCGCTTTCCCAGCCTCTGGTCTGTCCAGGCATTGATCGCAGCAATATTAATCCTGACCATTTTACGTATTGTCGCTCTCTGCTTTTCTCCGCTGGAACTGGGGGGCGATGAGGCGCAATACTGGGCGTGGAGCCAGGCACCGGATTTTGGCTATTTTTCCAAACCACCGTTAATAGCCTGGGTCATTGCCATAACTACATTTGTTTTTGGCGATGCCGAATGGGCGGTGCGGCTGGCGGCTCCCCTCGCCCATGCTGCAACCACATTTTTTCTCTTTCGCGCGGGTCGTCTATCATCTGTGGGCAACACAGGAAAAGCGGTCGGGTCAATAGCGGCGCTCATCTATATAACCATGCCCGGCGTCTGGTTCTCTTCTGGTATTATAACAACAGATGCATTGCTGCTCCCTGCCATTGCAGGGGCACTGGCCGCCTATTTCAAACTTGTACATAAACCCGACATGGTCACGGCAGCTAGCATGGGGCTAGCCATTGGAATTGGCTTTTTGGCAAAATATGCCATGGTCTATTTTTGCCTTGCTCTTTTAGCTCTTGCCGTTTTTGACAAAGACACACGATCGGTACTTCTTGGCCGTTATGGGGCAATGGCAGGGGCCGTGGCAGCACTATTGCTCATGCCAAATTTATTGTGGAACCGCGCGCACCAGTTTGCCACCATCTCCCACACCATAGACAATGCCGGCTGGGAAAACATGCATATTAATCCCGTCAGTGCCCTGGAGTTTCTSGGCGGGCAATTGGGGGTGTTTGGCATTCTGGCATTTCCTGTGCTTGTGCTGGCGCTTTATTGGGTCAGCTCCAGTAAAGGTGTGCCTGACCAGACCAAACGTCTGGCGGTTTTTATTGTTGTTCCTCTATTGATCGTCACCGTTGAGGCCATCATTAATCGCGCCAATGCCAATTGGGCATTCAGCGCCTATGTTCCCGCTTCTCTATTGCTGGCGTTTTGGGGCGTTTTGCATGGCCGAATGCTGATCATTACCCTGGTGCTTGGCACGAACCTGCTGACCGGGACCGGTTTGGTTGTCATTGCCTTGTCACCAGTACTTGTAGAACGTCTGGGCATTGAAAACGCCTTCAAACGCGTTCATGGCTGGCAGCAAAGTGCGCAAACTATTGCCGGGCTGAACGACCCCACGGCCACTGGCAAAACGTATGATGCCCTGCTTGTCGACAACCGTTTGTTTTACTATGCCGTCAAATACTATGGGCGCCATATGGATTTACCACCAATGTATATATGGACCCGGTTTGCAACGCCCCATTCCCATGCAGAGCTGGTAAATCCGCTGGTGCCTGGCTTTGAAGGTAAAACTCTCGTCATCAGCGCAAGACGTGCCTATGTTCAGAGGATGGCCGCTGATTTTCAATCTTTTACCTTGCGGGGGACATATTCCATCGCGCTCGGCGGCACCAGAAAACGTAAGTTTGCAGTTTACGAAGCGCAGGATTATAGGCCATTAGTTCGAGACGAAGCCTATGAACGCCAATGGCCAGTTCATGACGTTTCCTGGTGATGACGTGTATTTGGCCTCTAATAGCGCTTGGGTAGTGCTGATTGATCTGCTAACCAGTCGAACCCGTGGAGCATAGTGACGTGAAAACCATCCGTATATTTAGCAGATCAAAGAGATTTTTCCCGCTTTTTGGCATCGCGGTTTTGATCTTGTCGGCCTGTCAGACCGGCACACAAACCAAAGGGCTTGCCAATCCTTTTGCCCGGGTTTTTCAAACCGCAAATACGCCTGCAGATCCCGATGCACAGCAGAGGGCTGCTGATTCGCAAAAAGAAGCTTTGCCAGGGGCAGATCAGTCCCAGATTTTCCCGGGCACTGGCAAGAGGGTAGGCCCGGCGCGTCCACAAGGCTCCAAAACCGCGCAAGGAGGCTATAACGTCAATTTTCAGGGTGCCAGCCTTCCCGAAGTGGTGCAAACTATTTTAGGCGATCTGCTGGAAGTGCCCTTCATTCTGGATCCGCGCATTCAGGGAAAGGTTACGGCAGCCACCGGCGGCGCTGTAGACAAACGAGCCCTTCTGATCCTGTTGGAAACCATCCTCAGCAACAATTCAGCGCGCCTCATAGACGAAGGCAACAGCTATCTGATCAGCCCTGCCGGTGAAGCCCTGTCYGGTGGACAGGCCCGYTTCTCAAGTGCGTCCACGCCCGGCCTGGGTGTGACCATCATGCCTCTGAACAACATYTCGGCAACCAAYATGATTACGCTGTTGGAAAAYACCATCAGCCGTCCRGGCGCGCTTCGYGCAGACACCGCGCGCAATCTGATCCTGATCACCGGCACCACGATTGAGCGAGAAAATGCGCTGGCCGCCATCGCCTCTTTTGATGTGGACTGGCTGGCTGGCATGTCCACCGCCATTTTCCGCCTGCGCAATGCCTCCGCCGCCGACGTGATCAGCGAACTGGAACTGATCATGCAGACCGGACAGGGCGGCGGTCTGGACGGGGCCTTAAAACTGCAAGCCATGGAACGCATCAACGCGATACTGGCCATCGCCCCCAGCATGAAAATTCTGGACCGTACTAAAACCTGGATAAACCGTCTGGACCTTGGTGGTCCCAGCGATGTCAGCTTGCGCACCTATAAAATAGACAATGGCAAAGCCCTGGAAACGGCAGATTTGCTCCAGCAATTATTTGGTGGCAGCGGCAGCTCTACACGCTCCTCTTCGGTGTCTCCGGGGCTGGCCCAGCGCAGCGCCTCCAGCACCGGCAGGTCTGCCAACCGTGCGGCGACAACAGCCACTATCAGACGGACTGGCAAGTCCAGCGGCGCGGTTTTGGGCGGCGGTCTTTCCAGTGCGCCGCGCATTATTGGCGATCCCATCAACAACACACTGGTGGTGCTGGCCACACCGCAGGGACAGCGTCTGGTGGCGCAGGCGCTTCGCGAAATTGATCACCCCCCCGCGCAAGTACTAATCGACATGGTCATTGCCGAAGTCACCCTGAACGATGTGTTGCGTTATGGCGTGCAGTATTTCTTTGAAACCGGCGGCATTCTTGGCATTGGCAACGGCCCCACGGGCGGCGGCGGTCAGGGCGGTTTTTCCAATGGCTCCAGCTCGGCTGTCCAGGCTTCATTCCCGGGCTTCAACTTTACCCTGAACAAAGGCAATAGCGCGAGATTTGCGCTGGACGCACTGGACAGCATAACCGATCTGAAAGTGGTATCCGCCCCTTCGGTCGTGGTGCTGGATAATCAGTCCGCGCATTTGCAGGTTGGCGATCAGGTTCCGGTGATCACCCGCCAGTCGACCGATGTGATCAATGTCAACGCACCTCTGGTTAATTCCGTGGAATTTCTGGATACCGGTGTCATTCTTGATGTGACGCCCCGGGTAAGTTCCACCGGCATGGTTACCATGGAAGTAAAACAGGAAGTCAGTAATGTCTCAACTACCGCCTCCACCGGCGATCTGACGCCCACCATTTCCAAGCGAGTGTTGGAGAGCACCATCTCTGCCCGCAGCGGGCAAACCATTGTGCTGGGCGGCCTGATCAGTGATTCCAGCCAGGTAGGGACCAAGGGATTACCTTTCCTTTCAGGCATTCCCATACTTGGAAATGCCTTTGGTGGCCATGAAACTACCAAAAAGCGCACCGAGCTTCTTGTGTTTCTCACCCCGCGAATCATTGACCCGGACACAGGTGCCAAAGCTATTCTGGATGAATTGCGCGAGCGTATGACCCTGATTTCCCGTGAGGCCAATAAGAAAAACAAGGCCATTCCGGATGCAGTTTCTGATCAGGAATGACTGCGCTATCCATATTTAATAATGGCTGGCTATCTCTGTTTCTGATTATGACCGGACCATTTTTGGGCAGTTTTATCAGTGCCAGCGCCCTGACCTGGCCGGATCGTTCCAATTTACGCACGTCGCGCTCCAGGTGCGCCCATTGCGGGTACGAACTGACYCTTRTGGACCTTGTACCTTTGTTCAGTTTTTTTCTGCTGGGGGGTCGGTGCCGAGACTGTAAATCTCCGATAAAGCGCCAGCACATCATCGCCGAACTGGCCAGTACGGCCATCGCGCTGAGTTCCGTTCTGGTTTTTGATGGCTGGATGATGCTGGCCAGCACCGGGTTTGGTCTGGTACTTTTATTTATTGCTCTGGTGGATTACCGCACCCGGCTGATCCCCAACGGGGCTTCGTTTTCCCTGATCGGTACAGGCCCTCTTGTCATGTATCTCATGCATGGCATTGGTGGGTTGAAAACCGCCCTCATTGGTGCCGTTGCCGGCTATGGGATTTTCTGGCTGGTGGCTTTTGCCTATCGCCATTTTCGTGGCCGCGAAGGCCTGGGTATGGGGGATGCCAAGCTGCTAGCGGGCGGCGGGGCCTGGATGGGCCCTTTTGCGCTGCCCTGGATTGTGCTGTTGGCGGCCTCTACGGCCATTATGGGCTTGCTGATCGGCAGTAAAGGAAAATCCCTGCACCGCGAAACCGAATTACCTTTTGGCCCCGCCCTGACATTGGCGATTTATGGTATCTGGCTTTGGTCAGCCACCAACAGCACCAATTTGATCTTGCTGTAAGGCAGGCTCTGAGGCACAAGGCTTTATGCTCAGTAACAAACAGATCATTATTCGTAAGGCACATCCCCCAAACCGTTTGCGTACGTTATGGGTACAGCGTGAAGCGCTGTTGGCGCTTACTTTTCGGCAAATTCGCGGCCGCTTTGCCAAACCTGCCATTGGCCTGACCTGGCTGATCATTCAGCCTGCCTTGCAAGCGCTTGTTTTTTCGTTGTTTTTTGGTGTTCTGGTGCGTGTTCCCAGCGATGGAACCCCCTATCCGGCCATGGTGTTTACCGGCGTCGCCCTATGGTATCTGGTGCAACATAGCGCCGCCGAAGGGGCCAATGCCTTTCTTTCGGCCGCACCATTGTTACGCCAAACCCCCATGCCGAGGCTGTATCCGGTCATGGCCTCTAATCTTAGCGCCAGTGTGGACGCCTCGATTGCACTTTTTGTGGCTGCCCTTGTCGGTCTGCTGTTTGGCACCCAT
Organism: Robiginitomaculum sp.; assembly: GCA_002733485.1. Taxonomy (GTDB): domain Bacteria; phylum Pseudomonadota; class Alphaproteobacteria; order Caulobacterales; family Maricaulaceae; genus Robiginitomaculum_B. Next base: position 31,227 of record NVVU01000023.1, read on the forward strand.
CCGGGCTGGCCCATGCTGGGAGCGCCGCTCTTTGTTTTTGTGGCGATGATTGCCTCCTTTGGGATATCCAGCATATTAGCGGCGCTGTGCGGGGTCTGGCGCGATATGCGGCAAATGGTGCCCCTGGGGCTGCAAATCCTGATGTTTGCCTCGCCGGTAATCTATCCGGCTTCCCTGATCCCGGCGGAATGGCAAAGGCTCTACGCGCTAAACCCGTTTTCCGGCATTATCAGCGCGCTGCGCTGGTCGCTTTTGGGGGCCCCCGCCCCGGATTGGGTGAATTTGGCCATTTCCTTTGGCAGCGCCCTTGCTTTGGGGGCATTGGGCCTATGGGTATTTTTTACGCTGGAAGGACGGGCGGCCGATGAGCTCTGAAATACTGGCCATCGAAGCCCGGGGGCTGACCAAAAACTTTGCCCTGACCAGCAGTGGGGGAGACCGACCGCTTTATCACCGCCTTGGCGGCGAGCGTAAAAGAGTACGTACCGCACTCGATCATATCAGCTTTACTCTGGAGCCCGGCAAGGCGCTGGCAGTGATGGGGCGCAATGGATCTGGTAAAAGCACTTTGTTGAAAATTCTGGCCGGCATTGTGGATCCCACCGAGGGCGAAGCCATTTTGCATGGCCAGGTTGGCGCCCTGCTGGAGGTTGGTGCCGGGGCGCATCCGGACCTGACCGGCTGGGAAAACCTGCGTCTGGTGGCCCGCCTGCTACAGGTGCCTTCCGACAAGCGTGAAGAATATTATGACCGCACCGCCTCCTTTTGTGCGCTGGGTGAAAAACTGAACGAGCCAACGCGCTGGTATTCCGCCGGACAATATGCGCGCCTGGGCTTTGCCATGGCGGCGATGGCCCCTACGGATATTCTGCTGATCGACGAGGCGCTGGGTGCCGGGGATGCCCCGTTCCAGCTTAAATGTTTTGATTTTTTCTATGCGGCCAAGGCCCAGGGGCGCGCCTTTGTCATGGTAAGTCATGCCACCGCTGCCTTACGTGATTTATGTGATGACGGGCTGGTTCTCAATAATGGCCAACAGGTTTATACTGGCCCCGTAGCCTCGGCGATTGAACACTATGACCGTATTGCATTTTCTTGAAACGATTAGTCCGTTTGCCCACAAAAAGGGCTGGATACACTGGGAAAGCGGCTTGTCGCGAACGTTGACATGCCCCGCTTGCCACACAACGCAATCCATGAAGACAAAGCGCTCTGTGGCGTCGCCATACTCTACACATCGTCGCTACCGCCTTTATGATTGTACGTTTTGCGGAACGGCTCATTTTCCTGATGTTTCTGCCCCGGTGTATGAACATCGGCCCCCAAGTGAAGATGAAGAAAAATATACCGCTCCCAAAAAATTCTATGTAGAGCAAGGGGCCGGTTTTGAGTCCATGATAGCGCCGTTTTTCTGGGCGCGGAGCCCCTCCATCAAAACCTTGCTGGAAGTTGGCTGCGGGTATGGGTTTTCGCTGGATTTTGCCGGTCGCGCTCTGGGATGGAAGGCCCTGGGCATAGACCCTTCGCACATTGCCCGCCACGGCGCACAGGAACTTGGCCTGCCGATCATGGATGGTTATCTGGGGGCCGATACCGAACTGGAAAACATGCCGTTCGATCTGGTATTTTCGTCCGAAGTCATCGAGCACATTGCTGATCCGGACCCTTTTGTGAGCGTTCTGGCAAGAGCCGCCGGGACCAAGGGTACCTTGTTATTAACAACACCGGACATAGCCGGCCTGCGCCAGGAACGCGCGGTGGAAGAAATTATCCCGCTGCTCTCCCCGGGTTCACATCTGGTTCTCTACAGCGAAGACGGACTGCGTGCCTGTCTGCAACGCGCCGGGTTTACCAATATTGAAGTCACCTCCACAGGCGAAACCATTTATGCCTTTGCCGCCAATGATGCCTTGTATGTGGATTTCACGGCCCCCATCGATCGGCAGATTTTGTCCCGCTATATGCAGGACCGTCTGAGCGCAAAAGAAATGCCCGCCCATTTACGCACCGGGTTTGCCGGGCGTTTATTGCGGTTGCAGACCGATAATGGTGATTATCAGGCGGCACTGAAAACGCTGGAGATACTGCAACAACACTGGAAAACCCATTTCGGCCTGGACCTGCATGCCCCCGACACTATCGAGAACGTAGCCCATACAAATCAGGACTTTGACGAGTATGCCGCCGCCCATCCTTTTAATCTGGTCATTGTATTGTATTGCGCCGGGATTCTGGCACTGAATGAGACCCAGGATCAGGACCTGGCCCTTGCCTTTTTCAAGGCCTGCAAACGCTGTTATGCTGTGATGGAACCAGTGCTTACAGCCATCAACGCATCCGATCTGGATAGCCGCAATCTGGCACATGAAGCCGCGCTTCTCTGCGCCGGTGTTTTGACGCAGTCTAATCCGGCCAAAGCCATTAGCGCCTTTGAAAGTCTGGACCCGTTTCTGATCCAGGCCTACGCCGACAGATACGAAAAAACCCGCCTGGAGGTCTTTGCGGCCGCTGCTAATTCCGGCGATTACGCCAGTGCCGAGCGCCTGCGCCCGGCTGTGGAGGCAGTCTTGCAAAAGGGTCCCTGTCAGGACGACTTTGAGCACGCCGCCGCCATGGGGCTGGCCATGATGGCCCTGAACTATCGTTTTGATCGGCCAGATGGACTCTTCTGGTTGCAAAAGGCCCTGAACAATGCACCCGACGGGCCGCAATGGGAGAGCATGCGCAAGGTATGGCAAACACAGGCCGCCGCCTATGGCACAGAATTGCTGGTCCATGGGGGGCAACCGGCCTTTACCCGGAAACGCCAAGAAATCAGGGCCGCTTTACAATCTGCTTCTTTGACCCCCAAAGACTTTGCCATCGCAGAGGCCCTTGGCCTTGCCTATATGGATGATCAGCCACACATTGCCCTTGCCTGGCTGGAGAGGGCCCTGCCTCTGGCCAGTGAGGATCATCAGGCGGTGACCACCGCACGAATTGCCGATACCCACACCCATATCTTCCTGCAAGCCGTCAATGCAGGCAATATGGATGAGGCCGCGAAAACCTGTTCCGCCGCCACCGGGATGGCCAATGTCAATGATGATCCAGGGTTACACTTTGCACTGGGTCTGGATGCCCTGAACCGGCGATGCGATCTGGCCGAGGCGGCAAAACGCTTTGCCCTGGTCGCCGACCAGCATGACGACCCGGCATTAAGCGTACAGGGGGCCTTTCACCTTGCCATGGTGCAGGCACGAAACGGCAATATTCCCAAAGCGCAACAAACGGCTGATACGCTCTATTCTGCGGCCAACCCCAATGCTGCCCTTGTTATACAACTTGTCGGTAAGCGGCAGGCAGAACTTGACGCCGCCATTGCCGCGACAGCATAGAAGAGTATGAAAAAAATATGGAACATGCTTCGACGCTTCTGGATGCTGTTTTTCGGCGCCAGAGAACGCAATGACTATGTGGTGCAATACGTAAAGTTTGCCTGGGCACTGGTCTTTGGTCGCGGCACCTATATCCGTCAACGCTGGGGGAATGTGCCCGACGCGCATACGCACCAGGATGTCGCCATTTTTGTCCATTATGACAAACAGGGGCGCGTGCACGGTTATGTTCTGCATTATTTACAAGCCCTGCAAAAGGCGAACCGCGCCGTCATTTTCATTACCAACAGCCCCAAATTTCCAGATGCCGAGCGGCGCAAGCTCAACGGATTATGCGAGCAGGTATTGTGGCGCAAAAACAAGGGTTATGATTTTGGCGCCTATGCTGATGGTATGAAATTATTGGGTGATCTGTCCGCCTATAATTCAATTACCCTGTGCAATGACAGCGCCTATGGCCCGCTTTTCCCGCTGGACAAGATTTACAAAGCCATGGATCCGACCATTGCCGATATGTGGGGTCTGACCGATAGCTGGGATTCTGCTCACCATATGCAGAGCTATTTTCTGGTATTTCACCAGGCCGTTCTTCGCAATTCGGCGTTTCAAAAACGCTGGCATAATTACATCCATGTACCATCAAAAGCATGGGTTATCCGCAAACATGAAATTGGACTATCCAGCGATATGCGCAAGGCCGGATTGCGGGCGCGGGCGGTCTTTCCCTATCGCGTTCTGCTTGGCGATTTTTTTGATCGCATCGGCGATTCCTCTATTTTGCAAGACAAAAGCCTTCTGCCCTCTACCCGTAAGTTCTTGAAACGGATATTCGAGCATGCCGAACATGGCGCTCCCCTTAATGTTACTCACTTTTTCTGGGATCGATTGATCACCGAATTTCAGTATCCCTTCATCAAGAAGGAGATATTACAGTCCAACCCCTCGGCTTTACCCAGTTTGTACCTGTGGGAAAAGCAGATCCGCGGCGTCAGTGATTATGATACTGACCTTATTATCAGGCATTTGGAATTCACTATGCGCGGGCGGTTTATGTAGTTATGGCGGACATTGAACTGGTAACGRCAGCACCAACAAACTGGCTGGAGATTGCAGGGTTAACCCCGGCAGATACCCAACGCGCCACCAGAGCCGCCGAAGACAGTGGCGAGCCTTTGGCCTCGGTGGTACGTCGGCTTGGATTTTTAAGCGATATGGCCATTGCGGATGCGCTGGCCAAAGCCCATGGGCTGGCCCGCCTGTCGGCCAAGGATTTTGCCGAAGAGGACCCCGCAGAAGGGGCCATCAATCCAGAATTTCTTAATTCCAGTCAGGCCTGCATAGCCCGGATAAATGAAGGTGGCGTGGTGTTGGCGCTGGCAGACCCTTCGGTGCCGGACATCTCCGATGCGGTGGCACTGGCCACCGGCAAGCCGGTCTCCCTGGCACTGGCCCCGCTTGCCGATATTGAGGCGGCTTTAGCCCGCTATTTTGGCGCACTGGAAGATACTACCGACCCGATGCATACTTCGGATGCCGATGATACCGATGCCGAGCATTTGCGCGATCTTGCCAGCGAAGCCCCGGTGGTGCGTCTGGTCAATGATCTGATCAAGGATGCACTGGCGAACCGCGCATCCGACATCCATGTTGAGCCTTATCGCGACCGCCTGCGCATACGCCTGCGTGTTGATGGCGTGTTGCATGACCGAGAATCACCCAGTGCGTCGCTAGCGCAACTCGTCGTGTCGCGCATCAAGATCATTGCCGATCTGGATATTGCCGAGCGCCGCCGACCTCAGGATGGCCGCGCCCGGGTCAACATTTCGGGCACGCCGCTGGATTTACGCATTGCAACCACCCCCAGCGCCCATGGCGAAAGCGTGGTGATCCGCCTGTTGGAGGATCGCGATTCCGAGGTCAATCTGCAAACCCTGGGGCTCAGTAAAAAAGACGAAACCCAGTTAATGGATACGCTGGCCGCGCCCTTTGGTCTGATCCTGGTGGTTGGCCCAACCGGTGGTGGTAAAACCACCACGCTGGCTGGTGCGATCAGCACGTTGAATACCCCGGAACGCAAGGTCATATCCATCGAGGATCCGGTGGAATACCAGATCGACGGGGTCACCCAGATTGCGGTGCGCCCGGCCATTGGGTTGACCTTTGCCAATGCCTTGCGCTCGGTATTGCGCCAGGACCCGGACGTGATTGTGGTGGGCGAGCTGCGTGATCAGGAAACCGCAGAAATTGCGGTTAATGCGGCGCTGACCGGCCATTTGGTGCTGGCCACTTTGCACGCCAACACCGCTGCCGGAGCCCCGGCGCGGCTGATCGATATGGGTATTGACCCATCCCTGTTGCGCTCGACCCTGCGCCTGATCCTGTCGCAACGGCTGATCCGGCTATTATGCCCAAAATGCAAAAAGAAGGTCAAAGGCAAATGGAAGGCCATAGGATGCGATGCCTGTGCCGGAACCGGCTATCATCGTCGCACCGGCCTTTATGAAAGCATTGCGCTGGACGCAGACCTGCTGGATATGATCCAGCCAGGCCTGTCCGCCCTGGAATTTGAACGCGCCGCACGCAAGGCCGGCTCCTTGTCACTGGCCGATGATGGCCGCGCCAAAATTGCAGCTGGCGTGACTGATGCCAATGAAATATGGCGCGTTATAGGCGAGCATGTGGAGCCGTCCTCATGAGTGGATTTCTCGTCAAGGCGGTCTCCAGTGATGGGGTGCAAAGCGAAGTTTATATCGAGGCCAGCTCGACCACCGACGCCGCCTCCAAAATCCGCGCCCGGGGCCTGACCCCCCTATCGGCCCGGCCCGGCAATCCGCCGCGCAAAAAACGCCCTCCGCGTGGTGCCGCCGTCGCCGCCAGCCGCATTGTGCGCGAGTTGGGCGCCCTGA
>NVVU01000024.1 GCA_002733485.1 Robiginitomaculum sp.
CTTGCTGGTTTATCTGGCCATGCGCGGTATGAGCATTCTTGTTGCCGCACCATTGTGCGCGATTCTTATCGCCTTGACCTCTGGCCTGGCGCTGTTGCCGGTAAAAGGCTCCGCCGAGGCCAGCTTTGCCGTCAGCTATATGACCGGCTTTACCGGTTTTTTTCGCGACTGGTTTTTGATGTTTTTGCTGGGGGCTATCTTTGGCAAGATCATGGAGGATAGTGGCGCCGCCCATTCCATAGCCCACTGGATTATTGCCAGGCTTGGGGTTCGCCATGCCGTATTGGCGCTGGTAGCGGCCTGCGCCCTCCTCACCTATGGCGGGGTGTCGGTCTTTATTGTTGCCTTTTCGGTCTATCCCATGGCGGTTGGCCTCTTTCGGGATGCGGACCTGCCACGCCGTTTTCTGCCAGGGACCATCGCTTTTGGATCGGTGACCTTCACCATGACCTCGGCGGGGTCCGTGGAAATGCAAAACTGGATCCCCATGCAATATCTTGGCACCACACCCTATGCCGGCTGGCAGGTGAGCCTGGTAGTGGCAATTGTTATGGCGCTGACCGGGTTTTACTGGCTAACACGGATGATCAAAAAGGCAGTGGCCAATGGCGAGCATTTTAATGGTCGCGCCGCAGACCCGGAACCAAGATCACCCGACACCATGCCGCATCCGTTTTTGTCTTTGTTGCCATTGGCGACTGTCCTTCTGGTTTCTCTCACCTTGCAAGGGGTTTATGGAAAATATGCGCTGGTAATTGCACTGGCGTCGGGCATTGCCGTGGCAACACTTTTTAATATGAAACGCTTTACCGATTTTGGCGGTGCGCTAACCTTGGGGGCTACCGGGGCGGTCATCGCCATCGCCAACACTTGCGCCGTGGTTGGCTTTGGTTCGGTCGCCAAAGGTTCCCCGGCCTTTCAAGAGGCGCTGAATGCGGTGACCTCCATGCCCGGTTCGCCTTTGGTGGCTGCCGCTCTGGCGGTTACAATCATTGCCGGCCTTACTGGCTCTGCTTCAGGGGGGCAGACGATTGCCCTGCCACTATTGGCACCGTTTTATGTGGGGGCCAATGCGCCCCATCCTGTGGATCCAGAGGCTTTGCACCGCGTAGTGGCCATTGCCTCTGGCGGATTGGATAGCCTGCCGCATAATGGATATGTGGTGACCACCATACGCGCCATTTGTGGCGAAACGCACAAGGATGCCTATGGCGTGGTCGGGGCGCTGACTGTCATTGTACCCGCCGCAGGAACAGTGTTGGCGTTATTTCTTTTTTCTGTTTTTTGAGGGCGTGTAGGCAAAGGATGGTTATGGCCAGTATGTCAGGAATCTTACGACTTGGGGTTGTCATAATCGCCCTCCAAATGGTCTCTTCCTGTACGCCCACCAAGCCTAACCCCATAACGCCACCAGATTTTATCGTCTACGCCATGTCCCCGGTTTATCATCAGGGCAGCTTGCTGGATGGTGGCTTGGGCATGGCTGGGCTGCGTAATCCATTCTCACCGCCCATCGATAAAAACACCAATAAAGAACATCAGCGAGAAAATCTGCGGACACTGGCCATTCAYACCAATATCCGGGCCTTGCTTGATACCAGTGAAGAAGGTGGGTTTGGGCGCCTGTACGGGCCGCGAACGCCAGAGAAAATCAGGGTTTCTGGTACAGAATATCTGGCCGCCGCAAAGATAAAGGGAGAGAAATGGCCTTTTGCCATAGCCGTTCTCGTTCCGGATGATTTTGAGACACTAAATCCATGCATGGTGGTATCTCCTTCCTCTGGCTCGCGGGGCGTTTATGGGGCAATCGGGTTGACTGGTCCGTGGGCTTTTGCCCAYAAATGCGCCCTCGTGCTGACCGATAAGACCACCGGAACGGCACTRGTGGCACTGGAYGATATGGTCTYATACCGGCTGGRTGGWACGCGCGCYYTGGGRGNNNGKKCTRCYTCAAAACCTCCYGTCTTATTTRGTCTGGAATCAACTAAGGCGCTGCAGAGTTATAAATYTGGCCACCCCCAGCGGATYGCCTTCAAACAYGCCCACTCACAAGATAATAGTGAAAAAGACTGGGGCAARGCGGTGCTKATGGCRGCACRTTATGGCGTATACGTTCTAAAAAAAGAATATGGAGTCACCAARCRTCCTAGRACCATTGCGGCCTCTATCTCTAATGGCGGYGCAGCCGTCTTGCRCGCRGCAGAGCTGGACCAGAGCGGGATCATTGATGCGGTGGTGGCCTCYGAACCCAAYATCACTCCGCCTAMGGGCAATTATCGTATTGCCTATGCAAACMAAARTCCGGTTMTGGGRGGCAGGSYATTTTTTGATTATCTGACCTTGTTGAACCTYTATGCMCCCTGCGCGGTGCTTTCTCCCRAACTGGATAGTGCCCCATTTATYGCCATAACGCGTYATGCYTCTGACGGGCTTAAAACGCGGTGTCGCTTGCTGTCGGATAATGGGTGGCTTGAGGCACAGTTCCTGAATGAACAAATCGCAGAATCCCTTAAGATTGTGAACAAGGCTGGGTTGCATAAAGAGGCTTGGCCATATTTATCCATTATGTCCCCAGCGGCGCTCTGGCCTTCGCTTAGCGCAGCTTATGCCATGGCTTATCGCCGCACCGGGGTAGAGGAGGCTTTGTGTAATCTTAGCTTTATCGCCGGGTCTGCCTTTGATGCCACAAGGGTTGCTGGTCTGAGCAGTGGTATCGCCCCAACGGCTGGAATCACGCTCAGTTATGATGGTGCGGGGAATAATCAAGCCTTTGGGGCTGCCTTGTGCCTGCGCAATATGTTTGAAGAGAAAAACCCGGCTTTGATGACCGGAGTTTCGCAAGTTCAGGCGAACGGCGAACCCGGGCAAAAGCCCATCGTCATTCTGCATGGGCGCAATGATGGCCTGATCCTGCCTGAACATGCCTCACGCGCCTATATGAGCGCGGTTCTGRGCAATGGGTCTCACCCTGAGCTGCGCTATTATGAGATCGAAAATGCTCAGCACTTTGATGCGCTTAGTGCCTTGCCATCCATGGCTGGRCGAATCGTTCCTATTCAGCCGTATTTTGAAACTGCGATGGATATGGTTTTTGCAAGATTGGCTGGTGGGTCGGCGCTGCCGCCCAGTCAATTTGTGCGCACCAAACTTCGCCAAGCTTTGATTACCAGAAAAACTGAACCTTTAGGGCACCAACATTTAGGTGCCATCGCTCCACAGCCTGGCAAAGATGCGATAGTGTATGCAGACGGGATACTCCACATCCCGGGGTAGAGAACGGCAATGCTAAGCTCCTGGGTCCTCATTATCACGACATTGGTCTATTTTGGGCTGTTGTTTGGCATTGCCAGATGGGCGGATCGTCATTTTCGCTCCCGGCCCAACCCCCGTATCCGCCGCATTATTTATGGGCTGGCCCTGGCTGTATATTGCACATCCTGGTCATTTTACGGCACGGCTGGACAGGCCAGTGCCAATGGCTGGTTGTTTCCGCCAACCTATATTGGCGTGATCGCGGCTTTGTTCATTCTGGGGCGACCAATAGAGAAGATGATCAGCATATCAGAGCGGCAAAATATCGCCTCGATCGCTGATTTTATTGCCTCACGCTATGGCAAATCACAGGGCCTTGGGGCCGTGGTGGCCGTACTGACCCTGGCGGTGGCGGTGCCTTATATTGCACTGCAACTCAAAGCCATTTCGGCCAGTTTGGATATCGCCTCAGGGGGCTTGGTATCTCTGGTCGATACATCATTTCTGGTAACCGTGATCATGGGCATATTTGCCATCGTATTTGCTGCGCAGCGCGTGGAAACTGCAGGGCATAATGATGGCCTTATGCTGGCCATCGCCTTTGATTCTTTGATTAAAATCATCATTTTTACCGTTGTTGGCATTACGGCCGTGCTTATTATCAAAGACGTGCCTTTATCTTTGCCAACCGGGGAGGGGGGCGCAAAAGGTGCCGGTATGGCCGGTTATCTATCCTCTGTCGTTCTTGGTGGTATTACTTTTGCCATCTTGCCGCGCCAGTTTCATATTTTGGCGGTAGAATCTCATCGCAGCAGCGATTTTCGAGCCATGCGCCTGTGGTTCGCGTTTTATCTGTTGATCATGGGGGTACTGGTCTGGCCCATTATGTTGTGGGGACGCTCGGTGGCTGCCGGATCGGACGCTGATTTTTATGCGCTTGCCGCCCCGCTGGCCGAAGGTCGTTCGGTCATGGCGCTGGCGGTATATGTCGGAGGATTGGCGGCCAGCACGGGTATGATTTTGGTATCCACTGTGGCGCTGGCCGTGATGATTTCTAACAATGTGGTGACCCCGTTATTGCTGCGTACCCGAGCCATTCAAACCGGCGGCAAAGGGGATGTCACCAGGCTTTTGCGCATTGTCAGACGGGCCTCCATCGCCATCGTGCTGGCATTGGCGTTTGGCTATCACCGTCTGGTTGACGGGTTTGATGGACTGGCCGATTCGGGCCTGCTGGCCATGACGCTGGCGGCACAATTTGCTCCGGCGGCCTTTATTGGTCTTTACTGGAAAAAAGGAAACTCCAGGGGTGCGCTGGCCGGGATGATTGCCGGGGCACTGATCTGGGCTATTACGTTATTGCTACCCTCTTTGGCACGAACCGGCATATTGGATGCGGGCTTGTTGTCTGAGGGGTTGTTTGGACTGTCCTGGTTGCAACCAGAGGCCCTCTTCGGCGTTTCATTTTCACATTCGGTAACCCATGGCCTCGTATGGAGCCTGGGGGTGAATATCGCGGTATATATGTGGGTTTCGATGACCACAAAAGAACGAGGAATTGACCGGATACAGGCCGAAACCTTTGTTTCCTCGGATGCGCCATCTAATCCAGAGCGCTCTTTTCGCCGTGCGACACGCCTTGGGGATCTACGTCAGCTGGTAGAACGCTTTGTGGGTGAAGCGGCCGCCCGTGATGCCTTTGCCGGTTATTTCAGTAGCCATACAAAAGTTCCAGATGATCGCGAGCCTGCAGATGCTGGCGTGATTGCCATGACAGATCGCTTGCTGTCTGGTGCTTTAGGCGTTGCCTCTGCACGGGTAGTGATGAACGCCGTTTTGCGGGGCATTTCCATGGATATGGGCGATGCGGTCTCGATTATTGATGAGGCGGCGGATGTTTTTCGCTTTAACCGTGATCTGTTGCAAGCTTCGATGAACACCGTGCCCATTGGGGTCAGTGTGGTGGACAGCAATTTGCATCTGGTGGCCTGGAACAAGTCTTATGAAGAGATGTTTGCCTATCCTGAAGGCTATCTCTATGAAGGCCGTCCGGTGACCGAACTGATCCGGTATAATTCTGAACGTGGGGAATGCGGTGAAGGGGTGCCAGAGGACCATGTCCGCAAGCGCGTTAAATTCATGTCGGAAGGCTCTGCCTATGTCATTCAGCGACCAAGACCCGATGGCCGGGTGGTCGAGATCACCGGCAGGCCCATGTCCGGAGGCGGTTTTGTTACCAGCTATGCGGACATTACCGAGCTTAAAAAAGTTGAAAGAGCCTTGCGGGTTGCCAATGAAACGCTGGAAGCGCGAGTGGAAGAAAGAACGAAAGAACTAGCTGAGGCCAAAACCCGGGCTGAACAGATAGAGCGGGCCAAAACCCGTTTTTTTGCCGCCATCAGCCATGATGTTTTGCAACCCTTGAATGCCGCCAAATTATTTACCGCCTCGCTGGAAACCCGCGTTCAGGACGTCCAGGGGGCACAGATTGTCAGCTATCTTGGGAAATCTCTGGATAACGTCGGGGCGCTTCTGGAAAACGTATTGGACCTATCCAGGATCGAAGCAGGGGGAGAGACCGTAACCTTGTCTCCGGTCTCTCTGGATGGGGTTTTTAGTTCGCTGGCAATTGAATTTGGGGAAATGGCCACGCAAAAAGGGTTAGCGCTGCGTTATGTGCCTCCCTCATTGACAGTGTACACAGATTCGCGGGACCTGCGTCGCATCATCCAGAACCTGATCAGCAATGCCATTAAGTACACTCGAACGGGCCGCGTGCTTTTTGGTGCGCGCAGGGTAGGCGGTTCGGTCAGAATTGAAGTTCGCGATACTGGCATTGGTATATCCAAGGACAATCTGAACAAGGTTTTCAGAGAATTTCAGCGCATATCCCCCCATAGCGATATAGAGGGGTTGGGCCTTGGTCTGGCAATTTCTGAACGCCTGGCCAGGCGCCTGAAACATCCTATCGATGTGCAATCCGAACCCGGTTCAGGGTCTACATTTCGTTTAACCTTGCCGCGTTGTGAAGGGGAAGCTGAGCCGGTGAATGCCTTGCCAGTACAAAAAACAGATGCAGACATTTCCGGTTTTCAGATTTTATGTGTGGATAATGACAAAGCAGTGCGCGATGCCATGTGCGCCTTGTTGGGAGATTGGGGCGGTCTGGTCCGGTGTGTGAGCAATCAGCAAGAGGCCCTTGCCCTGCACGGCAAGGGATTTGCACCGGACCTTATGATCGTAGATTATCACCTTGATGATGGGCCAAATGGTCTGGCTCTGGCCAGGGATCTTCGCGCCCAGTGGGGCGAAAATTTACCCGGAATTCTGATTACCGCCGACGATAGCGTTGAGGTGCTGGGCGAAGCCAGGGCTAATCGTATACGGGTGCTTAGAAAACCGGTTCGTGCGGCAGCTTTGCGCGCCCTGATTGCGGGTTTGACAAGGCAAATGCTGATGCGGAATTAAAGCCGTTCATTCCAGCCCTTCAGAACTATCCACTTCTACAGAAAGGTGACGCATCGCCGCTAGCACCTGTGTGCGTCGTTGCATTTCCAATTTTTTTAAAATGGCGGTAGTATGTGCCTTCACCGTCGAGAGTGATAACCCAAGTTCATAGGCGATCTGTTTGTTAAGCAGGCCCTCGCCTATAAGTTGAAAGACTTTGTGCTGGTGCGTGGTCAAGGTTCCGATTTTCTGTGCCAGAGATACAAATTCACTGTCTGTGTTGAGGGAATTTTGTGCAGTTTCCGGAAACCACGTCCCACCAGATAAAACTTCATGAATGCCTGTGATCATAAGGCTAAGCGGTGCAGATTTTGGAATAAAGGCGGCAATGCCAAGCCTTCTGGTTCGACTGATAACCGCTTCATCTTCAATGCCAGAAATAATCACCACAGGAATTTGAGGGAAATGGCTGCGCAGATAGATTAGTCCTGAATACCCGGCGCGCCCAGGCATGCATAAATCAAGCAATAAAAGGTCAATTTGAGTTTGTTCGTTCAGGGATTTTTCAACAGCAATCCAGTTTTCTGCTTCTGTAATGCTGATATTGGTTATGCGGTCCACAAGCGCCTGAACCAGTGCTGCCCGAAAGAGAGGGTGGTCATCAGCAACCAGTACGTGGTGGGGCAAATACTCCATTGGCATATCTTAAGTCAGTTTGATGTCTTGTGCATCATAAAATCCTTTTATCTCCCGCTCTTTGCTGCATTCTACGGTGTGGTATATTTTTACCTGTTACTCATGAGTTGCCGTTATAAAAAGATCAGGACCGGCATAGGAGCAGGCTCCTATGAGAAACTTTTGGCGCAATTTGTCATTGCAAACGAAAACCCTTCTCAGTCTTGGCATCACGCTGATACTGATGCTAACGCCTTTGGCCGTCTGGTCTGCTTTGGGAGAACGAGACGGTATCATCAGACAGGCAGAGCATGAAGCCGGGACTACACTGGATATGCTTGCTTCAATCCATACGCATGCGATGCTTAACCGTACACAAACCGAAGATTCTGACCCGGTTATTGCAATGTTAAACGGCACCATGAATGCGTTCTCCAACACTTTAGACCAGGTGACGGTCTGGATGGTGATGGGGGAAAAAATAATCGCCTACCAGAAAAAAAACGGTCATGAGGAAATTGAAGAGCCCAAGGACGCGATAGATCGGCAGGTGTTGCGCACGGGGCAGGCCGTTTTTCACAATAATAATCGGAGTATTATTCGGGTTAGCAGGCCCGTAATTCTGGGGGAAGGCACCGCCAGTGATGAAAAATGTATTACCTGTCATGCAGGTTTAATGGGGGTGCAATTGGGTGAAACCTTCGGCGGGTACAGTGCCGCCGTGAATATTGCCATCCCGCTTGCAGCATGGAGGCAGAAAATGATTTTGCTTTCAATTTTTGGGGTCGGCATATTATTTACGTTGTTATTTGTTATTTATGCACGCTTGCATAAGTCCGTTATCAACCCGCTTACCCGTCTGGTTAGCGCGACGAAGGACGTCCGGGCTCATTCCTTTTCCCTGGATGCCGATATTGCAAGTCGTAAAGACATAATCGGTGATCTTGCAGCCTCCGTACGAGATTTTCATAAAGCCGTACTCGAAAAGCAAAAACTTGTTCTTGAAAACCTGGAAGAGAAAAAACACACCGCTATGGCGCAGGCTGCCAGCAAGGCAAAATCAGAATTTCTGGCCATGATGAGCCATGAAATTCGAACCCCTATGAATGGGGTTATCGGCATGACTGAGGCTATCTTGAATTCTGATATCTCAGATGAGCACCGCAAAAAAATGAACGTTATCAAGCAGTCTGCAAATGCACTAATGGTTATATTGAATGATATTCTTGATATATCAAAAGTTGAATCCGGGAAAATGACTCTTGAAGAGCGGGCTTTTGTCCTTGAGGATGTAATCAATAGCACTTTGGCTCTCTGGAAGGAGCCGATTGAGCAAAAAGGGTTAGAGCTTAAGGCGGAAATTGAAGGTGACATCACGGGAGAATTTATGGGGGATGAGGTGCGTCTTGGACAAATTCTTTCCAATCTCTTGTCAAATGCTTGCAAGTTCACCGAACAAGGGCACGTTAAGCTGCATGTTATTGCTCGAGAAAGCGACGTCAAAATTGCGTTTGAATTTCGTATAGAAGATACGGGTCAGGGAATTGATCGTTCTAAAGTAGCGCGCGTATTTCAACCATTCTCACAGGCAGATCAAACCATTACCAGGCGGTATGGTGGTACGGGATTAGGCTTGCCAATATGTGTAAAGTTGGCGGATTTGATGTCTGGTACTCTGAAATATGATGGCGGATATGAAGACGGAGCAGCCTTTGTTTTCAAGGTTGAGTTGACCAAGGCCAATGCCACCGAAATTACATTGCTACAGGTTGGTGAAAACCTTGAATTGGCATCTCGTCGTCTCAGGCTTCTTGTTGCTGAGGATAATATTAATAATCAAAAGGTGTTGCAGGCCATTCTGGACCAGGATTCCTATGAGTTATGTTTTGCAAACAATGGGCAAGAAGCTGTTGAAATTGCTACAAATGAGCGATTTGATGTTATCCTGATGGATATTCAAATGCCCAAAATGGGAGGCGAACAGGCGGCTAGGCTGATCCGCTCTTCGGGCGGGCCCAATGAGGACACCCCTATAATTGCCCTTACGGCCAATGCCATGGCTGGAGATCGTAGAAAATATCTTGCGGCGGGCATGAATGGCTTTGTACCCAAGCCGATTAATACCAAAGATCTGATTATCTCAATCGCCACAACATCGCACTCAACGTTAGATAATGATTCGTATCATGTGGCTGATGTCTGATGCCAGTTTTAAGGCCAGGCTGCCTCTTTTGAGCTTTGGCTCGGCTTAAAGTAGCCAAAATGGCCTGCTCTGATGGCTGTACTGTTGCCGTAACGCAACGTTTTGATATTTTGTGTCACAAAAATTTGATTTTATATCAATATAAATATGGCATTTTGCCGCATTTAGGCCATAGTGTCATAGATTCACGTTTTTCGATTTGTGAGTTAAAAAGGCTAATTGTTGATTTGCGTATTTTGTTTGCGTTAGTCTTAACGCCATAATGTTTATTAATTACAGATGCTTAGCATCTTATACTGGGGGATTATCAAGTGAAATTAGCGACTCTAGGTATGCGCCTGCTACAGAGCTCTGCGCTGATTGCTATTAGCTGCAGCGTAGCAATTGCACAGGACGCAGAAGAATCTGCGGATAAAGACAAGTCAGAGGATCTGGTCGTAGTTACCGGCTCCCGTATCCGTAGCGACACCTTTACCAGCCCTGTTGCGGTAGATGTTTTGCTGGTTGAGGATGCAAAGATACAGGGCATATCCGATATGGGGGGCCTGCTTCAGACCGTCACGGCGGCCTCAGGATCCTCACAAGTGACTTCAGCGGTTTCAAACGCTTTTGTTGCTGATGGCGGTTTGGGGACCAATACCATTGGTCTTCGTGGATTGGCTGCTAATCGTACACTTGATTTGATTAACGGACGCCGCGCAGGCCCTTCAGGTACCGGTGGCTCTATTAATTCATTTGATCTGAATTCCCTTCCTCTTGCCGGGATTTCTCGCGTTGATATTCTTAAGGATGGCGCGTCATCAATTTATGGTTCCGATGCTATTGCCGGTGTTATTAATTACATCACAGACAAGTCTGATGGTGGCAATATAGATGTTTATGGCCAGGCTGCCCAAGATAGTGGTGGTGAAGTTTTTCGCATTAGCGGTAGCTATGGTAAAACTTTTAACAAAGGTCGTTTTCGCGTTACTGCCGACTATTACAAGCAGGCTCAACTTCGTCGCGGTGATCGGGATTATCTGGATTGCGATGAGGCTTATGCCTTCGACGCACAAGGCAATCGTGCAGATGTCGTCGATCCGCGTACTGGCAAGTTCCAGTGCCGTGACCTGCTTTGGGGTCATATCTGGATTTATGATTATGCCGGTGCAGACTCTAACATTCCTGATTCTTTCCCATTCCTGGCGCAATACGATTATTCCGGGGCGTTGGCTCAATATCTTCCCGGGTACCCAACCGCAACCAATGGCAATCAGTTAAGAGCGCCCTCTGGCTTCTTCCCGATCTATTATGATCAGAATGATATAAATGGCCTTGCCGCTTGGAATGGCATTCAACTTGGCGATTTCGCCGGGGGACTTATTCAGGGCGATCTTGCTCGTGGGCTGGTTAATTATGATCACCCGTTTCAGAACAAACAAACGCTTAATCCTTCGGTTGAACGCTATACCTTCATGGCCGATGGCGATTTTGAAGTTACAGATAGTGTCACGGCCTATGGAGAATTTCTCTTTAACCGCCGTGTGACAAAAAGCGATAGTTATCGCCAATACTGGAGCTATATTTATGGTGAAGATGCCTTTGGTGGTGTCAACACCAATCCTATAGCGGCCGGCTGGGGCGGTAATGCCCAATGGTTCAGCCCGACGGCGATTACGGATCGTAATGATGAAGAAACAGCGATCAACTATCTACGTTTTGTTGCCGGGTTAAAGGGGGATTTCGGGGATTCTGGAATTCTTGACGGATGGTCATGGGATGTTTACGGGCAGCGCTCGGACAGCCATGGTGTTAAGACCAGAGACGATATCTACGCAGACTCGATCGGTGACTATAACTTCTCACTAGAATCCTGTGCAGGCATCAATGGAGGCATGACCTCTGGCTCTACGGCCAATGGCGTCACTGTTGCAGGCCGCCCTTGTGTGGACGTCCCCTGGTTTGATCCTCAACTTTTGGCAGGGAATACCTCCAAGGAAGTTGAAGACTTTCTGTTCTTCAAATCCAGAGGAGTTACGGACTATATCCAGACTACCTTTGAAGGTTTTATAACTGGCGATTTGTTTGCTTTGCCCGCTGGTGAGGTATCTGTTGCTGCGGGCCTATTTTTCCAACGCGACAAAATTGACGATACGCCGGATGATCAACTGGTTTCAGGTAATGTCTGGTTGGCTGCTGGTTCCGTAACGCGCGGTTCCCAGGACAGTAAAGCAACCTATGGCGAAATTGTTGTGCCTCTGCTTGCAGATAAGCCAATGTTTGAAAAACTCACATTATCGGCTTCTGGACGTTATACGGATATTTCCTCCAAGCGCGTCACAGGCGAGACAGCAGGATCAAACGGCTTTAACTATCGCGCCAGTCTTGACTGGAAACTCATCCCGCAATTCCGCTTGCGTGGGACAACAGGTACATCTTTCCGTGCTCCTGGCTTGTTTGAGCAATTCCTGGGCAATGAACAAAGTAGCGCCAGACAAGGCAACATTGACCCCTGTATCCAATGGGCACAGAATCTTGCCAATGGCTCTATTAACCAGACAACGGCCAATAACTGCTCAGCAGATGGCATTCCCGATAACTATGTTGGCGGTGCGATTACTGCCAATGTGAACCGTGGGGGTGGTTTTGGTGTTCTGAGACCAGAAAAATCAAAGAACTACACGTTTGGTGCAATTATAACGCCTGGCTTCGCAGATATCAGTCTGGCTGTGGATTACTTTGATATCACTATCCGTGATGAAATTGACACGTTGAGTGCAAGCCAAATTCTAGCTGGTTGTTATAACTCAGAGGATTTTGGAACTGAGCCGCTTTGTGATCTGTTCGTTCGGAACCCCCCTGGTAATGATGCCTTCCGGATTGTTGATGTGAGTGCAACGTTCATCAACGTTAACATGCAACAAAATTCGGGTATCGATTTCACCCTGCGATATGGCCAGGAAACGCCGATTGGCCGCTTTGATCTGACGACACAATGGACTTATCAAATCAGGTCAAGAGGGCTCTTGCTGGCTAGTAGTGAAATCCAAGACTTTAATGGTGAATTGGGCGAACCAAAGGTAACCGGCTTTGCCAACCTTACCTTTGATCCGGGTACCAATTGGAKATTGCGCTGGAATATCAATTATGTTGGCAGTACCTCCAATCAGGCGCGTTTTGACCGGAACAATCCGAACCCAACACTCTATGGTCGTCCGGTTACGTATAAAGTGAGAACCGAAACGACAATCTACCATGCCTTGTCATTTGAATATGTAAGGAAGAATGGATGGATATTCCGTGGTGGTGTGAACAATATTTTCAATGAGACTCCACCTTCAGTTTCATTCGCAGATTCTGGCAATTCACCAATTCGATCTCAATATGATTACCTTGGTCGTCGTGCCTTTATTAACCTCACCAAGGAATTTAACTAAGATACGGATTGACGACGCTTTTAAGTATCGTTCATAAGAAAGTAGCGGGTCCTGTGCCCGCTACNTTTTTTATCCTCACAATGCAGGTGTTCAATTATGCCACGAGTAATCGCGAAACCTGACAATTTAGACGCGCTGAATACTAAGTACGAACAAGCAGAATTAATGCATCCGGTATTCCTGAATAGTGTTCCTAAATGTGGAACACATCTGATCAAGAATATTTTCAGAATGTTCACACCTGTGGAACAGCAATTTCAAAAGGCGTTTATCCAGTTTCCAAATTTACGGGAATGTAGAAATGCATTTGAAAAAGAATCTCCGCAATTAAGCTGGGGGCATTTGCTCTTCGCTGATACCTCTGCAATGATTTTAAAGGATGTTCGCCACATCGTCCTCGTTCGGGATCCATACGATTGGGTTTTGGCAAGAGCACGCTTTTTTTTATCTGATAACTTTCAGGCAAATCTTGAGCATTTAAAAGGGGGGAGCGTACATATTGAGGATTATCTCAATATGATGATTTTTGGCATATACGATAAAGTGCCGACCATGCAGGAAATATTTCTAAATAATGCCGTGGCGTGGCTAGGCACTTCGGCGCACCTGGTGCGCTATGAAGATATTATTCTACATTTAAAAAATATGGATACACCCGCTGCTAAAGAGTATTTTTCAACGCTGTTAGGTTATGCTGGAATATCCTTGCCGGAGAATTGGATAGAGCGTATTGAGACTGGCGCGGATCGTTCCCAAAGCAGCACCTCACGTGAAAATCTGAACTATAAAAGCAAGATTGATATACCGGCAGAATTGTCAGAAATGCAAAAAAAATTGGTGGATTATGCTGCCCCGGGACTAAGAGGCCTGCTTGGGTACTCTTAACGGATTATAACGCCGGGCTGATTTCAAACCCAGCCCGCAGGGACCATTTTTTCCTCATATGCCTTCATGCCCATAACCTGATGTAACCAAATGTGGTGCGGAGGGAGTTTTTTAGGCGCTTCCCTTAACCGGTCAATAATAAAGGGAAAAACACGACTTGGCGGCCTTTTGTCTCCGTATTTTTCCTTAAATTCCGGGCCACGAAAATCCATGCCATATAAGATGGATTCATAGCTTTCATGATTCCACAACCCCGCCGTGTCAACAGGAGGGCGGTTGTCAATAATGGGGTCAAAACTGTTTGATTTATAATGGTATCCAGCAAAGGCCTGGTCTTCAAAATCTGCATTTGATGGTGCCTTAATCTGCCAGTATTCAAGCTTGGACTGCAAGCGTTCGTTTATATGTTCTGGCTGCTGCACGGCTTTCCAAAAGGCACTATCTGTACGGCGGGTCAGACAATAGTGCATATTGATGAAATCCAGAATTTCTAGATAGCGATTGGACAATATCCGGTTGTAGCGAAAGGCCAGAGCTTCCATATGCTCGGTTTCGTAGGGGAAGTGCTCAGCTAACATCACTGCAGACAAGTCTGCAAGATAAAGACCAGTGGATTCTAGTGGTTCAATAAAACCGCCGGCCAAGCCTATGGCTATGCAATTGCCAACCCATGCCTTGCGGCGCTGGCCAACCTTAAATTTAATAATACGGGTTTCTACTTTGTCATCATTTTCGCTAATACCTTGATATGATAACAGTTCTTTGCGGGCATCTGTTTCATTTATAAAATGACTGGAATGCACGTATCCCAAAGATCGACGGTTTTGCATGGGGATATCCCACACCCAACCGGCGGATAATGCTGTGGCCGTTGTATAGGGGCGAACAATGCCAGGAAAGTAATCCTCATAGGGAAACTGTGCGACGATAGCCTGATTGCATAATAACCATTGTGAATAGTCATCATGTGGTACTTTTAGGGTTTTGCCAATCAATAGAGAAGTAAAACCTGTGCTATCAATAAAAAGGTCACCGGAAATTTCGCGGTCATCATTCAGCTTTACACTGGTAATAATATTCGGATCCTTGACGTTAACATCTGTAACATCGGCCAGAATATGATGCACACCGCGTGCAACTGAAAAGTCACGCAAATAATCAGCAAATTTGGATGCATTCATATGGTAGGCATATTTCATGGGGGCGCCAAATGACCATTCCCCAAGCATTTTTGGAGCCATATTCCATTCACAAATCATCGTCTGCGCACATACACATTCTGAAAAGGCGATGTTACGTTGGCTGCGCATCCACTCTGGGCCGGAATAATCTATGGGCCCGGGACGAACACGGCTAAAAGGATGGTGATAAAAGGTTCCATTATTTTCCAACCAGTTAACGTATTTTATGGACTGTTTGAAGGTGGCGTCTGTTGCCTTCATAAAATCTAATTCATCAATGCCGATGACGCTTAAAATATGTCCAATTGACGGGATAGTTGCCTCGCCAACGGAAATGCGCGGCGTGGTTGGGGATTCGATAAGGGTTATATCAATGGTTTTTTCTTTGCCAGTTTTGTTAAGCGCACCATTTAAATAAGCCGCCGCCATCCACCCAGCAGATCCGCCGCCAACAATCACAACTTTTTTCATCAGCTTGCCTTCTTATCTGTTAGCGTTGTTTCCATGTTGTTGTTCTACATGGTTGATCCCATTGCAAGCAGTAATTTTTGCTTGCTAGGGAGAGAAGAGGAAGCTCAGCTTAACACCACATAATGATATCAATTGCAGTTCCAAGTGCCTGGATTCTGGTCATTGCCTAAGTAGTCTTGCGTGGCGATGGCTCCGATGTGTTAGTCCTTGGCATCAGGGCGCCAGATATCAGTTTCGGCTATGGCGGTAAAGGGTGCAAAAAAGCCACCGCCCGCCCCCCCGCCAATGAGGTAAATAGCCCCGTTTAGGGAAACCGCCGCCGCGCCGGTGCGTGGTGAGGGAAGGGGGGCCGCTTCTGTCCAGGTTTTTGCCTCAAGATCCAGCACCCAATGGTCAGCCAGAGACATACCGCGCCCACCGCTGCGCCCGCCTAATATATGTATTTTCCTATCCAGGACAGCAATAGAATGGCCTGACCGCGCGCTGGGCAAAGCGGGGCCTTGGGCCCAGCTTGCGTTTTGAGTGTCAAAAATATGCACCGCTGCAACCGGGTTGGCCGCAGGGCCACCGCCAATGACATAAATATATTGGCCAATGACTATAGCGGCCAGATCCCGACTGTCTGTCAGACCTTGTTCCAGTATAGTCCACTGACGGTCATCGGGGTTGTATACAAATAGTTTTTCAGCATCGGGACCGGTACCGCCAAAGGCATAGAGCTTGCCCGCCGCTGCCACCAGGGCAAAGCTGGAACGAGGGGAAGGCATGCTGGGGCCCTGGACCCAATCATCCTCAACCGGATCAAATTCCCACATGCGTTCGGTCGGGTGCCCATCGGTATCGGCGGCATAACCACCCGCAGCATAGATTTTGCCGTTCAGTACCGCGATGCCAAAGGATTCAAGTCCCACCGGCAGATCCGCATCAATACGCCAGCCGCCCATGCCAGATTGATAGGTTTCGGTATTACCCAGTGGCATCAAAATGCCAGAACCGCCAACAGCATAAATCTTGTTTCCCAGTACCGCAGCGCCCAGACCCGCCCGTCCAGTCTGCAAGGGGGCACCAGTGCTCCAGCTGCCTGCCAACGCGATGGACAGTGATGCAAACCAGATAAAAGAACTCAAGATAAATGCGTTACGCATAAACACCTCCGAAAAATATACCCTATAACAAAATTAAGGTTGCCAGGCCGAGAAAAACAAAAAAACCGATCACATCGGTCGCCGTGGTTACAAAAACTGATGAGGCCACGGCCGGGTCGGCCCCCAGTTTTTTCAATCCCAATGGCACCAGAATGCCAGCAAGGCCGGCAGTCAGCAAATTAATCAACATGGCCGCACCGATAACCATTGCCAATAGCACAGAGTGAAACCATAGATATGCGATTGGCCCCATAATCGCGGCAAATATAAGGCCATTGATCAGCCCGGCCGAGATCTCCCGCAGGATAATGCGGCGTACATTGGACGAGGTGATATCGCGTGAGGCGATGGAACGCACCGCCACGGCCAGCCCCTGGGTGCCAGCATTGCCCCCCATGGAGGCTACAATGGGTGCCAGCACTGCCAGCGCCACTATTTTGCTGATAACGGCGCTAAACGTGGCAATCACTGCTGATGCCAGTATGGCGGTGCCCAGATTAATAGCCAGCCATGGCGCCCGGCTGCGCACAGTTTCAAGGATGGTATCGGCCAGACCCGCCTCGTTCACCCCGGCCAGCGCCAACATGTCTTCGGTATATTCTTCCTGTAGCACTTCAACAATGTCATCAACCATGATCATGCCGGTCAGACGACCCTGAGCATCCACCACGGGAGCCGATGGCAGGTCATATTTTTCGAATAGATAAGCCGCATCTTCCTGATCCATTTGCGGAGTCACCACAGCGCGCAAGGGGGCCATAACCCTGCTAAGGGCGGTATTGCGTTCCGCCTTCAAAAGGGAAGACAGGGCGACGCTTCCAACCGGGTGAAAAGCAGGGTTCACGATATACACTTCGTAGAACACATCGGGCAGGCTGTCTTGTGGGGCCTTGCGCACATGGTCGATCAGGTGACCGACGGTCCAGAATTGCGGCGCAGAAACAAAGTCACGCTGCATAAGGCGACCGGCACTGTCTTCCTCAAATTTCAGGCTGTGTTCCAGTGAATCACGAACTGTGGGGGTCAGTTTAGCCAGAACCTGGGAACGCATACCCTTGTCCAGCCTTTCGACCAGTTGTACCGCATCGTCGAATTCCATATCGTGAATGGCATCGGTGATTTGTTGTGTGTTCAGAGCATCGACCACATCTTCCAGTGCATCGTCGGACAATTCTGCCAATACATCGCCGCCAAAGGCATCCGGTGCGAGACGCGCCGCAGCCTGGGTTTCATTGGCTGATAACTGCTCTACAACATCGGCGGCATCGGCTGGATCAAGCTCATCCAGTGCTTTTTCAACGGCATTGGCATCATGCTGGGCAACCGCAATGCGCACATCATCCACGGCCTGAGCGTCAACATGAACGCCCCCGGCCAACTCGTCATTGGTCATGGTATTTTCGCGTGGATTATTGGTATCGCTCATGGGCGGGCCTTTGTTGCCAATGCATTACTTAGCGCATTAGGCCGGACCATAGGCAAAGCCTTTGCGAAAATCGAGCCAAATCATACAGTCTCATGAGATAAACTGTGGTGTGATCCTATGATCCTGGGCGCTGATGGCAGAGCGTTCTTAATTTCCCCATTGCAGCCCTTCAATTAACGCTGTTAAGTTATTGAACGATCTTCGTACTGTTGGTTTATCATAAAGAGAATGTCATGCCCAAGACTATTGCCCTGATGCTTTCGTATCTTGTCTTGCTCAGCGCCTGTAATCAAACTCAGGAATCCAGCACGCCGCCGTCAGAGCCAGTGCTGGGCAAGGGGGCCACGCTGACCATCTTGGACTTTTCGGACCGCACCGATTTTACCAGCGCCGAACGTGGTTTTATCGCCAGCCTGCCATCGGGGGTGATCAAGGATGCAGACGGCAAGATCGTCTATTCCATGGCGGCTTATGATTTTTTGAAACAAGACGCCCCGGCCAGTGTCAATAAATCCCTCTGGCGACAAAGTCAGCTGAATGCCAAAAGCGGCCTCTTTGAAGTGGTTGACGGCATCTATCAGGTGCGCGGCTTTGATCTCTCCAATATGAGCCTGATCCGGGGGGAAACCGGCTGGATTATAATTGATCCGCTGATCAGCAAGGAAACCGCCGCTGCTGCTCTTGCCCTTGCCAATGCCCAATTGGGTTCGCGCCCGGTCAAGGCCGTTATTTTCACTCATTCCCATATTGATCATTATGGCGGTGTGCGCGGGGTTACCAATGCGGCGGATGTGGCCAGYGGCAAGGTGCAGATCATTGCGCCCAAGGACTTTACCCGCGAAACCGTGTCGGAAAATATTCTGGCCGGTAACCAGATGGCGCGCCGAGCCGGTTATATGTTCGGGGCCTTTTTGCCAAAAGGGCCGAAGGGTCATGTTGGCTCTGGTCTGGGGCAGGGCATCAGCCTGGGCACATCGGGCCTGAYCCCCCCCACCTATGAGGTTGCTCATACGGGTGAAGCCCTGACCGTGGATGGTATCGAAATGGTGTTTCAGATGGCCCCGGGGGCTGAGGCGCCACAGGAATTCATGTTTTACCTGCCCCAGTTCAAGGCCTTTTGTCAGGCCGAGGAGATGAGTAGAAATTTGCATAATCTGCTTACCCCCCGGGGCGCGCAAATCCGCAATGGTCTGACCTGGAGCAAACATATCGACGAGGCTATCACCACGTTTGGCAAGGATATTGATGTGTCCTTTGGCTCGCATCACTGGCCAACCTGGGGCAATGCCAATATTCTGGATTTTTATGAAAAACAGCGCGATACCTATCGCTATATTCATGACCAGACCTTGCGACTGGCCAATCACGGCATGACCATGACCGAGATTGCTGAACAGATTAAACTGCCACCCAGCCTGGCCAAAGAGTTTTATAATCGCGGCTATTACGGCACCGTCAATTTTAATTCCAAAGCGCAATACCAGTTCTACTATGGTTGGTTTGATGGCAATCCGGCGCATCTGAACCCGCTGCCACCAGTGGCCGAAGCCAAAGAAATGGTGCGCTATATGGGGGGCAGTGACGCCATTATAGAAAAGGCGAGGCGTGATTACGATCAAAACCAATGGCGTTTTGTCGCCACGGCGCTGAACTACCTGGTCTTTGCCGAACCGGACAATCAGGAAGCCGCCAATCTGTTGGCCAAAACCTATCAGCAATTGGCGTACCAGGCCGAATCCGGGCCATGGCGGGATTTTTACCTGACCGGGGCGCAGGAACTGACCAGCCCCTTGATGAAAAACATAACCATCAATACCGGCAATCCGGATATGATCGCCAATCTGCCGCTGGATCTATTCTTTGATCTGATGGCGGTTCGCCTGAATGGACCAAAGGCCGAAGGCCTTGATATAAAAATTAATTTTGACTTTATGGATACTGGTGATCAGGCGGCTCTGCATTTGAAAAACTCGGTGCTGAACACCCGCATGGGCACCCAGTATGAGGACGCCAATGCCATCATCCATCTTAATCGTTCTGACCTGAATAAGGTGATGCTGAAACAAACCAGCTTTGCCGCCCTGATGATCAAACGCAAAGTGCGCGTTACCGGTAGTTTGAAGGATCTGAAAACCTTTATGGGGTTGCAGGATGATTTCGAATACTGGTTTAACATTGTTAAGCCATAATGGGGCTGAGCCAGGCGCGATACGTATAAATGGCGATGCCCTCCCTATTCGGCAGCTTTGAAGGGCATCACCTCGTCCTCGACATAAATAAAGGTTCCCAGGAAATAAAGAAAGATAATCACGAC
Source organism: Robiginitomaculum sp. (assembly GCA_002733485.1). Lineage (GTDB taxonomy): Bacteria > Pseudomonadota > Alphaproteobacteria > Caulobacterales > Maricaulaceae > Robiginitomaculum_B. The sequence continues at coordinate 20,416 of NVVU01000024.1, forward strand.
GGCGACCATGCTCCACATGAAATAGACAGAGACAGTGAAAAGTGACGGTTGCCAAAACTTTCCGGTCAAGCCGACAGCCGTCATGATCATCATGCCCACATAACCGGAAATCACAAATTTTGTGGCAATAGGCGTTGGCATGTTTTTGATTTTTCGTCGCCGGTTCAAATAATGAAACATATAACAAAACGGGATCAGGATGATCAGATAGCTCGTCGTGCGCCAAACCATAGGATCGCCCGGATAGAGATTGTGCAACATCGCCGGAACTAACAGCAAGATGACATGAAGAAGGCCGGTTTCGACAAAAAACCGAAACAGCAGGTATTGCATGGACGTCAGTGGTGTTCCAAAAGACTGCCGAAGTGTCGCGACGATGGTGGCGAAGGCAACAAAGGCAATATAGGTCTGCAAAAGCAGCGTTATGAAGTCTATGTTTTCTATCATAATTTTCTTCCACTCAGAATGCGCATGGCCGGACGACCGACTCTTAAAAAACCCCTACTGGTGCTAATGAAAACACCAGTAGGGGTAACCAGCCTGCCTATTTGAGGGGGACGTTAGAGGCTTCAAGTGTAGGGGATGATCCTTTGACCGCGTGATAGGCAGTCAATTCGGAATCCTTAATTTGTGAAATGACCTTGCCCATAACCTCGTCAACGCATTTTTGAATGTAAGCACCCCGCTGGTCGATGGGCGAAATGCGGTCTTCAACCCTGCGGTCTTCCCGCCTGCAATATTTCATGGCCTGTGTTTCCATGGCTGCATAGCTGGCCCCCACAGATTCGCCTGCCACGCGTTTGATTTTCACAGTAAAAGTATCCTGTGCATAGGCGGTGCCGGACAGAGTTATCACCGCCAGGGTCGTTAAGGTGATGTTTCTGCATAGGTTTCCAAAACTCATGTACATTTTCATGATAATCTCCATTTCAAGTTGCGTTATTGAAAGGTTCGGTTTGTCCAGGGTTTTCATCCTGTATCCACCTCGCCCCCCAGTCCGATCACTCGGGTTTCAGAGACATTGCAAGCTGGTCCAATAAAGTCCTGTTGGAGATTAAAGTTATTTCTTAGGTATTTCTTAGAGGCCTAACCCCTGATGATTCATTGACTATTTTTACTGGATTTGTGAAAAGCGAGGGTAGTTTATTGATGATTCAATAGGTGCACCTGTCTCTGGGGGGGGCTAATGAACATCGGACTGACACAAATAGACTTCGAAGCGCTGTTGATCGAAGGGCCAGCGGGACGTTTTTCTATTGAACCAAAGGTGATGGACGTATTCGCCGTTTTGGCAGAGAATCCGAATATCGTCATAACCCGAGAAACCTTGATCGACAAAGTCTGGGGCGTGGAACATGGCGGTGATGAGCGCTTGTCCAGGGCCATATCCATCTTGCGTAAAGCGCTGGGTGATATTCGTGGGCAACATAGCCATATAGAAACCATCCCGCGAAAGGGCTATCGTTTAATTGCCGAACTGGATAGTGATGCGGTCGCGCAATACACGCCATTAAGTAAAGTAAACGAAAACGACGGCTCAACCGAAATTCTACGCCCAGTTGAACTGCTACCAAGCCCTGTGCCCCGGGTGGAGAAACCGCTGGCTACCCATAAAAAACGCAAACGTTTTGGGGTAGGGGCTTTGGTTGCTACAGGCTTGATAGTGGCCGTCGTGATCATGTACGAGGTTGGCTATTTTGATCAAACGCCCCATAAGGCTTCGCAAATCAGCCGTGTCGAAGCGGGGCTTGCGCATGTTAAAAACTACATGCAGGACAATGCCATTGTGCAGGCGCAAACACTCTTTTCCGGTGTTCTTGCCGATAATCCCGATCATGCGGCGGCTCAGGCTGGGCTGGCGCTCGCTTTGTTGCGCGAATACGCCTATCTTGAAACGGATCCGGCAATCCTGCACCGCGCCAAGGCAACGGCCGAAATCTCTCTAAAACTTGCTCCTCAATTGGCCTTGGCCAATATTGCTGTCGGCTGGGCGGCCGGCTATGAAGGTGATTTTGAAAAAGCGCTGAACGCCTATGACCGCGCGGATATTCTGGACCCGGACAATCTATTCACATTGGTAGGCAGGGTCACAACCTATCAAAAACAGAACATGCACCAACAGGCGCGCAAAACCCTGGAAAAGGCGATTTCTATCTACCCCGAATATGCCATATTCCATTCCTTATTGGGCCACCAATGGATGAAGGAAGGGGAATTCGTGCGCGGAGAAGCTTCGTTCAGGCGCGCCATAGAATTAACCAATAATATCCCTCGCTTTTATTCGCAACTGGCAGAATCACTGCACCGACAGGAGCGAACCCCAGAGGCCATCAAAATCATACAGGATGGGTTGAAAATAAGAGAAGACGGTGCGCTTTATAACAACCTTGGCGCCTATCTGGCGGATCAGGGACATTATGAACTGGCGGTGCAGGCCATCGAGAGCGCCCTGAAAAAAGGCAATTCTTATGGCTATTTATTCTGGGGAAACCTTGGGTCGCTGTATAGTTTTATTCCATCGCGCCAGGCAGAGGCCAATGCCGCCTTTGACAGAGCCATACAACTCCTGCAGGCCGAAATCGACCTGGTTAATGGCAAAGATCCATTACTGCACCATCGGGCCGCGTTTTATCTGGCCAAGCGTGGTCAATTTGATCTCGCCAGAGAGGCGATGGCGCGGGCGCAATTTAATGACCCCATGCCCGCGTTTGAGTTTTTTCGCGCCGGCTGTATCTATGAAATCCTTGGCGAGCGGGACCAAGCYCTCACTMARTTGGAGGCGGCGGTAAAGGCCGGATTYCCGTTGAATTAYATTGCTGAGGAGCCCGAGTTAAAAACGCTGCGACAAGACCCCAAATATCACCGYCTTTACGCCCGCYTGAGYACGAATTTGCAAAGTGAATGATGATTTCTTATTGGGCGCAAACCCCGTGCTTAAATAGGCCAAAGGCCGATAGCACAAGAAAAATTGGTGCGGCCGAGAGGCCGTCTGATTTGTTTCCTCTTACACATCATATAAATTATTTTCCTAGATAACTCAACGTGTTACCCTGCAAATACATTAGTCATGTGGCGGATTCTGTTACTCATAATTGTACACACAATGTAGGGACGGCAATTCGTTTTAGATTGCCGATGGCACTGGTGTGGGTATTTACTTTCAGTTGAAGATCTATGTTGCTTGGGACGGGGTCAGTACCATACCAAAAATATGTAGCGAAGCTCTAAGCCCCTGCTGCTCGTGCGCTCGAAGCTATGCTTTCCATTCTAGGTCGGTGAATCTCTCCATTTGTGTCGTACTGGACTTAGCCATTTGACGTTCGACGGCTTCACAAAAGACCGGATCGAACATTCCTTTCATTCGAGGCCAAATGGCTTTGCCACCGTTGCTGCGAAGAGTAAGTGCCAAGCCTTCGACATACCCATCCAGGTCAAGTCCTAAAATGTTCTTTTGATGCTGATCAATAAATCCTTGTTCGGACTGKGTGAYCCAAGTGAAGAGCCAAAAACCCCACCTCATACGCTCRGCYTCGGTAAGRCTCTCGAAATCTTTTTGTCCTCGAATATGAACATCCATGAGTTCTGAGTCCTCAGACAATTTGAGCAAAATTTCGTTGTTGTGACGGATCATGCTGCGGGCGTTCTCTCGAGAAATCTCCTTTCTTGCCCGGCTGATCTGAAATGCGAGAATAGCGAGGGTCAAGATCACAACGATGGATCCAACTATATCGCTAACAACACCAAGCTCTGCAATTGACATCAATGGATCCCCTGAAGTGAGTCTCTAGTAAAATAACTATAGTGAAATGGAAGGATGAAAGTAAGGGGGACGGGTTTCCATCTCTCAACACGATCGGCAAATCAGATTATAATTCGAGAGAGGATATGAAAAATGGTGCGGCCGAGAAGACTCGAACTTCCACGGGTTTTACCCCACAGCGACCTCAACGCTGCGCGTCTACCAGTTCCGCCACGGCCGCACACTCACTTGGTAGGAGTGCGGAGGTATCAAACTACAATTGATTTGTGAAGCCTAAATCTGGCCAAACCGTGTCTAAAATGAGCCAATCGCGTTGAAGTCATGCACATTGGCAGCTTCGGTGATGGTAACTGCAACCTTGTCGCCTTCAATGGTAATTTCACCACGGGCAATCGGGTGATTGTTGGCCAGAATCCACACATCATCCTGCTCAAACGAGTCGAGTGGAATGACTGCCCCACGTCCCATGCGCAAGAATTGCGCCATCGGCAAGATACACCTGCCGAGTAGAACTGATATTTCGATCTTGACGGCCCCTATTTGTGACACGATTTTATTTCCACCCACTTTACCCAGTTCTAATGTTGATTTTCTCGCCAATGGGTTCCTTAAGCGTTAAGATTGCCCCATATTTTTTAATTCAACTCATCTTACAAGCTGTTGATTCCATGAATGCTTCCAATCCTGTTCAAAAAATAGACTGGCTGGTCTCCAAACACCCCATTTCATACCCGATTGCGGTCAAAATGATGGAACAGCGCGTGCAAGCCATTCGCGATGGGATCCAAAGAGAACAGCTCTGGTTACTGGAGCACCCCCCCTTGATCACCGCAGGAACCAGCGCCAAGCGTGAGGACTTGATCGACCCAAACCGATTTGATGTGTTTCAAACCGGGCGCGGTGGGCAGTTCACCTATCATGGGCCGGGGCAGCGTGTGGTCTATGTCATGCTGGATTTGTCGCGCCGTGGCCGGGACATTCGTGGATTTGTGCGAGATCTGGAGCAATGGTTGATTGGCTCACTGGCGCAAATGTCATTAAGCGCCCGGCGCTATGATGACCGAGTTGGTGTGTGGGTCGACCGCCCCGCCCCTGACGGCACGATAAGCGAAGCTAAAATTGCCGCAATTGGCATTCGGGTGCGGAGCTGGGTCAGCTATCACGGTATCTCATTAAATGTTTGCCCGGACTTGTCACATTTTGAGGCGATTGTCCCATGCGGCATTACAGAATTTGGCGTAACCAGTTTGGTTGATCTCGGTCGGCCTACTTCCATGGATCAAGCGGATCAAATCCTGAAAACCGAATTTGCCAAAACGTTTGGCCCAGTTGAGTTGATTGATACAAATGAGTTGAAATTACTTGAGCAGTGAACAACCCAGTCCTGGCCGGTATTGCGCCATTGAACTGGAAATCCCCATGGGACCCGTTGAACGGATTTTGTTTCCCACCTGAACAACATCCAACCGACTAATATCAATTGTAAAATCCTGCAAGCAGGTATTCAGTTCGCGCTCAGCAATAAACCGGCAAGAACAAACTTGTTTGGCCGTATAGGCGGTGGCCACTTCGATATAGGCCAATTGCCCCTTCCCCCAAAAGTGCCAGACCAGCCCCCCGGCCAGTAGCAGTAGAGCCATGCCGACCAGTAATCCTTTGACCAAATTCATATCTGCCTCCAAACTGCCCCCAAACTGCCTGAGCAGTTTGTTGAGACGAGTACGGGTAGTATGGAGAGATGAGCATGAACATCAAGGGGATTGTGGTTGGGTGTTTTGCCAGTTGCTTCTTGCTGGCACACGGTGCCATTGCCGGGCAACTGATTGCTCTACCGCCACAACCAGCCGACTTGGCATGGCCCACACAGAACTGGGAGACTGGCAACGTCCCGACGGATAGCCGTATGGCACTTGATGAACTACTCGATGATGCCATGGCCAGAGAGCTTGGCGAGGTCATGGGCGAAGCCCGAGCCATTGTGATCATTCATCACGGTAAATTGGTGGTGGAACGCTACCGTGCTGGGTTTGACCAAAATACCAAACAGATCAGTTGGTCGATGGCCAAGTCCTTTACCTCGGCATTGGTCGGGCGCGCCGTACAAATCGGCTGGATCACCGACATTAACGCCGCCATGCCGGGGCCATGGCCTATTGATGACCCGCGCGCCAAAATCAGTTGGCGCCAATGGCTGAATATGACTGATGGCTTGCAATATGCCGAAATTGGCGAGCCGAACGTGGTCAAAAATGATGTGGTGCAAATGATGTTTGGCCGGGGCCGGTTTGATGCGGTCGCCTATGCCAGTCAATTGGCGCTGGCCCATACGCCGGGAACCAACTGGAATTATTCATCCGCAGGGTTTCATTTGATCGCGCATGGTTTGCAGATGGTCATTGCCGAGCAAATGAACAAGGAAAACATTGATCCGGCCGATATGGTCGCCTTTGCAAAGGAAAACCTGTTCGCACCCATTGGGATGGATGCCCAGATCGAGTTTGATCCTGCCGGGACGTTTTTGGGTGGCTCACTGGTTTGGTCCACAGCGCGCGACTTTGCCCGGTTTGGTTATTTGTATTTGCGCGATGGCCAGTGGGAAGATCAACAATTGCTGCCCGAAGGATGGGTCGATTTCTCTCGGACTAAAAGCCCGGCTGATAATGTAACGGTTTATGGGGCTGGCTGGTGGATCAACGCGGCCAATGCGGATGATATCCGTCCCAAGGGTCAAGGTTCGGCCATTGGGCCACGAGACGCCTTTTCAGCGCAAGGGCATGAGGGACAGATCATTTGGATCGTACCGTCGCGCGATTTGGTTATTGTGCGCCTTGGGCTGATGGACGACAGCGCCAACAGCTGGCCAGCGCTGTATGACTGGGCGCAAAAAGTCGCCGAGACCTTTGCCGAAATAGACTAAATTCAATCCTTATTCGCATTTTTCCCGATATTTTGGAGCCACTACGTTCATCGAATTGACAGCCGTATCGAGCTGCGCGCACAAATTATCCCCTGAAGTCATACTCATCCCTATTAAGCCGCCAATGTTATCTTCACGGGCGATGGTCGAAAATACTTTGGCACAAACCACCAGTTTATCATCCCGCCAATACTGAATAAGTCTACGCATCCGGCTGAAATCGCTGATCAGTTGTTGCGAGGCTGGCCCAGAGCGGGAACTTGTCAGGCGGTCGCGCTTATCGCGCAGCGCTTCTAAGTCCTGGTTTAACCGTTCGGTGGCGCTATCTATTTCACGTTTGAGTGGCAGATAAGAGGCCTGCCGAAACGAGTTGTAGGACCGTATTTCAGAGTTTATGGCATCAATACCGATATTGTATCCCTCATCTTCTTCCGAACCTAATGAGCCTTCCATTGAATTGATGCTGGACTGCATGGAATTCATTTCGCTGGAGATTGAGCCAAGATCCGCTTCCATTGCATCTATCCGCTCGCCCTCTGCCTCAAGCCGCTCATTTTCATCTCGGATCGGCTGCCATTTCGTTTCCCGTTGGGCTTTTTCCGTAGCTAACATGCTGTCAAATTTACTCAAATAGCGGCTATAAACACTGTCCAGATAGACATCCAATTGCTGGATGGTTTGGGTTCGCACTTTCTTGTTAGCCGTATAGCTAGCCAACCATGTCGAACATTGTTCTTTGTCTTTATCGTCAGCTTCTGCGGCTGCTGTAATTTTCTGGATGGCCGCACGCATTGCAGACTTCATCTTCTTGCGCTGTTCCCACGCTTCGCGCTGGATCATCGGTTCAATGTAAACCTCTCCGAATTTCTTTAAGTAAGAACTTTTGGAATTTTTGACCATTTCATACAAAAAATAATTGAACATTTGTCGATCATCCGGTTGTTTGCCTAGCGCGGAAACCCACCGGGAAGTCCAAGTGGCTAAACCCATTTGGTTCACCGCACCCTCATCGGACATCCATTGCCAAAACATTTTGTCCTCCCGCCCCCTCATCTCGTCGTAAATGACGCTGATCTGGGCACCGAATGCTTTGTTGTTACGCAAATAGGTAATCATGTAGCTCGGGATATAGGGACGCTCATAATTATCGTCGGCAAAGAATGCGGTCACAAAGTTCTCATGGGCTTTGGTTTGTTTTAGCCCCTTGATCCAGATCGCTTCCAATCCTTTGATGGCAGAAGCCGCCGCTTTCATCACCGTAATGTACTGCCCAAGTCCCGGCGTGTATTTGGCAATCAAAAACTCTGAGCCAACCTTGCCCGCTGTCTCATAATCTCCAGCGCTTGCCGCCTCCAGAACTTTGAGCAAATCCAGACCTTCTGATGGTTTGAACACCGATTTTCCAAACACCGTATCAAACGATTTCTGGAATTGATTATCGGCGATTTTTTTAAGGTTCTTTTCGTTTTTTTCTGCGGATTTCTTGGCCTTTTCCCATTCAGCGGCCAAAGCCGGGTCATCTTTGGCCATGTTAGCTAACAAAACATCCCAATCTTCGGCAATCGCGGGAACAGAAAGGCTGCCGAACAGACACACAAAAAACACAAGAACAAAACGCATTCAAAACTCCAGAACCCTCAATATATACAAAAAGGTGGGAATCAGCCCCGCCTCCCAATGGTGTCGTTATTCTAGTTTGCCGCCGGGCCGTATTTATTATCGCCAGGCGTTGCTTTAATCATGCCATTGAACACGTAAACCACTCCAAATTGTAGGACTGCCCCGATCAGGGCGCTTGGAATAACCTGATGTCTTGCCGCAGCCGCTGCACCTTGGAGAAGCGCCATGAAATCACCGCTCTGTGCTGCCGACATCGCGGCCCGGGTATCCACCGGAAACATCACATTTATGACCGCACCCGCAATCATGCTCAAAACAACCAATGCAATAATTGGCGCAATGATCCTCCAAGCTGATTGATCGCTATCGTGATAGCGTTTTCCCCACAATGCGACCCAAGGCCAAAGCAGAATCAGCCCCAACAAACCAGCCAGCATCCCCAAGGACATGCTGAAAAATGGCAGGATTTTCAAGACAGTTCCAACCGCAATTAAAACGATTGCGCCTCTTTGAAAATCGGCGGGATTGATCCGCCCACCCATGCTAAATAACAAATTACCCATTTGGTATTCTCCTTTTGCCCGAATTGAAATTCTCAATTAGTCCAGCCGCCAGTTGGCCTATTCCCGCCCGAAACGTCAAGCTTGTACCAATATATAGGGTCAGAACTCGGGTTTTGATTTCCGCTTGGTCGATGGCGCTAAATGGATCAGGATCAAACTGGGAAAAGACAGCAAAAATGCCAATATTGAAAACACTGCAACGGCCTTCGTAGCTTTGCCCATCGCAATGTTCGACGGTTTATTATCTGCACCGGGTCTTTTTCCAAAACCTCCTCGGGCACCGCGCCCACGTCTGCCTCTTCGCTTGTTGGTCTTTTGGGAAATCGCCCGTCGTGCATCTCGGTTGGTGCCGGTTTGAGCTTGTGACTTCGGCTGGGCAGCTTTGTCTGGTTTGGCCGCACCAGATTCATTTTCTCCGGTTGCGTCAGTTTTCGCAGAGGATTCATCTACAACATTTCGACCCGGCCCCGGCATAGGCACTAGTAAAACCACAATGGCAATCACCATTGGAATATATACAAAAAATGACCGCCAAACGGGACGATCCTGATCGTGCAACCGGCGAATGTGCAACATGCCAATCATCCAAGAACCAACAAACAAACCACCAAACAAAAACAAACTGCCCGGAACAATTGACCGGTTGGAAAGTAAAACCAAACCCAGAGCGATGCTGACGATCTGCCCCAACACGACCATGAGCCAACCTCGCCCAAACTGCGCGGTATTTGTGTCGCCATCCGGCAGAAAAAACTGCTCGAGCCAATTGGTTCCAGCAAAGGGTGAAGGCGTTATAACTTCGCTCATTGAAAACTCACCAACAACTGATCTGCATCTACTGTGGCACCAGCTTCTACATGCACCGTCTCAATAACCGCATCACGCTCGGCCCGAATGACATTTTCCATTTTCATGGCCTCTACCACCAATAAACTGTCGCCAACCTGCACCTTGTCGCCTTCGCTTACAGCAATCCGCACCACCGAACCCGGCATCGGGCTGGAAACCTGATTACCAGTTTCCGGCTTTTCTTTTTCGGGCAGTATCGCATGAATTTGCGCCGCACGGGGCGAACAGACAATGGCCGTGACCGATACGCCTCTGGATTTAAGGTCATACCCTTCGGTCAAATTTTCAGACTGCACGGCAAAACTTCGCCCATCCAGAACGGCTGCAAACAAGGACTGTCCGGGTACCCAACCGGTTTCCAGATGCCGCCATTTCCCATCTACGAAAATATCGGCACCGCCCTCACAAAGAGTGATCTGGACGGCACATGGTTCCCGGTTCAGCAAAACCACCCAGTCGCGGCGCGGCGTGGCAATCGGGGATATTCGCCCGGAAACCTGCGCGGCGCGGGCCTCCAATTGGGCATGAATATAGGCGGCCGTCGCAATCAGGTGCCGGGTTTGGCGCTTGGTTGGTTTGACACCATTAAATCCGTCCGGAAATTCCTCGGCAATATAGCCAGTGGTCAACTGGCCAGATGCAAAGCGTTTCTGACCCAAAACAGCAGCCAGAAAGGGCGTGTTGGCTTGCACCCCTTTGATTTCAAACCGGTCCAGCGCCCACAACATTCTTTTGATGCTCGCTTTGCGATCCCGCGCATGAGTGATCAATTTGGCGATCATTGGATCATAAAATATCGATATCTGGTCGCCCTCGCGCACGCCGCTATCAATCCGCACCTGATCCGATTGTTCAGGGGTTCGAAAATGCCGTAACCGGCCAATTGAGGGTAAAAACCCGCGATACGGGTCTTCGGCATAGATCCGGGTTTCAATGGCCCAACCTGATATTCCAATATCCTTTTGCGTAAATGCCAGTTTCTCACCAGCCGCGATGCGGATCATCTGTTCAACCAGATCAATTCCAGTAATCATTTCGGTTACCGGGTGTTCAACCTGCAACCGCGTATTCATTTCCAGAAAAAAGAAATTACGGTCTTTATCGACGATAAACTCGACGGTGCCAGCGCTGTCATAATCAACGGCTTGCGACAGAGCCACGGCTTGCGCGCCCATTTTGGCCCGGGTTTCCTCGTCCAGAAACGGACTTGGCGCTTCCTCGATAACCTTCTGATTTCGCCGCTGGATGGAACACTCGCGTTCGTTTAAGTGAATACAACTGCCGTGCTTGTCGCCCAACACTTGGATTTCGATATGGCGCGGGTCTTCGATAAATTTTTCAATGAAAATTCTGGTGTCGCCAAAGGCGGCTTTGGCTTCATTACGCGCCGAAACAAACCCTTCTAGGGCCTCCGCCTTGTTCCAGGCGATCCGCATCCCCTTGCCACCACCGCCGGCTGAGGCCTTGATCATCACCGGATAGCCGACTTTGGCCGCAATATCGGCTGCTTCTTCCGGGGTTTCAATCAGGCCCATATGCCCTGGCACAGTAGAGACACCGGCGTCACCCGCAAATTTCTTGGAGGCGATCTTATCTCCCATGATCTCAATAGCTTTGATATTGGGACCAATAAACGCGATACCCGCTTCGGCCAATTGTGCGGCGAAGCTGGCATTTTCAGACAAAAACCCAAAGCCGGGATGAACTGCATCGGCTCCGGTTTTCTTGGCGGCTGCCAAAATTTTATCGGCCAGCAAATAGCTTTCTGCCGCAGGGCTACCACCAATATGAACGGCTTCGTCGGCCTGTTCGACGGCCAGCGATCCGGCGTCGGCATCCGAATACACCAGTACGCTGGCAATCTTCATTTTTCGCAAAGCGCGCAAAACCCGCACGGCAATTTCACCGCGATTGGCAATCAGAATTTTCTTGAACAAGCAGACCCCCTTACATGACGCAAACAATGGAATGCCTTGTTCTAACCTTCCCATATCAATTGAACAATGGGGTGCAGCATTTGCACCACTGTTAGCCAAATTCAAAGGTTTGAGCGCTAGGCTTACTCCATGCGACCCTTTATCTGCTTTTTGTTTCTGCTGAGCGCCTGCGCCCCCAGCCCGGCACCGGCGCAAGCGGCCCGGTTTCCTGCCGGACGCTGCATCAACATGGCCAATGCCCTAAACGCACCCAATGAGGGTGACTGGACCTATCGCATTGAACAAAGTCATATCGAGATGGTGGCACAGGCCGGGTTTGACAGCATAAGGGTGCCAATAGCTTGGTCGGCCCATGCGGCGCACGTTGCGCCCTATTCCATTGAACCTGAATTTTTCACGCGAATTGACCAAGTAATCAGTCAAGCGTTCGATAACGACCTGATGTTTATTCTGGACGTGCATAATTTTGAGGCATTGAACGAGAACCCGGCCCGCGAGACCCCTCGCATGCGCGCCATTTGGCAACAAATCGCTTGGCACTATGCCAATGCGCCAGACGGATTGGTGTTCGAATTACTAAATGAGCCAATGGGCAAAATGAAAGGCCGACGTTGGGAAAAGTTGATGCGCCAGTTGATCGCCGATATTCGACAAACCAATCCGGACCGATGGCTCATTGTCGGTGGCGATAATTGGAACTCGCTGGACGGATTGGCCCGTTTGGACGCCCCCTATGATCGGCGTTTGGTCCTGACCTATCATGATTACGAGCCGTATGAATTCACCCATCAAGGGGCAAGCTGGTTCAAAAATCCGCCGCCGGTCGGAACCAGTTGGGGCACAGCCAAAGAACAGGCCGAGCTGCGGGCCAGAGCGGCTCGGGCTGCGCGCATACGGGACAAAACCGGCATGCCGGTCTGGCTTGGCGAGTTTGGCTCGCACCAAAAGGCACCAGCAGCGTCCAGAGTTCGTTGGACCAAAGCTATGCGCCACGCGCTGGCCGCCGAAGATATTGGCTGGTGCGCCTTTGATTTTGCCGCTGAGTTTTCATTCTGGTCACCCGCAACACAGAGCTGGAACCGGGACTTGCTAGACGCGCTTTTGGGTGATCAGATGGAATTGCGGCAATAGATTGATTTACCCCCGAATTCGGAGAATTCCATGCGAAACCTTGTTCTGGCAATTTGTACATTTGCCCTCATTTCCTGTGCGCCCAATGTACAGGAACTTGATGATGTCTTGATTGAAAAACCCTCGGCTTTCTCAGTTGCACAGACCACTGATCGTTTGGTGTCCGAGGTGCAGGCCAAAGGTGCAAAAGTGTTCGCCCGGATCAATCACGGAGCGGGCGCTCGAAAAATGGGCGCTGATATTGGCGATATTGAACTACTGATTTTTGGAAACCCAAAAATGGGAACGCCTCTGATCAGTCAACAGGCTCGGATCGGGCTGGACCTGCCCTTGAAAATCCTGATCTGGCAAGAGGATGGTCAAACCAAAATGGGTTTTAACGATCCGGCCAAATTGGGCGAGTGGTATGGCTTGGAACCAACCGATCCAACTCTCACCAAAATGCGCGGTGTGCTTGAACACGTCACCCGCGAGGCTGGACGCGCCGATAAGGAATAAACCAACACCATTATGGCGTCCGGGTTTACCCTTCAATCTTGCATTCGCCGGACATGGCATTGATCCAGTTTGCGATCAGGGCAACGCCCTCATGATCAATGGTCGAGCGCCCCAGCTCCGGCATCATTACCGCTGGATTGGTTGAGTTCATCCGGTACCACAGAATAGATGCCTCGGCCTGCCCCGGAACAATATCAAACTTGCGACCACCTGTGCCCTGCCCAGCCGCCACCGGCGGTTTGCACAGGCCGGAATTCCCACCAGTATAATCGTCTCCCGGCAAGTCCAGATACAAAGCAGAAGTATCCGCCGCGCCATGCGGGTTATGGCAATGACCGCAATTGATATCGAGATAGGCAGCTGCACGACCTTCCAGCAAAGCTCTCTCATCCTGCCAGTTGGCATTGCGTGGATGTTGCTCCGCCGGATTAAACCCGTCCAGAATTCCCAAATCGGACAGGTGCGCCAATTGGTTCTGTTCGCCATCGACGTATGGATACACCTTGTTCAAATGACGCGGGGCTGGACCGATCGGCGCGATCTGTTTGGTCGTCGCATTGACCGCATGGCAACCGGCGCATTGATTGGCATTAGGAACCACATAGGCAAAGCTCTGCTGATCCCCATCGGGCAATTGCAACGTTAAAGATTGCACACCACCCGTGCGCTCCAAAACCGCATCAGTTTGCGCCTCATTCCAGATGTAGGGAAGCGCCACCCACCCGGCTTCGCGGTGGACCAACACACGGGTTTCAATCAATCTGACCTTGGCCAGATTCAAACCCTCACCGGCAAAGTCGTCGCCGGTATATTTAGTGTTCAACAATTGTCCGGCATCATCTTTTGGATAAAAGAAGGTTTTCGACAACACGGACCCCACCGGAAAATCCAGCGCCTGACTGGTGCGGTAGTTGGCAAACCTTCCGGGGGGTACATAGAGCGTCCGCAATTTGTGGGCTGCATCGGTAAAAAGCGGCGTATTCAAATCATACGGCACAACATGCTGGCCCAAGGCCAAACTGCCTGATTTGGCAACAACAACAACACCCCAATCACTTAAATTTTCTGGATTTTCCTCCAAAAAAACCGATACAGATTGCTCAGTTGGCGCACATGCAGCCAAGGTAAGCAGAACCCCAAAACCCAAAAACCATTTCTGGTTCAAAGTGTTACCTCCGGCAATGGTGGCAATGTGCAGTCATAGGCGCTTTGATCCATGCTGGGTGACTTATTGCCATTAGGACCGTCGATATTGATCACTTCTGCCGCACCATTTTGCACACATAAACGCTTGGTGTCGGCGGGCAGTTCCGGATTAGCAAAACCATCCCACAGGATATCCGGCAAGCGGCCTTTCAGGCCAAACATGGCAATCCGCAAGGCCTTCATTTCCAGCATGTCCGGCGAATTACCACCGCCTTCAAATATATTGTCATGGATATAAATCTCTTCCGGGTACGGATCGAAACTCTCCTTGATTCCGGCCTCGGTCATCGAGCCGATCGAGAAATAACTGGAAACCACCACATTTGAGGTCTTGTTGTTCTTGATAACATTTTCAAAAATTTCGACTTGGTCATTGGCGCTGATGATAATGCCAGTCCCGGCCGGAACGCTGGCCACAATCGCACCCTTGTGAGCGAAGTTCTTGAGGTTATTTTCAAAAACCTGATTGTGGTGTACCCGGGTCTGGTAGCCGCGTTGTTCCAGATTGGGCAGATTGAACACCAAAATGCCGCCAGTATTGTTAGTTGCCACATTTTCATAGACATCGGCATTGATCGAGTTTTCGACCTCCAGCCCGGCCACATTGTATTCAGCCCGGTTACGCCGCATGATAATGTTGCGAGACTGGCCGATATAAATACCGGCATCCGACGCACCAATTGCAATGCAATCCTCAACCAGAACGTTGGTGGTTTGCACCGGATAAATGCCATAGGCACCATTGTCTTTATCCGGGCCATTGGTCCATTCGGTACGAACCCCCCGGATCACAATATTATTGCCTTCATTGACTTTGAGCGCATCGCCAATGGTGTCTTCAATGGCCAGATGTTCAATGGTAAAATCATTGGCCGTGACCAACAATCCTTCGGCTCCGGCGATCTGGTTTTTGAACGATAAAATGGTTTTATCGTGCCCCGCCCCACGAATGGTCACGCCATCAACGGTTAGGGAAAGCGAGCGGTCGAACGAGAAAAATCCCTCCGGAATGGTGATGATATCACCGGGTTTTGCATCCAGTAATTGCAACTGCAATTGCTTTTGATATGCAAGGTTCACCTGCCCCATTTCAGACTGTGAAGCTGATTTTTGGGTAGGTTCCCCGCACGACGCGAGTAATGCGGCGGGCAAGGTCAGTGCTATAAAAATTTGGTGTAAATTCATCGTCAATTCTCCTATCCGCTCACCATGTCGGGCCAATCTTGCGCCCATGGTGCAATCTGCTCTAATTGTTCCGCCAGTGCGAACAAATTAGCTTCATCGCCCCAATTGCCCTCGAATTGCACGCCAACTGGCACATTATCCGCAGTCCGCAATATCGGAACCGACATAGCC
>NVVU01000025.1 GCA_002733485.1 Robiginitomaculum sp.
GGTTTTATTATCTCCGGTTTTTGCAACTGATTGCGATGGGGCCAATCCTGCCCTCGGGCTGGATGCCTTTACCCGCATTGCCAAAACCGCCCCCGGGCCGGTCTATGCGCTGGGCGGTATTCATGCCGATAATGCCCAAGATTTACGCGGTTTTGCGGCGGGTCTGGCTGTGGTTAGCGGAGTATTATAAGTCATAAAGGGAATTTTATTTTTTGCGAATATAAGCCTCAAAATTGGACCAAGCAATTAATCTGACTTGGATTTAGCGTCTGAGTTAGGAGAGACCTTGATAGCCTCCTCCTTAAATTCGTTGGCACCTATTTCCATGGCCCTAAATTTTAAGGCAATAAAGTCTTTTTCACTCACCGCCTGCTTTTTGTAGTGCTGTTCTATGATTTGGTAGGGATTATATATCAACACATAATTGATTGGCCCACTAATTCCTTCTTTAAAATCAATAAAACCAAGCTCTTGTAGGCAGCGAATCCGTGTGCCCCAAGTCCGTTCTGCTCGCTCACCAGAAAACCCGGAGTAATAGGCCATTTCTCGAGGTTTGCTCACAATGACAAATGAATCATCAAACGTTCTGCACCATAAATCAAGATAAGCATGCGATACAGGTTGCCCTTTAGTAGCAAGTTTATCCATAATTCTCAATATTAACGGTAATGCTCGTGGAACCGATAGCCAACCGTCGGTAGTTTGACGATCCCATAGCTTGGATTTATCTAGAGAGGGCCATAAATTTTTCCTGTACTCTAATTTTTGTTTCTCCACCTTGCTTTTTTGTCTTTTATTTAGATTTCTCATATAGTTACCCTTTATTCTATAATTGTGCGAGCTTAGGTGTGGACCCCAAACTCTACAATGTGGTTTCAACTCGATTCTAGGCGAGTAGCATTCCAAGGGGTGTCGGGTTTGGACCCCAACTCCTTGGAATGTCACTTTGATGAAACTTTTGTAAACTGTTTTACCTTATATTTCAATGCATTAATAATTTTTGATACAAATTTTTCTCTACATTTATGTACAATTCGATATTTTAATTAACAACATATATTGTAAATTGATTCAAAAATAGACATTTACAACCACTTAATATTTCTTTGTTTTCTTAGTGTTATGCGGCATTCATTGTGCTCATACGGTGCTCTGTGTGCTCCGGCGTGCTCTTAATGTGCTCTGGTGCTCTTGGGGTCTTAGGGGGAATAGGGATATGCAATCTTCAAGATTATTGCAGTTGTTAATATGAGGCCCTAGCCGTTTTCACCAAAGCCATCTTCAACCAGCGCACAAAGCGCGGCCACCGCCTCGGTGGCCTGTGGCCCCTTTGCCGATATGGTCAATGACGTGCCCTTGGCGGCGGCAAGCATTAACAGCTCCATTATCGAATCCGCCGATACGCTGCGCCCGGCGGCCCGGGCCGTGATATGGGCATCAAATCCACTGGCGCAGGTGACAAAGCGCGCTGATGCCCGCGCATGCAGGCCCCGGGCATTGGGGATGATCACCTCTGCGTTAATCATGCCCTTATCCGCGCTCATGAAGATGCATTTGTTATGGCCGAACCCAGCGCGATATAACGCGCCCCAGCATCCAGCCCCTGGGCAGCCAGTTCAGATAACGTAGTATGGCCGCGCGCCTCGGCAATTTTAATCAGCATGGGCAGGTTAACCCCGGCCAGCACTTCAACCTTGTCTTTTTCCAGCAGGGACAAGGCAAGATTAGATGGTGTACCGCCAAACATATCGGTCAGGATCAGCACGCCCTCGCCCTGATCAGTGGCCCGAACGGCCTCACGAATATCATTGCGACGCTGATCCATATCGTCATCGGCACCAATACAAATGCTGCAGGTGTCTTTTTGCTTTCCAACAACATGCTCCATGGCCGCGACAAACTCGCGTGCCAATTGTCCATGGGTAACAACCACCAGTCCGATCATGAAAGTCCCCAAACATCTGCGAAATCACCTGCATCTAAACCCATGCAGAGGGCCGTGCATAGAGGGTTTATGATCTCATGTCTGTGGGAAGTTCAACTACAAAGCGCGCCCCGGTAACCACCGTTCCGGCTTCGGGGCTATCCTCGCTGAGCCTGGTTTTGTTTTCTGCCCAGATGCGGCCATTGTGCGCGGTACAGATTTGTCTGGCGATGGCCAGCCCCAGACCGGAATGGGAGCCAAAATTTTCACCTTCCGGGCGGTCCGTATAAAACCGCGTGAATATATTTTCCAGGCTTTGCTTAGGGATGCCCGGCCCCTCATCCTCAACTATAATGCGCACAATCGCAGACTTGTTCGATCCATCGCGCGTGCCCGGCTCCAGGCGTACATGCACTTTGGCACCCTTGGGACTGAAGGTGCGGGCATTGTCGATCAGGTTTTGAAAGACCCGGGCCAACGCATCTTCGGAGCCATAAATAATATTGGGAGTTTGCATGGCGATATCCAGCTTCACCGGCATCTTCGATTTTGCATGATTTTTGCCATAACCGGCCACAATATCTGTGAGCAGACGAGGCAGATCAATCGGGCCGGCCCGGGAGCGGGCCAGATCAACATCGAGGCGCGAATAGGCCGAAATATCTGTAATCAGCCGGTTCAACCGCTGCACATCGTTTTGCAGGATTTTCAGCAACCGCGCCCGCCGCTCCGGGTCCTCTATCGCGGGCAGGGTTTCGACTACACTCTGGATTGAAGYCAGCGGGTTTTTAATCTCGTGGGCAACATCGGCGGCAAAACTTTCAATGGCCCCAAGGCGGTCATAAAGTGCGGCGGTCATGGCCTCAAAGGCCCGTGACAGATCGCCAATCTCATCGCGGCGGTTGGACAGATCCGGCATGGTCCGGTGCTGGCCGCCCCGGCGGATATGCTCGGCGGTGCGTGCCAGTTTGCGGATCGGCCGGGCAATAAATATGGTAAGCAGCGTAGAGGAGATCAGGGTCACCAGAACCGCCACCAGAATGAAAGGCACCAGCGCACGGCGCTCGGCGGCAATAATGGCATCCACATCGCCTGATTCGACTGTCAAAACCCCCAGCACCGCCACCACCCGTTGCACCGGCACCGATACCGATACCAGCCGCTCACCATTGCTGCCAATGCGTTCCCCTGCTACCGCTTCACCCAACAGGGCCAGGCTGACTTCTTCCTGAATGGTACGCGTATACTCACCGATATGGCGCTTAAAGGGGGGCAGGTCGCGCACTTTTTGCACAAATTCCCACACCCCCGACTGCATGCGCTCTATAAACCCATGGGGTTCCGGCACCGGGTCCAGCGGCCCTACACGTACCTTATCCAGCAAAATAGCGCTGTCGGTAATCAAGGCTCCCTTGGCATCAAACAAACGAACACGAGCCGCTTCATCTGACAGGTACAGACTGCTCATCACCGAACTGGCCCGAGGTACGTCCAGCGTTGGTTTTGGCTCGCCAAACGTGGCGGCCTCCTCCAGCACGCCGGCGATTAATTCGGCCTGGGATCGCAAATTGGCAATGCGTGCCTCAATCAGGCCTTCGCGCATCTGGTCCAGTACCAGCACCCCGGCGAGAAGCACAAACAGCCCCGCCAGATTGGCGAGAAAAATTTGTGCAGAAAGGCGGGACCAGGCACGCGGATGCCGCCGCTGTTGGTCAGTCCCCGCCATTACGCGGTATAGCGATAACCGACACCATAAAGGGTCTCGATTGCATCAAAGTCTTTATCCACAACACGAAATTTTTTGCGCAAGCGCTTGATGTGCGAATCAATGGTACGGTCATCCACATAAATCTGGTCATCATAGGCCGCATCCATCAGCTGGTCCCGGCTTTTGACATAACCCGGGCGTTGTGCCAGCGCCTGCAAGATCAGAAATTCGGTCACCGTAAGGCGCACCGGCTTGCCA
Organism: Robiginitomaculum sp.; assembly: GCA_002733485.1. GTDB lineage: Bacteria > Pseudomonadota > Alphaproteobacteria > Caulobacterales > Maricaulaceae > Robiginitomaculum_B. The sequence continues at coordinate 3,891 of NVVU01000025.1, forward strand.
TCCCACAGACAGGCATGGCGATTTGGATCCAGCGTCAACTGGCCACGAACCACCACTTTCTGATCGCCCTCTTCAGCGGTCTCGCTACCCATTTCGCCTTTGGCGCGGCGCAAGATGGCCTTAATCCGGCTGGCCAGCAACCGTTGCGAGAAAGGCTTGGTGACATAATCATCCGCCCCGAGGTTCAATCCAAGGGCCTCATCAATTTCGTCGTCCTTGGAGGTTAGGAAAATTACTGGAATGCTCGAGGTCTGGCGCAAACGGCGCAACAATTCCATGCCATCCATGCGCGGCATTTTCACATCCAGAATAGCCAGATCCGGCGGCCGGTCAGTCAGGCCAGCAAGCGCCGCCGTGCCATCGTGATAGGTATGTACCTGATAGCCTTCACCCTCCAGAAACATGGAGACGGAAGTCAGAATATTCTTGTCATCATCGACAAGGGCAATCGTGGTCATTTGAATCCTCTTGAACTGAGAACACTCTATTTAGGACATCTGTGCGTAAATACAAAGCCGGGCATAAAACGGGCGAAAAAAAGGCCTTCACCAGACCTTAAAGCATTACATCTAGTCTTCACCTTAAATCCGGGGGGATGAAATATGAGTGCGGAAATCCATTTTGAGATTTTCATCAAGAAAAACCGCAAGGCCAGCTGGCATCTTGATCAGGCTTTGCAATCACGCGAAGACGCCTTGAGAATTGCGAAAATGCAACTGGAAGGCCTGCCCAAAGGCTCTGTGCGGGTCACCAAAGAATCGTATGACGAAAGCCAAAATACGTTTCTAAGCGTGACCATTTTTGAAGAAGGCGAGGAACGACATACGCGTAAAATCCGCGCCGACAACAAGATGGAGCCCACCTGCAACTCCCCCGATGATCTTTATGCCATACACACCCGGCGCACACTGGGTCGCGCACTGGCGCCATGGCTGCGCCAAAACGGGGTATGCACGCTGGAGCTGCTGCACCGTTCTGATTTGGCAGAAAAACTGGCGGCGGCAGGTCATGATCGCCAGCATGCCATTCAGAAAGTCGCCATCACCCAGGCCGGTGCCATGGAATGTTCGGTTCAGCATATCGTGCGTCGCCTGACTGAACTTGCCGATGCCGCCACCGACCAGTTACGTCGGGCCAAGGCGCAAAAACGCACGCTGGAATTTAACAATCGCGGCTTTGCAGCCACACTGGCGGCAGTAAAGGATTTTAAGGCACCGGGATTTGCCCTGAGTTCAGCCATCGCCTCGCGTTTATCGGATGTCAGCAGCTGGCCGGATAAAATCTCCTTTCTGGCCGGTTGTGTCAGTGATGCRCTGGTTGAGCCAGACAAGGAAAATGTAGGTCTTTCTGTGCTGGATGCATTTTTGGCGGAAATCACGGCCCTGCCCCATGCTCTGGATAAATGCGTTAATGGCGAAGAGCTGGGCGATCGGTTGAACCGCATCACCGATATTTTGTGTGGCAAGGCACCAGAAAATGCCAGCGACAGCGCCCGCATGCTGGCCATTGCCATCAGCTCGGAAAGACTGCCGGAAACCCAAAGCGCGCTTGTTGCCCGAGTGTTTCAGGAGCTGCGCGGCCCACGTCGGCTTTATCCTGACCGCTTTGAAGACGAGGTAATGCTGAACCGCTCGCTAGCTAACCGTCTGGTCAGACTGCCGCCCGCTCTGGCCCCACCTGACCAACTGAGCGAAGCTTTTATTATCCGCTCATCACGCCTGCTGGAAGCCAGCTCGGTTGAACGGTTATTGATCTCAGCCAAAAATCCGGGCGAGGAAATTCTCACTCTTATCGATTTTGAACAAAGCATGATTGGCGAACAGAACAAGCAAAAACTGGCCACCTTCCTGCGGGCCATTATTGGAGCGCACAAGACCGACCGTTGGCTTAGCAATGGCGGGGCCAAAGTATTTGAACGCCTTTCAGTTTGTGCGCGGGCGCAAAAATGGGTGTTGGCCGGTGGTTTCAGCCCAGAGGACAAGCAGGAGATGAGCGCCTCTCTGGACCGCATATGCTATAATGCCATGAAGTCCAATAAGGCCTTCGAACACGTTGAAAGCCGAGATACTTCCCCCGTTCAAAAGGCCATATTTTTATTGAAACTGCCTGATCAGGGATTGATAACTATGGGGAAATGCACTGAAGAGGCCAATTTGAGGGCCATGCGGCTATTACGCACCAACAGCGCCAGAACCGCGATGGCGGATCATCAGGGTGAGCTGTTCAAAGAGCTAAGCGGGCTGTTGCAACGCGCCAAAAGCATAGCGGCATAGCAAAGAGATGAATAATATTTGCAAAAATGAGCATTACATGACGTGTTTTTTATACACGATACCATTGGCGACCTGGGTTTCGCGTATATAGCGAATAATACTGGCAATCTCGGCATCGCTGACCTGTGGCTGTGGCGGCATATTACCAAAATTCCAGTGATGCTGGGGCGAGCCTTGCCGGACCGCACGGTAAAATGCCCCATCGCCATGATGCCCCGGATTATAAATATCATGGATGAGGGGCGGGCCGGAATTGGTGCCAGTGGCGTATTCTCCATGGCACCGCGCGCAGTTTTTCTTGAAGGTTTCATGGCCCTCAATTGCCAGGGCGGACAGCGCCACCCCGTTATGGTCTACTATGGCTTCTTTCGGCGCCGAAGATGGCCGGTGTTGCCAGCCGGTAATGGCAAGAGCGATAACAATCACCGCAAGCAGCAGCCAGGACGGTTTCATAAAACGTTGCATCACAKATCTCACATRCTCACGCAATAAGCCTAATTTAGGCTAGAGCGTATTTACACCCATTCTGCGCTGGTCAAACATTGACCAGACCCCTYCATCYCCGTGCCATTCCCCYTGCGTTGCGCCCTTGGAATATTCGGTKGCGCGGGCTTCGAAAAAGTTGGCATGCTCGACACCGTTCAGAATYTCGCTAAGCCATGGCAARGGATGCTTGCTGACTCCRTAGACGGTAGGCARGCCCARYTGRCCCAGCCGCCAGTCAGCAATATAACGGATATARCCTTTAATGTCGGCRGCATTCATGCCCTCAACTTCGCCCATTTCAAAGGCCAGRTCGATAAATTTGTCCTCGAGGCCRACCACGGTCTTACAGCAATCCACAATATCGTCGGCCACTGATTTGGTGACGCAGCCGGTTTCATGAGAAAATTCATGRAACATTTTKATCATRCCTTCRCAATGCAGGCTTTCGTCGCGCACCGACCAGGAGACAATCTGGCCCATGCCTTTCATTTTGGAAAAGCGGGGGAAATTCATCAACATGGCAAAGGAGGCAAAAAGCTGTAGCCCTTCGGTAAAGCCGCCAAACATGGCCAGAGAGCGGGCAATATCCTCATTGGTATCGGTGCCAAATTGCTGCATGTAATTGTGCTTGGCCGCCATGCTTTCATATTCCATGAAGGCTGAAAACTCACTGTCGGGCATGCCAATGGTTTCCAGCAACAGCGCATAGGCGGCGATGTGCACCGTCTCCATATTTGAAAACGCCGACAGCATCATTTTTACCTCGGTGGGCTTAAAAATACGGGCGTAATGCTCCATATAATTGTCATTCACCTCAATGTCGCCCTGGGTGAAAAAACGGAAAATTTGCGTCAGCAGATTGCGCTCGCCATCAGAAAGCCGGGTTGCCCAATCGCTGCAATCCTCGCCCAGCGGCACTTCCTCGGGCATCCAGTGCACCTGTTGCTGCTTCTTCCAGAAATCATAAGCCCACGGATAACGAAACGGCTTATAGGCAAAGGACGGCGTCAACAGACCTGGCAAAGAAGAAGTTTTGTGCATTTTAATACAGCCCCTGTGATTCACACTTGCACCATCAACCCCAACATATTGGGCTTAAAGCAGCGTTAACCACAAGGGGGTGTATCTGATTATCAACAGATAAGATTTTATCCGGTGCAGTTTGTGCAGATAAATACCGCCTAGCGCATACGCCAGAGGCTGAATAAAACCCCCAGCACCACCCCGACGCCAACCCCAACGCCCATGGGCACACCCGGACCCGCCCCCACGGCGGTGCCCACACCCACAAAAATGGGAAGCCAGGGGGTGAACGGCTTTTTGATACAAATCGTTTTCAGGGCATTGCGCACAGTCATGTCAGCTTTCCTAAGCAATATGGAAAGTTAACATGACATTTTATGCGTGAGTGTCAAGCACGCATGACATTTATTATTGCATTATCCGCCGAACAGCTTGAGCAGTTCATTCACCACCATCACGCCCAGCGCCAATGAAGACAGCATAAACAGCRCCCAGCGGTGCATGACCTTGTGATACGTGCATTGCACCAGTGAATGCAGCACCCGCAAAATCGTATAAGCCCAGGCAGCATTCACCGCCACCATGTCCACATGCCCCATGGCCGCAATGGCCAGCGCTACTGCATAGAAGAGCGGCGGTTGCTCCAGCAGGTGATTATAATTATCAGCAATCTGGCGCACTGAAAGCGGGATTTTAGACGATAAATCCCCGCTCAGCRCATCTTGTGGRTCAATCTTGGCCTTGCTCATCGCCGGTATGCGCGTGGCATAAAGCCAGATCAGAATAATCATGGTCCATCCAGCCAGCACCATGACCGGCATTAGCATATCTACAGCACCCATTTTAGCTCTCCCCTTTTTCCTGATGGCATCATAGGGGGATGGACCAAAGCGGCAAGGCCAAAATAAAAGGGTGGGTATACGTAAAATTCAGCGCTTGATGGTCAAGGTCAATGCCGCCATATTCTGACGTTCCTTGCGTGTAGAGTATGGGATCAGCGCGTCGCGCCTGGTGTTGTTGCGCAGATATCCCAGGATTACACGACCACCGCCTATATCCCGCGCCATGCCCAATTGCGCAACACCAATCTTTGCCCGCCCTTGCAGGCGTAAACCGTCGGATTCTATTGGTGATCCCGGCTTCAGCGCCACCGCATGACCTCCTGCCCCGGCCAGAGCATACCAGCTCTTTTTATTTTCACCCTGAATATAATGTTTGATGAACAGCTTATGCCCTTTGATGGCATGGCGCTGCAGGGCAGCTCCAACAATATGCACAAGCACACTGACCGGTACTTTCATCGCCGGGTCTAAGTGGGTGTAGACGATAAAGGCGGGCTTTTGAGTGGGCCAAATCTGGCTACCGCTGCCGGCTTTACGCAAACCCTCCAAGTGTGAGGGCAACGTCCCTTGCCCTGCTTTTGTGGTATGGTCGCTGGCCTGTGCCAGCGCAGGCAGACAAAAGATCGTGCCGGTGAGGATGAAAGATATCATCCCCTGCCTGATGATCGCGTATGTCCTTTTACCCATTCCCATGAGTCAAAGGCTAATACAAATTTCTCAATAAAGCGGTGCAGTCGCGCTACAAATTGCGATATAAAAATTCATATTTTTTTATCCACAAGTTCAATGCATTGGATTTTCGCGTAATATCCGGTGCGGATCAGGATTCCACCTTGGTCGCAGCCAATATCGGCCCCTGTCCGCTGGCTTGCAGAAGGATCGCGCACCCCCCCTCTTCAGGCATGGGCAACACCATGCGGGTATGGCCGCCGGTCCAGTCTGCCAATTTGGTCAATCCAGTGACCATGTTGACCTGCACCATTTTTTTTCCCTTGTTTTCCCCGCCTTGAACCTCAATACTTTGTTCGCCCGGCGTATAGGCCGCCATCCAGATAGCCGCCTTGCCATTGGCAGAACCTGATATATCCAGCACCAGTTTGCCATCTGCGTTCAGGTGTGCCTGTACCCTAGGGGCATCCGGGTCCACAGCATCGGCGTTTTGCAATTGCTGCTCCACCGCCTTGCGGACTTTTTTCTCACGCACGCCTTTATAGATTTTACGCCCGTCAATAATGATTTGTGGCGTATAGACCCGGGGCGTGCCCAACACCTTGCCATAGGCATATTGGCGCGCAGTGAATGCTGGCATGGCAAAGGTATCGCGCCATCCCAGATAATCCCAGTAATCCACCGCAAAGCTAAGCGCGATGACTTCCTTTTGTGTCGACAGGTCTGCCAGAAAGGCATTTGCTTTTGGACAGTTCGGACAGCCCTGAGAGGTAAACAGCTCGACCACAACTTCACGGGCCGCAGGCGTGTTTTCCTGCGCTTGCCCGGCCATAGCCAGGGCCAGAATGCTCACAAGGGCAAGAAGTGATCGTGCAATCATCGGCCCATACTAGTCACCGAAATGAACACGTACAAATCAATTGGATGTGAAGCGCACGGCGAACGCATTACGTCCGCGCAAGATTGCGCAGCACGTAATGCAAAATACCGCCATTGCGGAAATATTCCATCTCATCATCGGTATCGATACGCACCAGCGCGTCAAAGCTCTGTTTGCTTCCATCAGCGGCCTTGATCTGCACGCTGACTTTTTCCTGAGGCGAAATCGAGTTAAGCCCATGAATAGTAACGACTTCATCGCCGATCAGGTTCAGAGCTTCACGATTAAGACCATCCAGGAATTGCAAGGGCAACACCCCCATGCCAATCAGATTGGAGCGGTGAATGCGCTCGAAACTCTCCACCAACACCGCCCGAACCCCCAACAGGCGCGTGCCCTTGGCGGCCCAGTCCCGAGAAGAGCCTGTGCCGTATTCCTTGCCTGCGATCACGACCAGCGGCACGCCGTCATCGGCGTATTGCATGGCGGCGTCATAAATCGGCTCAACTTTGCCATCCGGGAAATGCTTGGCGAAACCGCCTTCAACGCCGTCCAGCATCAGATTGCGAATACGGATATTGGCAAAGGTGCCCCGCATCATCACATTATGGTTGCCACGGCGCGAGCCATAGGAGTTAAATTCGCTGGGCGGCACCTGATAGCTTCGCAGATAATCCCCCGCCGGACTGTTTGAGGCGATGCCCCCGGCCGGGCTGATATGGTCGGTGGTGATGCTATCCCCAAAGAGGCCCAGAATTCGCGCGTTTTCAATATCTTTGACCGGCTCAATATCCATGGTCATGCCTTCGAAAAACGGCGGGTTCTGGATATAGGTCGAGGACGGATTCCAGTCATAGGTTTCGCCGCCTGTGATCTGGATTTTCTGCCAGTGTTCATCGCCCTTGAAGACGTCGGCATAACGCTTGGCAAACATATCCGGGGTCACGCAATTGCGCACCGTTTCAGCAATCTCATGGGTGGTGGGCCAGATGTCGCGCAGGTAAACCGGATTACCATCGCCATCTTCGCCCAGCGGATCTTTGGTAATATCCACATTCAGTGAACCGGCAATGGCATAGGCCACCACCAATGGCGGCGAGGCCAGATAATTGGCCTTGATATCCGGGCCGATGCGGCCTTCAAAATTACGATTGCCCGAAAGCACCGAACACGACACCAGATCGCCATCCTTGATGGCCTTGGAAAACTGTTCCGGCAATGGCCCGGAATTGCCAATACAGGTGGTGCAACCATAACCCACCAGATTAAAGCCCAGCGCATCCAGATCGTCCTGAAGGCCGGCTTTATTCAGATAATCGGTAACCACTTGTGATCCCGGTGCCAGTGAGGTTTTCACCCAGGGTTTCACTTTCAGGCCTTTTTTGACTGCATTTCTTGCCAACAGGCCTGCGCCCAGCATCACTGACGGGTTGGAGGTGTTGGTGCACGAGGTGATGGCAGCAATAAAAATATCACCATGGCCAACGCTGTAATCTTCGCCCGGAATGGCCACGGATGCATCCGCGTCCCCGGCCTTGTCAAAAACCTTGTCCATGGCCTCGGCAAAAGCACTGGCGGCATTATCCAGCGTGATGCGATCTTGTGGGCGTTTTGGCCCGGCAATGGAGGGCTTCACCTCACCAAGGTTCAAGCCCAGCGTTGTTGTAAAGTGCGGCTCATGCCCGGTTTCGCGCCACATGCCTTGCGTTTTGGCATACGCTTCCACCAGCGCAATGCGGTCCGCATCGCGCCCTGTGGCAGTCAGATAGGTGATGGTATCTTTGTCGATCGGGAAAAAGCCACAGGTTGCGCCATATTCCGGGGCCATATTGGCCAGCGTTGCCTGATCTTCCAAGGATAGATGATCCAGCCCGTCGCCATAAAATTCTACGAACTTGCCCACCACGCCCAGTTCGCGCAGCATTTGCACGACCGTCAGTACCAGATCGGTGGCCGTGGCTCCTTCGGGCATGGAGCCGTGCAATTTAAACCCGACTACATCGGGGATCAGCATTGAAATGGGCTGGCCCAGCATGGCTGCTTCGGCCTCGATACCGCCCACACCCCAGCCCAGGGCTGAAAGGCCATTGACCATGGTGGTGTGGCTGTCTGTGCCAACCAGCGTATCAGGATAGGCAAAGGCTTCGCCGTCCTCTTCATTGGTCCAGACCGTTTGCGCCAGATATTCCAGATTAACCTGGTGACAGATCCCGGCCCCCGGTGGCACAGCGCGAAAATTGGTGAAGGCGGTGGAGCCCCAGCGCAAAAATGCATAGCGTTCCTGATTGCGTTCAAACTCGCGGGTCACATTTTTTTCAAAACTGTCCGCATGGCCAAAATTATCCACCATCACCGAATGGTCGATCACCAGATCCACCGGCACCTGCGGATTGATTACGTCGGCACCAGCCCCCAGCGATACCGCTGCATCGCGCATGGCGGCCAAGTCCACCACAGCCGGTACGCCGGTAAAGTCCTGCATCAGCACCCTGGCCGGGCGAAAGGCAATTTCATGGTCTGATGAGCGCGTGTCCAGCCATTTGGCCACGGCCTCGATATCGGCTTTGGTGACGGAACTGCCGTCCTCAAAACGCAACAGATTTTCCAGAAGAACCTTCAGGGAAAACGGTAAGGATGAAATGCCCGCAAGGCCATTTTTCTCGGCTTCTTTCAGATCAAAATACGTATAGGTCTTGCCCCCGGCATCCAGAGTGCGGCGGCAATTAAAACTGTTCAGAGAAGCCATGGGATCATCCTTTTTGTATGAGCCGTGGTGCAGCGCAATAATCGGGAAGGACGCTGCCCGGCTGATGAGTCTAATGTATATCCCGTATTGCACAGCCAATGGCCCGGGTCTATTGATCTTGGGCGTTTTCACGCAAGATTTGACACTCTCGTGACGACAAGGAGCCTGCCATGCGTCGCTTACTCATTATTGTACCAGTTCTGGTCCTGGCTTCGCTGTTTGGACTGTTCGTCGCCATGATCCTGCGCGGAGATAAAGGCCCCGCGATTTCCCGGCTGGTCGGACAAAATGCCGCCGCTTTTACGCTAATTGCGCTGGACGGCACCGAGCCGGTAGCACTGGCCGATTATGCCGGCCAACCTGTGGTGATCAATTTCTTTGCCTCCTGGTGCACACCGTGTCGCGCCGAACACCCGATATTGATGGATCTGGCAGCGCAGGGCATCACCATTATCGGCATTAATTATAAAGACAGGCCCGAGGCCGCGCGCGCCTTTATCGAAGAGCTGGGCAACCCGTTTGTGGCCATTGGCGAAGATGCCAACGGGCGCACCGGCATTGATTATGGCATTACCGGGGTGCCCGAGACCTTTGTAATCGGTGCCGATGGCACCATTCTCACCAATTGGGCCAGTCCATTGGATTCCAGCATTATTGAAAAACGCATTATGCCGGCGCTGAAATCTGCACCATCGCCCAAGGATTAACCTTGCGATAAGGCTTCGCGCTTATGGTTAATATCAATTAACCATACTGGACGCAGAAGAGCGAATCCGACATGAAAGTCACTGGCCAGTCATCCCTGATCGCTGCGCAACAACTGGGCGTGCAGCGCACCAATGCCGAGGCCAAAGCCGCCTCGGCAGCGTTTTTTTCTGAACTGAAAAAAGCCGCCCCTACGGCCCGCACTAATGCCACAGTCCCGGTTTCATCACCGCAAACCAGCACAGCGCAATCTGTTACCCATGCAGCACCAATGCGCGAGGCCCCCTTGCGCGCGACAGCGGCCGGTACACCCCTGCCACCGGGATCCTTGCTGAATATTATAGTTTAGCTGGATTTTTCCGCGTCTTCATCGCGCATATGCTTCATCATCAATGGCATATTGGCAAAGGCAAACACCAGGGTGAGTGGTAACAGACCGAACACCTTAAAATTCACCCATACATTTTCAGAATAATTGCGCCATATCAGCTCGTTCAGCACCGCCAGCGCCATAAAAAATCCAGCCCAGCGCCAACTGAGCACACGCCAAACCGTATCTGGCATTTCAAAGGCACCGTCAAAAACTACTTTCAGATAATACTGGCCAAAGGCCGCCCCGCCGCCCAGCGCCATGGCGAACAGCAGATAAATCGCCGTCGGTTTCATCTTGATAAACGTGCTGTCTTTGAAATACAGCGTCAGCCCGCCAAAGAAGAGCACCAGCACCAGCGTGATCACCGGCATGATGCGCAGGCGCTTTTCGCTAAGCCAGCTAAAGCCCAGCGCCAGAACCATGGTCACCATGAAAAGGCCCGTTGCCCAGAATATGCCGGCAAATTTATAGGCCGCAAAAAAGATGACCAGCGGCCCCATATCCAGTAATAAACGATTGTTTTTCATCTCTGCAATCTCCTACCCGCCCAGCTGCATGAATATAAGACCGGCGGCAAGAGCAAGGGCCGCAAAAATGCGACGCCTGCCAAAGTTTTCGTGCAAAATAAACACTCCCATAAGGGCGGCAAACACCACACTGGTTTCGCGCAAGGCCGTGATCTCACTGACATCGGCCAAACGCAAGGCAATGAGGCTGAGGCCATAGCCAACAAAGCTCATCACCCCACCAAGCATTGCCGGTCGCCATTGCGTACGGCAGGCGCTAAAAAAACCACCGCGACGGGCAATCAATGCGGTCAGCGTTATCGGAAACGCCTCGATCGCAAAAAACCACACCACATAGCTGATACCGCTGGCGGCGGCCTTGGCCCCGGCCCCGTCATTGACCGTATAGGCCCCGATCATCAGCGCCGTCAGCAAGGCCCATAATAGCGCACTGCGATGCGCCGGGCTGGTACTTTTGCGAAACTGGGTCAGCGCCAGCGCGGCAATGAATAGCCCGACCAGCTTTACCGGGGGAAAGCTTTCATTCAGCAACACCGCCGCCCCGATAGCGGTCAGCAAAACCGAGGTGCCGCGCATTACCGGGTAAACGGCGGAAAAATCCCCRTGYTTRAAGGCGCGAATGGTGGCSATCTGATAGMSCCAGTGAAASMCRATRCCGATGGCCARATGCTTGGCCGCCAGCGGCGTTAGYGGGGCCACAAAAAAYAATAACGGCATGGCGATCAKGCCMGAGGTCAGATTGATCAAAGCGCGGTTGACCAGCCGATCCCCCGCCTGTTTGACCACCAGACTAACGCTGGCATGAAATACCGCGCTGATCAGGATGAGAACAATGGCCAGCATGGGTATTTATTCTGTCAGGCCCGCAATGGCCCCGGCAAAGCTCTCGGCATCAAAATTCTGTAAATCCTCAATGCCTTCGCCAATGCCGATATAGTGAATGGGCAAGTGAAAACGATCGGAAACCGCCACCAGCACCCCGCCCCTGGCAGTGCCGTCCAGCTTGGTCATCACCAGGCCGGTGACCCCTGCCGCCTCCAAAAAGGCTTCGGCCTGGGAAAGCGCATTTTGCCCGACCGTCGCATCCAGAACCAAAATCACATGATGCGGGGCGCTCTCATCCTGTTTTTTAATCACACGGACGATTTTACGCAGCTCTTCCATCAGCTCGGTTTTGTTTTGCAAACGTCCGGCGGTATCCATCAGGATAATATCCACGCCTTCTTTTTTGGCGCGCGCCAGCGCATCAAAGGCCAGCCCCGCCGCATCGGCCCCGATCTCGCGGGCGATCACCGGCGTTTGTGTGCGCTCGCCCCAGACTTTTAGTTGTTCAATCGCCGCCGCGCGAAAGGTATCGCCCGCCACCATCAGCACTTTTTTACCCTGTTGGTTCAATTTGGCCGCGATTTTGCCCAGCGTCGTGGTTTTTCCCGATCCGTTCACCCCGACAAACAGCACTACTTGCGGCGTTGGTCCGGCGCTAAAGTCCAGTTTTTTCTGCAAGGGATGCAGGTCATCGGCAATCAGACTGGCCAGCGCCTCTCGCACTTCGCGCTCGTCAATATCCTTGTCAAAGCGATCTTTGGACAGCGCCTCGCCAAAGCGCAACGCCAGCGCTGTGCCAAGATCGGAGGAAATCAGCAAGTCCTCCAGCTCTTCAAGCGTTTCCGCATCCAGCTTGCGCTTGGTAAAGATAGAGGTCACGCCTTCGCCCAGACGCGAGGAAGAGCGCTTTAAGCCTGAGGAAAACCGGGCAAAAATATTTGGCTTGTCTTGGGTTTCCCCGGCGGCGTTTTCTTCTTTAACCGCGACTGGCTCTGGCTCTGGCTCTGGCTCTGGCTCTGGCTCTGGCTCTGGCTCTGGAGATAATTGGGGTTCAGGTTCCGGTTCTATGACCGGTTTGTCTTCTGGTTCGGGTAAGGTGGGGGCTTCCTCAATTTCTGGCTCAATCTTTGGCTCAGCCGTTGGCTCATCCTTGGGCGCAACGGCATTCTCAACCGGCGTCTCAATCGCTGGAGTTTCTTCGCCCTTGTCCTCAGGTTTTTTCTTTTTCTGCCAAAACCAACGCATCAGGCTATTGCCCCCCTCAAGCGCGTGCCGTCATGGCCGTCGATATGCACCGGGATAATGGCCCCGATGCGGGCGGGGGCATTTTCGGGCAGCTGCACCTGTGAGAAATCGGCAAGACGGCCAAAGCCAGGCTTTTCCACCAACACGTCGCCGGTCTGGCCCACATGGCGATCCAGATGGCGGACCAGTGCCGCCGCCCCAACTTCGCGTAAACGCGCCGCGCGTTCCTTGGCCACGGCGGAGGGCACGGCGGGCATGCGCGCCGCCGGGGTGCCGGTGCGTGGGCTGAACGGAAACACATGCAGGTAGGACAGGTCGCATTCCTCCACCAGTTTCAGCGTATTTTCAAACATCTCTTCAGTCTCGGTTGGGAAACCCGCAATCAGATCGGCCCCAAAGGCAATGCCCGGGCGCGCAGATTTCAGCTTGGCGCACAGATCAATCGCCTCTTCGCGGCTGTGGCGGCGCTTCATGCGTTTCAGGATCATATTATCGCCGGCCTGCAAGGAAAGGTGCAGATAAGGGGTCAGGCGTTCTTCATCGCGCACCAACGCAAATAATTCATCGTCCATCATGATGGCATCAATGGAGGAAAGGCGCAGGCGCGGCAGCTCTGGTACCCCGCGTAAAATCGCGCCGACCAGTGCGCCCAAAGGCGGCTTGCCCGGCAAATCCTTGCCCCATGAGGTCATATCCACCCCCGAGAGCACCACTTCAGCCACGCCATTGGCTGCGATCTTTTGCACCTGTGCCACCACTTCGTCCGCCGGGACCGAGCGCGCCGGTCCGCGACCAAAAGGAATGATGCAAAACGTGCAACGATGGTCACAGCCATTTTGCACTTCGATATAAGTGCGCGCACGGCTGCCAAAACGTTCAATATTATGGGTATGGATTTTATGTTCGGCCTGAATATCCCCCACCTGCACCCGGGGGGTGTCGGCRGTAAACTCCCAATGAGGGGCGCTCATTTTTTCGGCATTGCCCAGCACATGATCCACCTCGTCCATGGCGGCAAACATATCGGCATCCACCTGCGCGGCGCAGCCGGTGACAATCACCTTGGCGTTAGGGTTTTCCCGTTTGGCCCGGCGAATGGTCTGGCGCGCCTGACGCACCGCTTCGCCGGTCACCGCACAGGTGTTGACGATCACCGCACCGTCCAGCCCTGCATCGCGCGCATGGCGGCCCATCACCTCGGACTCAAAGGTGTTCAGGCGACAGCCCAGCGTGATGATTTTGGCTTCATCCGCTTTGGTTTTGGCAAGCGTGCTCATGGTCCGCGCAAAGTGGCGGCGCGATGGGGTAAATGCAAGGGGACGGCGCATTTATACTGTATACAAGAGATCGCTACAGCCCCTCCATCTCTCCCTCATATTCCAGCTCTACCGGGCCGGTCATCAGGATATGATTATCGGCCTCGCGCCATTCGATGACCAGTTCACCGCCATCCAGGATCAGTTTGGCTCGCCGCCCCGTCAGACCCCGCCGGTGACAGGCGACCAAAGCGGCGCAGGCCCCGGTGCCGCACGCTTTGGTCAGGCCGGCGCCGCGCTCCCACACCCGCAGACGAATCTCATCGCGCGCGCGGACCTCGGCAAAGCCAATATTGGCGGCCTGTGGGAACAGCGGGTGATGTTCCAGCATCGCCCCCAGAGTTTCCACCTCAATAGCGGCCACATCATCAACAAAGAATACCGCATGGGGATTGCCCATATTCACCGCGCCGGGCAAGGAGAGAACCGGCGCATCAATGGGGCCGACCTTGATGTCTATGCCGCGGGTGTCCATACGCTCGGCCAGGGGAATATCCTCCCAGTCCAGCTTGGGTGGTCCCAAGTCCACACAGACCAGATGATCCCCGGCCCGGCGGGCGTGCAACAGCCCCGCATTGGTCTGGATGCACACCTGATCCGAACCCGCCTCCTGCATCAGAAGCCAGGCCACGGCGCGGGTGCCATTGCCACAGGCGGAGACCTCTTCGCCCCCGGCATTCCATATGCGCATAAAGGCATCGGCCGGGGCCTCGCTTTGTTCGATCGCCATGATCTGATCACAGCCCGAGCCCCGTTCAGGGCTGGCAATGGCCTTGACCTGTTCCGGTGTCAGATACAGCGCGCCGCCGCGCGCGCGCACGTCAAATATGGCAAACTCATTGCCGCAGCCATTCATCTTTGCAAATTTCATGCATTAAGGTTTAGTCACTTTAGGCGCATTGTGCGAGAAACTTTTTGCGATCATTGTCCGCCTTCCAGTTTTAGGGAAAAATCATCATGCGCCTTCTTTCATCCCTTTCTGCTATGGCCATCGCGCTGGGACTAGCGGCCTGCCAACCCACTGTGGAGCAAAACCCGACCATGAACACAAAAACAAAAACAAAGAGTACCCCCGCTGCTGCCTCGGAAGCTGATCCACGTTTATGGCTGGAGGAAGTGGAGGGCGAAAAGGCGCTGAACTGGGTCCATAAGCAAAACAAGCGCACGTTGGCAGACCTGCAGAGCGATCCACGATACCAGACCTTGTTCGACGAGGCCCTGGCCATTGTGAACGCCACCGATAAAATCGCCTACGGGACCCATCGCGGCGGCTTTGTTTATAATTTCTGGCAGGACGCCAAAAATACTCATGGCCTGTGGCGGCGCACATCCTTGGCCGATTATATCGGCGGCAATCCCACATGGGATGTGCTGCTGGATCTGGATGCCCTGTCAAAGGCGGAAAACGAAAACTGGGTCTATAAAGGCGTGGACTGCCTGTCCCCCACTTATGAGCGCTGTATGATCAGCCTGTCGCGCGGCGGCAAGGATGCCTCGGTTCGGCGCGAATTTGATGTGGTCAGAAAATCCTTCGTCAAGGATGGATTTATCATCCCCGAGGCCAAGGGCAGCACTGCCTGGGAAGATGAAGACACGCTGATCGTCGCCACCGACTGGGGCGGCGATACCATGACCCGGTCGGGCTATCCCTTTGTCAACAAACGCTGGACACGCGGTACCGCCCTGGACAGTGCCGTGGAGCTGGTGCGCGGCGATAAAACCGATGTTGGTGTGTGGCCATACCGGGTGGAACTGGGTGATCGCGCCGTTATGTTCGCCAGAGAAGCCAATACCTTTTTCGATACCACCATTTGGTGGCTACCCGAAGAGGGGGCCCCGGTTAAGGTGCCCGTGCCAGCAAAATCCAAATTTCAGGACATCTTTAAAGGCCAGGCCATTTTAACGCTGGAAGAGGACTGGACCCCAAAAGATGGCGGCCCCGGTTTTGCCAAAGGGGCAATGGTATCTTTTTCCTTGCAGGATTTTATAGATACCAAAGCCCTGCCCGAAGTGCATCTGGTGCTCAACCCCGATGAGCGTTCATCGATTGGCAGCGTCAGCGCAGCGCGCTCGGCTCTGGTAGTCAATATGCTGCAAAACGTGGCCAGCACCGTGTACGCCTATGATTTCGATGGCAAGAGCTGGAGTGGGCGCAAGCTGGACCTGCCCGAAAACGGCGCCATTTCCATCTCGTCGGTCAATGCGCATTCCGACATTATCTTCGCCAATGTAGAGAGCTTTTTGCGCCCCGATGCCTTGTGGTATTACAATCTGGAAGATAATACGGCCAAGGAAATCTATGCCCTGCCGGAGCGCTTTAACGCCGCCGGTCTGGTGGTGGAACAACACGAAGCCACATCGAAAGACGGCACCAAAGTGCCCTATTTTATTGTCCATAAAAAAGACATGCCCCATGACGGCACCACACCAACCCTGCTTTATGGCTATGGCGGGTTTCAGATTTCCATGCGGCCCTCTTATTCCGGCACACTGGGCAAGTTGTGGCTGGAAAGTGGTGGAGCCTATGTGCTGGCCAATATCCGGGGCGGTGGAGAGTTCGGCCCCAAATGGCATCAGGCCGGTTTGAAAACCAAACGCCAGGTGATTTACGATGATTTTATCGCCATTGCCGAAGATCTGATCGCCAACAAAGTCACCAGCCCGCGCCATCTTGGCATTCGCGGCGGCTCCAATGGCGGGTTGCTGATGGGGGTTATGTACACCCAGCGGCCGGACCTATTTAATGCGGTGCTGTGTCAGGTGCCGTTACTGGATATGCTGCGCTATAACAAGCTGCTCGCCGGGGCCAGCTGGATGGGCGAATATGGTGACCCGTCCGATCCAGTGGAAGGGGCATTTTTGCGCTCGATCTCGCCCTATCACAATGTGGATCCCAACAAGGATTATCCACAAATTTTCCTGATGACCTCGACCAAGGATGACCGGGTGCATCCGGGCCATGCGCGAAAGTTCGGCAAATTGCTGGAAGATGAGAGCAAGGATTTTCTCTATTATGAGAATACCAATGGCGGCCATAGCGCGGCGGCAAACCTGCAGGAAACTGCACGGCGCGAAGCCCTTGGGTATGTCTATTTGCTGCGTCGCCTGAAAAATTAAGGCCAAAACCCCTGACTTCGATTTTTTCTGGCTAAAAGACGCTTCTAGCCCGTCACCGCTTTCATGGTTTTCATAAAGCTGTCGATGTCTGTTGCAACCTTGCCGGAAACATCATTCACCACACCTGTAGAGGAATTCATTTCATTGGCGGATTCGCGGGTTTTGACGATGGCCGTTTGCAATAGTGTTACCGCTTCTGACATGCGTGCCGTCTCGCTGGCTACGGTATCAATGCTGCTGGATATTTCATTGGTGGCGGCGCCCTGTTCTTCCACCGCAGCGGCAATGGCCGTGACCGCCTCGTTAACTTGTTTCATACGATTAGAGACCGCCTCAATTACCTGAACCGCGTCGCGGGTCTGGCTCTGGATGGTTTCCACCTGCGCCCGCACCTCATCAGTGGCGGAGCCGGTCTGGGCGGCCAGGGCCTTCACTTCCTGGGCAACCACGGCAAAGCCCTTGCCAGCTTCGCCTGCCCGGGCGGATTCTATGGTAGCGTTTAACGCTAACAGGTTTGTTTGTTCGGCAATACCGGTAATGATCTCCACTACGTCGCCGATCTTTACACTGGCTTCAGACAACGCATTGATTTGCTCAGCCGCGTTTTGCGCCTCTGCGGCACTTTCACTGACCAATTCGGCAGAGTTTGTCACCTGACGGCCAATCTCCTGAATGGAGGCAGACAACTCTTCGGTGGCGGTGGCCACGGCCTGCACACCATCGGCACTGGAGGATGAAGCTACGGCAACCACTTCGGCTTCACGGTTGGAATCCTCGGAAAGAGAAAGTAAATCCTGCGAGGCCTGCTGCAAGGATGACATAGATGAACTGATGGTATCAAAATTTGTCTTTACGCCGGTTTCAAAGGATCCGCCTGCTGCCATAAATTCCTGGTTTTTTTGCGCCATAACCTCAATACCATTGTTGATCTCGCCTGAAATTTCACGGAACCGCCCGGACAGACCATCTGGTAAAATCCGGCGCTCGAAAATACCCTGACTGAAGGCCTTCATGCAGGCACCCGCATCGCGTACAAAAAACTCGGTCAGATCCATCAGATCATTAAATGCATGTTGCATTTTGCCAATCTCATCATTGCGCTTGATATGCAGCACCCGCTCTGTCAATCGACCATTTCGCACAATATCCATTTTTTCAGAAAGTAAGAGTATGGCGGCGATAGCGCGTTGTCCGACAAAGCCAAGCAATGCAATCACACCCAGCGAAATGACGAACATGATGCTTAGAACTATGGTTGAAAAGACACGTTGCTTTTGTGCCTGTTCCGTAATGCTATCAAGATCCTGTTTATATTGTACAACCAGGCTTTCAATGGCCTTTTGGCTAACTTCCAGTGCGCTGGAAACCTTGGCTGCCACGGCATCAAAATCTGACATGACCAGATTACCACCCGCCGGGCCGTCGGAAACATAGGCCTCGGCCATTCTACGCCCCGTTTCCAGATAGGCTGGAAATACGCTCTGGACGCCTTTAACGGCCATAATAATTTCGTTCAGGCCTGCCGATTGTGCCAGGCGAAGGGCTTCCTGCGTGTCGGCTTGAAAACGCACTGCATAGGTTTGGGCCTCATCAAAACCATCATCCAGGCCATCCTTGCCGCGCGTGGCGGATATATCGGTAAGCCATTGCTGAACCTGCACCACATCAAAACGTATGTCCTTGACTGTTGCCACAAGGGGAAGAACGACTTCCATCATTTTTTCTGCTGTAGCTTCCTGGTGTTGTTCCACCTGATTGGCTCTTTGTTGAGAGTATAGAGTTGAGCATAAAAACCCTAGTGAAACCAATAAGAAGGCTCCTAGAGAAACAAGACCAAATTGCTTTAAGTTTAATGACATTGCTTTTCCCTATGGGTTTAGGCGGCGAGAGATTTTTGCGCTATCATATTAAATAGCCATTTCGTGTACTCTACAGAATTGCACGCCCCGATTTCCTGCAACAATGCTTTATGTCCCTCTATCGCCGCTTTTTTAGGGTGGTCAAACCGGGCCTCCACTTCGCGAAGGCGAGCATAAAGCGCCTCTACTTCTGAGCGTACATTGGACGGCATGCGCCGACGCGAAGAGTGATAGCCATAGATCTCGCCACTCTCTATTTTGGTAATGGGCGTTACATGGGCCAGTACCCAGTAATAACCGCCGCTTTTGGTGCGGTTTTTGACAAAGGCAAACACTTCCTCGCCTTTGCTGATATGGGTCCATAAATGATAAAAAATGGCCCGAGGCATATCCGGGTGACGGATGATATTATGTGGTTGCCCCAGAAGCTCTTCTTCGGACAGTTCCGCAATTTTCTGAAACGCGCTGCTGGCATAGGTCAGGCGCCCTTTGGCATCGGTCTTGGTCACCAACAGGTCAAATTCGCCGACAATCGTTTCCTTGTCATTTGTGTGATGGAGATTGGAAATTTCCATGTCATTCACCCCGTGCTGAAATATATTTTCGCATAATTGATTTTCCCCGATCAACATACGCAACCAACTACCGCAAAATATGATTAATAATTTATCTATAATCATTGTAAGAAGGGTGGTTTATTTCTTTCATTACATTGAGCCAAAGCAACCATATCGCTGGTGCGGCGCAGGTATTTGGCACCAAGTTGTGACTGATGCTGTGAGAATGTTGGCATTATCATTGCGTGAAAAGGACACTAAGCGATACGMTTGCAAGGTTTTGGTTCAMAATGGGATAAGTACCGATGCATCACTGGTTTTTAATAAGTCTTGTCTGCATATTTGGGATTATGGTACTGACTGTGCGTGCAAATGCCGCACCCGCAAGTCTCCATATAGACGACAGGGCTATACTGAGCGTAAATTACACGCCCACCAAAGGTGACGATAAAGTGATTGGCTTGCGTCTGCGACGCGGTATTTTCAGACATGGCCATTTGCGTAACCACAGAACGCTGCGTTTCACTGCCTATGATGAAAACGGCACCATAATTGCCAATAAAGACAAGCGTATAGGCAAACGCCAGACTTATGTTCATTTAGACTTTCCACCCGCTTTTTCACAAGCCAGCGACATCATTGTCAGCCTGCAATAAATGCTTGCCTAGCCAAATGTAAATGAAAACAGCATGCCAAAAACATTAGCGTTGCTGCCGCTTTGCGATATGCGTTTCCAGCCAGCTTCCAACGCCAGATTATGGGCCAGATTATGCCCAACGGATAATTGGATCTGGTGACTGTCGGGGCTGCCAGGCAGGCCCATTTTATTATTGACCGTTCTAGACAAGTAATCGGCGGAAACGGACCAGTCTTTTTTTGAAACCATCGCGCCCAGCGTGCCGATGGTCACTTCATGATGCAATTGTCCATCGGCATGCCAGATGTGAGAAGCCTCGGCAATGAGAGCCATTTCATAACCGGCCCGCATTTCATGGTCATAGGTAATGCCGCCTACTACCCCCTTTTCCCGGCGGGCATTCCCTACATCTGAGCCTTGGCTGCGCACGGCGATGTGATAGGCAAAGCCAGACAGGCCCGGTATTTCCATCCCATCCAGCGCGATTGCAAAAGAGGACAACCCCTGCGTATTGGCGGTGCCGCCATCATCATGATGCACATGGCCGCGGCGGGTAAAAAGAGAATCGCTGAGAAAGCTAGTATCAGACCGGTATAAACTGGCGGACAAAATATGCTCGCCATGCTTTCCCGCCCCAAAGGCACCGCCAAGATTTATATCTGCACCAAAGCCGACCCGTTCGGTCAACTGGTACTCTTTGGCAAACTCAGTGCCATACAGCCCCGGTGCCAGATCCCAGGCCAAGCCAAAAACCGGGTCTATTTTTCCAGCAAAAACAGTGAAGTTATCCCCGGTGTATTGCAACATCAGGGTTTCTGCATAAAGGCCATGTGCTGCCAGATATTGAGTGGAAGACGCCCCCCTTACCGGCTCATAGATCAGCGTGCTCTCAATACTGAAGCCATTGCCAATACGCATCCCCAGTGCCAGTTCAGAAGTATTGCTCARTGTGCTGATAGATCCTGATCCGGCCTGTATATCGTATTGAAATTCAACCGCACCAGCGGCATAAAACCGCGAGGGCTGGTCCTGTGCCATCACCAGGTTCGGTGCTATCAGTGCCATAATGCACGCACAAAAGCGCCCCCAAGCCGTCATCGTATTTCCACCCCATGCCCCGGTTTAACACCGATTTTTTTGGTTCTTCATTGTGGTAGAATAGTAGGCAATTAAGGTTGAGCTCTCGCTAATACCCTTGGTAAAAATTGTCTGAAGGTCAGCGCCTGAATTGTATGGATTTGATGRGAGTTAAGGCTCTTTTGCGCCTCGTGGCAAAGACCCGCTAAGGGATACAGCAAAGGGCACGGCAAACGTCAGCACTACCTTCCACCATACCGGATCAAACGGCCAAAGTCGCTCCCATTGGTTAATCAGGGTAAGAAGCGGCCCGACAATCAGCATGGTGACAAAGGCGCGGTGCAAACACCAGCGCACATGGGTGGTGAGTAATTTTCTCATAATGGTGGTTTAGCCGGTTTTTAACAGAGGAAAAGGGGCGGTGTTGATATTATCGCTTTTCCCAAAACATCACAGACCCTAGATTAGTAATATCTGTAGAGGAATTTGTCATGACCTATGCTGCGCCCGTTCGGGAACTCCGTTTCATTCTGGAGGATGTGCTCTCATTGGAAAGCCTGACGGCCACGGGGGCTTTTGAAGATCTGTCTTCGGATCTGACGGCAGCCATTCTGGAAGAAGGCGGCAAGTTCTGCGCCGGGGTGCTGGCCCCCCTTAATCATAGCGCTGATCAGTTTGGCACCGAGTTCAGAGAGGGCGAGGTCATCACCGCCCCCGGTTTCAAAGATGCCTATGCACAGTTTGTCCAGGGCGGCTGGCAGGGGCTTTCCTTTGCGCAAGGTGATGGTGGCATGGGCCTGCCTAATGCTCTTGGTGTGGCGTTTCAGGAAATGCTGCAATCGGCCAATATGGCCTTTGGCCTTTGCCCCATGCTGACCATGGGGGCACTCGAAGTGCTCAGCCATGCCGGCACAGAAGAACAAAAGTCCGTATACCTTCCCCGTCTGGTGAACGGGGAATGGTCTGCCAGCATGAATTTGACCGAGCCTCAGGCCGGATCGGATGTGGGGGCGCTGCGCACCATAGCCAAACCGGTTGGCGATGGTTCCTGGCTGATCGATGGTCAAAAGATTTTTATCACCTGGGGCGAGCATGACTGCGCCCCCAATATTATCCATCTGGTGCTGTCCCGCACCCCGGGTGCCCCGGCGGGGACCAAAGGGCTGTCCCTGTTTCTGGTGCCCAAATTCCTGCTGGATGATGCTGGCGAACCGGGCATGCGTAATGATGTGCGCGCCATTGGCGTGGAACATAAACTGGGCATTCATGCCAGCCCCACCTGTGTCATGGAATATGGCGGCAATGGTGGCGCCAAAGGCTGGCTGATCGGTGATGAGGGGCAAGGCATGGCGATGATGTTCATCATGATGAACTCAGCCCGCCTGAATGTAGGTGCGCAAGGGGTTGGCATTGCCGAGCGGGCCTATCAACAGGCGTTATCATACGCCCGCGAGCGCACGCAAGGCCACGCGGTTMACACCCCGGATTATCCCGCCGCCATCATCCACCACCCTGATGTACGCCGCATGTTGATGACCATGAAGGTAAAAATCGCCGCYGCGCGCTCTATCTGTCTGGCCTGTGCCATGGCCTCGGACCGGGCGGCGCACACCAAGGATGAAGACGCAGCAAAGCGGGCCAAAGCCCGTGAAGAGCTGTTGACGCCTTTGGCCAAAACCTATGGTTCCGAAGTGGGGGTCGAGATCAGCTCGCTGGCGCTGCAGGTGCATGGCGGCATGGGCTATATCGAAGAAACCGGCGCGGCACAGCATTATCGCGATGCCCGGATCACCCCGATATACGAAGGCACCAATGGTATTCAGGCGATTGATCTGGTCGGACGAAAACTCAATATGATRGGCGGRCAACCCATGCGCGATCTGATCGCGGATATGCGCCAAACAGTTACTGACTGCGCCCGGTCATCCTGTGATGATCTGCCAATAATCGGCGCGCGTCTTGAAGGTGCCATCAAGGCGCTGGAAGAAGCCACCCAATGGCTTCGAAACCCAGAACGCGAGAAAGCCGATGTGCTGGCGGCGGCAACGCCTTATCAAAGCGTGGTTTGTGAGACCGTTGGCGGGTATTATCTTGCTCTTGGGGCATTGGCGGCGGAGCGCCTGCTGGAGGGCGGTCAGGAACCGGACTTTGCCAAAGATCGTATCGCGCTGGCGCACTATTTTGGGGAAACCGTACTGAGCGCCATTCCGGGTAAAACCGGGGATATTTATGCCGGGTCGGCTTTGCTATTTGCGGTTACAGATAGAGGCCTTGGCTGAGGCAAACCCCGGCTCCTAATACACTTTTACTACAAGATTACCGTGACATGAATAAGTGCTCATGTGCCGGATAGATTGCGGCAACTTTTGCGAAGATAGGGTTTGCGTGCTGGTAGAAAAAACTGGCGCGCCAGGGGGCGTTATCAAGAAAGAGGGATATAACCCTATGAAAACGAACACCTTACTTACAACCATCTTAATTTCTGGCCTGACATTTGGACTGACCGCGTGTGTCACAACCCCATCACCAGACCCGACCGCCAGTGCCTCGGATAAAAACGACCAGAGCAAGAAAACTAAAACCAGAACCAAACCCAAAAAGGTCAAAGGYGGRTTTTATTGATCATACGATAAGACCTGTATTTGATTAGACATTCTTCAACCCAACCGGCGCAAGGTGGACACCATGCGCCGGTTATGTTTGTGTGCATGCACCAGCCCTTATTATGTCTCGAGCAGGGCTGAACCCAATGAGAACAGGAATATGCCAGATGGGTTTTTACAACCGCCACATCATGCCGCGTTTTGTCAATCTTGCCTGTTCTTCGGGCCAGATGAAAAAAATACGGTCCAAAACCGTACCTCTGGCCGAGGGCCGGGTGCTGGAAATCGGCTTTGGTTCCGGTCATAATCTGCCGTTTCTGGACCCAGGTAAAATCGAGCATTACTGGGCATTGGAACCGGATGAGCAGATTAGAAAACTGGCACAGAAACGCTTGCAGGATACGCCTCTAAGTCCGGAATTTTTAGGACTGGAGGCCGAGGCCATCCCGCTGGAGGATAATAGCGCTGATACGGTGTTAATCACCTTTACCATGTGCACGATCCCGCTGGTTGAAAAGGCCCTTGGCGAAATGCGCCGGGTGCTGAAACCGGGCGGACGATTGCTGTTTGCCGAACATGGCGCCGCGCCGGATGATAATGWRRYRYKMKRRMAAYMASGCATAGAACCGGTATGGAAACGCATTGGTGGTGGCTGTCATTTAACCCGCAAGCCATTGCAATTATTGGAAAATAATGGATTTGTGCTGGAAAGGTCAGAAAGCCTTTATGTGCCCAAGGCGCCGCGCTTTGCCGGCTTTGTCACCTCCGGTATCGCCAAACCGCGCTGAGTCTATGACTTACAGATCCTTATCTTCCAGTTTTGCGATCAGGGCCTTGATATCTTCGGCCTGATCCAATGGTGTCACCAGCACCGCCTTTTTGGTGGCGATTACGGCCAGATTTTCAATGCCCAAAGCCGCAATCATCGGGGCACCGTCATCTGAAAACAGAAGGTTATTTTCCGCGTTCAGCGAAATAACGCGGCCATGACTGGTATTGCCTTCCTGATCCTTGTCGGCAAGGTCATATATGGCCGGCCAGGCACCAACATCGCTCCACCCCACATCCAAAGGCACAATGGCAGCGCATTTGGTTTTTTCCATAACGGCATAATCAACCGATTCGGCGGGACAGGCGGCAAAGGCAGTGGCATCCAGATGTACACAGCTTTGCGTCTGGCGGGCCGCCTCCCACGCTTGGGTGGCACCGCGT
Source organism: Robiginitomaculum sp. (assembly GCA_002733485.1). Lineage (GTDB taxonomy): Bacteria > Pseudomonadota > Alphaproteobacteria > Caulobacterales > Maricaulaceae > Robiginitomaculum_B. Next base: position 28,863 of record NVVU01000025.1, read on the forward strand.
AGAATATCAGGGCGGTACTGGTTCATTTCGGCCAGCATCACCCCGGCAGAAAAGAGAAATATCCCGGCATTCCAGACATAGTCACCGCTGTGCAGATAGGTCTTGGCGGTATCCTCATCCGGTTTTTCCACAAACGCGGCAACCTCAAAGGCCATTGYGTCCAGCGCCTCGCCTTTATGGATATACCCATAGCCGGTTGCCGGGCGTGTGGGCTGTGCACCAAAGGTAACAATATGGCCTTTGGCCGCCGCTTTGGTGCCGTGTTGTATGGCGGCAATAAAACCCTYGCCATCAGCGATATAATGATCGGCGGCCAGTAACAGGACCTGTGCCTCATCGCCATATTGCTGGCGGACAGCCAAGGCGGCGCTGACCGCACAGGGGGCGGTATTGCGCGGACATGGCTCTGTAATGATGGCGGTGGGCTGGGTGTTCACGGCCTGACACTGGGACAGCACCTGATCGGCATGGCGATCGGCGCACACCAAAATAGGAGCGGCAAAACCCTGGGTCTGTGGACAACGCAAGACCGTTTGTTGCAACAAGGTCAGCGCCCCGGTTAACGCATGTAATTGTTTGGGGTGCGTCTGGGTGGACAAAGGCCACAGGCGCGTACCGGCACCGCCGCCCATGATCACCGGCACGATGATGGGTTTTTGAGTCATGGGGCCACATCTTTCATRTTTTTAATCACACTTTGCGCTTCGGCAGCCGCGCTGACCAAATGATAAACGATACTGGCGGGGACATGCTCTGACACAGGGGTGCCATCCAGGTCAAACTGATCGACCCATAACCCCGCCAGCGCGGTATCTAAATGTGAGGCTTGCACACGCCGCAACAGCGCGCCCGCCTGCTCCGCCATTATAGTATCGCCCGCCTCAAAGCGAACCAGCATGGATTTCAGCCATTCGGTTTGCCCCCACAGACGCCGCGTGGGGGTAAGGATATTGGYATTTTCATCAAAGGCATCCAACAAAAACCCATGCCCTTCTGGCGCATACGCATCCGCGTTCTTACCCATGATTATAGCCAGGTTATCTGGCGCTGTACCCTGTATTGCTGCTCGCTTATGCAACAGCCAACACCATTCYGCCATATGYCCAGGCTCGACCCTGGCCGGGCGTATGGGAGAAWGGTCGGCGTTGAAGTCTTCGAATAAAATACCGGTTTTCGGGTCGGTAAAACGTTCGGCTAGCAGGACGGTGATATCGTCAACCCGTTTTAGAATTGCCCTGTCACCACTGGCCTCATAAAGGGCGAGGAGGGCCTCAAACATATGCATATGCGGGTTTTGCCTACGCGGCAGGTGCGCTGGCAGGCCTTCTTGCCACCCCCCATTGGCGGTCTCCATGGCCTCATCTACAAAGGCCAGAGTTTCCTTTGCCAGGGTAAGGATCTGGGCGTCATTGGTGGCGCGATAGGCCCAGCTGAGCGCCAGAATGTGAAACGCATGGTCATAAAGATCACGGCGGGCATCACACACGGTGCCGTCGGGGTGCAACAAATGCACAAACCCCGGCCCATCATCGCCATACCGGGGCTTGCTTACCAGATAGTCCACGGCCCAGTTGACCAGGGCGCGCGCATCCATCCACCCCAAAACACTGGCCTGTGAATAGGCATAAATCTGGCGCGAGGTCACCAGCAACCGGCGAACGGCCTGATCATCCGGCATGCCATCAAAGTGTAATTGCTCATAAAATCCACCTGATTTATGGTCTACACCATGACTTTGCCAAAATGGCAAGACATCATCACGGCACCACTTAATAAATGTCGCTAATGATGCCTTCATAACTTTCTTTTTTCCTTAGTGAGTAGCATTAATAAATAGGCACCGACTTCACTTTCACGCATAAAAGAAATATAAAAACTTTCTGTTACTTTTATACGGAACCATATAGGTCCTGGGTGTTTTGCAATCAGGGTCGTATTTTGCTTTGGGCGTGTTGTTCATGGATGTTGCGCTTTGCAAACATACTGATATAAATTTTTTTGTCTTTAGCATTGGCCATATAGAGACAGGCTTTGAAGTCTTATGGCATTTGGCAAATGTCCGAAGCATATATTTAGGTGTATCGTGAAACCCAGAAAAATTGCAATCGTTGTACCCAATCCGTGCAATCCGGATTATCGCGTTATCAAACAAGCGGAAACCTTTGCCAGACAAGGGCATGAGGTACGTATTTATGCAACGAAAAACCCGGTTACACCGTCTTATGAAGAATTCAATGGCGTGGCATATTTACGTGATCGCTGGAACATAGTTCTTGGCTTCGTTTCCTGGGTTTCCGGGGCCTATAAACAGGCTGATGTTCTGGCTGGCGAACGCAGGAAACAGGCAAAAATACTGAAACGTGCACAAAAATCAGCCCGGACCGGTGAATAAATATGCTGGGCAGGATAAAAGGACGCTTGGGCTTGTTTTTTGCCCGGTGGCAACAACATTTTCCACTCATAAAGTTCTTTAGTTATGTGCCGGTGCACTACAAACGGCTTACGGCGTTTGAGCCAGATATTATTTATGCGCATGATTTAAGTGCTTTGCCGGTCAGCGCCATGGCTGCCAAAAAAACAGGGGCCAGGCTGGTTTTTGATTCTCATGAATTGGAAGTTCACCGCAACCCCCCTTTAGGTGCCTTGCAAAAAGCTCAGGTTAAATGGCTTGAGAAGAAATACCTTCGTAAATGCGATGTGGTTACGACGGTTTGTACGAGTGCCGAAAATGTGCTTCGTCATGAATACAAATTGAAAAATACAGCTCTCATTTATAACGCACCTGGATTGAAGGGTGGGAAAAGCCATCCACGGTGGGAACGGCATAAAGGGGCTTCCTTTCGTGGTGACGCCGGCTTGGAGCGCGATGATTTTGCTCTTGTCTATGTGGGGCTAATCGCGCGAAACCGTGGTATAGAATTTATACTCAGAACAATTGAACGCCTTCCTGAAAAAATTAAACTCGTGACCGTAGGGCCAGGTTTGCCAGTTATGAAGAGCCGGTTGCGTGCTTATGCAGATCGGCTAGGGCTGGGTGAACGGTTTATTATGCTGGAGCCAGTGAACCCACCTGATGTTTACAAATATATCAGGGGGGCCGATGCGGCCATTATCCCCGTTATGCCAGCAACACTTTCCTATGAGATAGCCCTGCCCAATAAATTCTTTGAAGCTGCATTTGCAGGCCTCCCTATCATTAGTGCCGACCTCGTAGAAATGAAAAAATTGATAGAGGAGTATGATCTGGGCGTTTATTATGACGCGTTGGATGAAGAAGATTGTAGTGCCAAAATTCTTTATGCCTACAAAAACAGATTCTCCATAAAGCCTTCCAAGGAAAACATTCAGGCGTTTCGACAACGCTTTAGTTGGGAAAGTCAGGAGGCTTTGATTTTATCAATCCTGAACCAGCAACTAGCAATGAAAGATCAGGAAAATGAGTAAAGAAGATAACGCACCCTCATCTGAAGATGAGACGTCGAACGATCAGGCCGAAGATATTGTATCCTCCCAGGATCAACCGGTTCAGGATGATGTGGAAAAGAAAGAAGATATTCCGCTAAAAGTGCGCCGTGAAAAAGTCATTACCCCACAGTCTTTCATCGATTTTCTGCGATATTATGGAAGTCTGGAAACCATCGTGTTTTTGGATGCGAACAAGGGCAAAGCCTTTTCCATTCTTAATTATGCAGCCAGAGCTGTAGTTAAAGAGGATGAGGAGGAAAATGGAAATGACGAAGAGGAGGATTATCTGACAACATTGAAGATAATGCCACCACCAAAATTTCACTGCAACTGGCAACTTGTTTACGAACTAGAGTATACTTCTGATTGGTTACAGCTTGAGAGCATTACAAAGCAGACATTTTCTGCTCGTGATGGTGCCCTAGCCCTATTACAACTCCGTGATCATTTCATAGAGCCTGAAGAGAACTATGAAGATAGCTTATCATTTCGTGATACGGAGATGAGAGAGATATTGCCGCAGCTTCTTGGGTTAAAAGCCTTGCCGGCAAAAGATGAGGTTATGGCAGAGTTGATTATGAGCAATGCTGTCCACGACAGTAACTTGTTGATTAATTTTGCATTGCCAGTGCATGCGGGCTGCCCGGCTCAGGAAGCGCTGGTGTTGATTTTTAATGAGGGAGGGGAAATGAGGTTTGACCTTTTGAACCGCAAACAAGCTCTTATTGCCTCTACAAAAACGGGGATTTCCAAGATTCGCAATAATTTAAGTGACACATTTCCTGTTTTTGATACCGATCTTGAAAAATTTGATTGGTAGTCAAATTTGTATATTTAACTCGATTGTCCACTAATGAGTGTTTTGCCGTTCAGAGGGTAAGCAGAGGCGCATAAGGCTAAAAATGCAGCCTGTTCCTCTTCCCAATTCAACGCTTTTGCGGCTTGCAGAGATGCATGTTTGCAGGCATCGATTTTTACCGCATCCATCGAATTTACGGCATCAGCAATGGACGCTGGGGTAAACTCTTCGATAAGCGTTCCATTGCGATAATGCGCAACAATATTAGCCATATCTTCGTTTGACGTCACACATAACGCCAATCCCGCCATCATGTATTCAAATATTTTATTGGGTAAGGCATGGCGATTATGCACGGATTGGCACGGCAAAGCGAGAAGGCCAATATCGGCCTCGTGTGCCTTTGCAACCATTTTTGCAAAGGGCACGGGGGCTTCAATAGAAATTTTTATTTCTGAGCCGGTTTCATAAATCAATTGTTTGAGTTGAGAAACATAGCCCGCCCTGCCTTCTGGTCCACGTATGACAAGATGCAAACCCTTGTGCCAGAAGCGAGTGCTATCAATAATTTTCTTTAGCCCTCTCCCCGGACCAATTAAGCCCTGATAAAGCACAATTCGTGGGCCTTTGCAGGCACGAAAAGCATATTTTTGATAAGGGGGAACATTACGGATACAGTGGGGCGTTTTTTCAAGCGCATAGCGTTTTTTCAGGGCTTTGCACAAGCCTGTAGATACGCTGGAAATGGCATCCACCTGATGTATACAGCTATTTTCTACAGCCTTGACCAAGGGCTGCATAAACTGGCGCCATTGCTTATCCCCTATAAATTGTTCAACGGCATACTCATGGCTGTCATAGAGTACTTTGCCGCCTTTTTCAGCCTTTAAGGCCAGAGCAATGGGCAGCATGTCCCAATCATTGGCGATCCATAGGTCCACGGCGCCCACGTCCACCATAGCCGTTTCCAGAAAGAGGTTATAGCGAGTATTGCTTTTCCAGAAAATGGATTGATAGCCCTTTGGCAGCACACGCAAACCAAAGCCTAACCACCAATAATACAAAGCTCTTTTCAATACGTTTTGCCTACGCTGAGTGCGAATTGCTACTTTTGAAAGTATATTAGAAGCAGATTCACTGAATGGCTTCACGCCCTGCGCCATTAATAAAAACATCCCCGATAATAATTTCGCTAATGCCACAGGCTTTGCTGGTGGCTTCGTATCGCCTTGAGCAAGATCAATGTGTAAGGCTGACCATGGCAGAGTACCGCCAGCGTGCCCTAAAGGCGGCAGGCCCACCGTAGTCACAGACCAGCCTGCATCGCATAAAGTACGTGCAAATTTACTGACCCGAGGATCGGTTTCAATTACGGAATTGCTCAAAAGAACAACGTGCTTATTATTATCTGGCTGCATGATGTTAATTTAATTTACTTTCAAGGATTTCTGCCATTTTGTGCAACACGCTATTGGCGGCCTCATTTTGAGAATAATGTGCCTTCAACACGGTGCCATTCGTATCGGCGCTTAATGTCGCCATATATTCGACAGCCGTCTTTTCACCATTATAGAGCGTCGCCCATTGTGCCTTTGTAATGGCGACAATGGGTTTTGCTCTGATCGCATATTCAGCGGCTTTACCGGGCGGCGTTAACGCATGGGCAGAGCCAGCCAGAACCAGGGCGTGCGCCGCGTTCTGTAGAGCATGAGATTGTTGCAGG
>NVVU01000026.1 GCA_002733485.1 Robiginitomaculum sp.
ACCGTTCCCAGTCGGCAATATTGTGATGGCCTCTCCCCACGGTGATAGAGACTTCTTACGGCCACGTTCAGCGCCGTGGAATAAAAATTCAGGCCTTTAACCGCGTCTCCAGCCCTGCCTTCACGGTGGGCCATTCATCGCGCAGGACCGAGAAATAGACGGAATCGCGCCACGACCCGTCCCACATTTTAACATGATGGCGCAAGACCCCTTCGCGCACCGCCCCCATTTTGGCCATGGCATTCTGGCTGTGGATATTCTTGTGATGGGTTTTCAGCTCCACCCGCTCTGCGCCGCAAGCAAAGGCATGGCCCAGCAATAACAGCTTGCATTCCGGGTTCACCCGCGTGCCGCGATGTCCCTTGGCATACCAGGTCCAGCCAATTTCCACCCGGTCAAATGGCGGCGTAATGACCAGATAGGCGCTGTGGCCGATGATCTGCTCATCCACTATCACCGCATGGCTGATGGCATTGCCCTTTGCCTGATCGGCCAGCAGATAATCAAACCAGACGTTAAAGTGTTCACCATCACCACGAAGGCTCATCCATTTCCAGGTGTCGGGATCATTGGCCGCCTTGCGCATGCCTTCGCGATGGTCTTCGCCCAATGGCTCCAGGCGCACATGCGCCCCGGTGAGGATTTTGGGGATCAGCTCCATCAGTCTTCATCCTCTTGGGCATAAGCTTCGAACAAACGGGCTTCTTTCAGAAACGCATAATGGCCGTTCATCACGCTGATCACAAAACCGCCGCGGCCATTTAAAATATACCGTTTGACCAGCCAGGTTTTCAAAAATGTCAAAGGTCCCACGAGTATCAGTTTGATCAGGCTTGGCCGTCTCTGGGACGCAAACTTCTCGGCAGCGCGCAGGCGGGAATAGTTGTCTATTTTTTGCAAGCGTTGAGCAATGGTCCGGTCCCCATAATGCACAATGCCATGGCGCACGCGCCCCACATGGCCATCCACCGCAATGGATTCGTGCACCAGTTTGGGGGCAAAACACGCCGCCTCTTTACGCATAAAGCGGATTTGTTTYTGGGTATGAGACCACGRGTGCTGGCGYTTGCCCAACACCATTTCAATACGGGGGATMAYCAGGCCATCGGCATKAGGCGCSGCCATAAAGGCCCGCAATTCCGCCGCCAGTTCWGGGGTTACCTCTTCATCCGCATCCAGAGTCAGGCARTAKTCTTTTTCGCACAGGGAAAGCGCATAGTTTTTTTGCACSGCGAARTTTTCAAAATCATGATGCACCACATGGGGGGTGAAGGATTTGGCAATGCTMAGCGTYTYATCCGTGCTGCCRCTATCGACCACCACCACATGGGCAAAATCGGCRAYGCTGCGCAAGGCCCGGCCGATATGGCGCTCTTCATTCAGGGTGATGATAAAGACGCTGGCGTCAATTTTGGTCATACGCGCCATACCCCTTCGATAAATTATGATCATCCGTACGTGGATAAATATCCATACCGGTAAAAAACACGCGCGTCATTCCGTTGTAAAACGGAATCCAGTTGTGACTCTGTTCTGGATACCGGCCTGCGCCGGTATGACGTTAGGTAAGATAATGCCCTAAACATTAAAGCGGAAATGCAGCACATCGCCGTCCTGTACGATATATTCCTTGCCCTCGGCGCGCATTTTGCCCGCTTCCCTGGCGCCCTGTTCGCCATCACAGGAAATAAAATCATCATAGGCGATGGTTTCGGCGCGGATAAAGCCTTTTTCAAAATCGCCGTGGATGACGCCGGCCGCTTTGGGGCCGCTAGTGCCTTTTTTGATGGTCCAGGCACGGGCCTCTTTTGGCCCCACAGTGAAATAGGTTTGCAAGCCCAAAAGCGCATAACCCGCATGGATCAACCGATCCAGACCCGGCTCGTCCAAATTCAGTTCAGCCAGATATTCAGTGCGTTCTTCGGCCTCCAACAGTGCCAGTTCAGCCTCGATCTGGGCGGAGATGATGACCACCGGCGCGCCCTCGATTTTGGCAAATTCCTCGACAGTGCGTGAATAATCATTGCCGCTACCGGCGCTCTCCTCATCCACATTACAAACAAACATAATGGGTTTTGAGGTCAGCAATTGCAGACCTTTCCAGGCTCGGCGATCATCTGCGGGCACTTTCGCGGCGCGGGCCGGGCGACCTTCGCGCAGCTCATTAAGCGCCAAATCCATCAAAGCGATGGCGATTTTGGCCTCTTTATCGCCGGAGCGGGCTTTTTTCTCAGCCGAGGCAACGCGTTTTTCCAGACTTTCCATATCCGCCAGCATCAGCTCGGTTTCCACCGTTTCCATATCGCTAAGTGGATCAATTTTACCATTCACATGGGTGATATCGTCATCATCAAAACAACGCAAAACGTAAAGCACCGCATCCACTTCGCGAATGGTGGCCAGAAACTGATTGCCCAGCCCTTCGCCCTTGGACGCGCCTTCGACCAGACCGGCAATATCAACAAAATTCATCCGCGCCGGGATCAGCTCTTTGGAGCCGGCAATTTGTGCCAGTTTGCCAAGACGCGGTTCGGGCACCGCCACTTCGCCGACATTAGGCTCGATCGTGCAAAACGGATAATTCGCCGCCTGCGCCGCCGCTGTTTGCGTCAGCGCGTTGAACAGCGTCGACTTACCCACATTGGGTAAACCCACAATCCCGCATTTAAAACCCATGATTTTGCTCCGCTTGAAGGCCGGTGTCATTTCAGAAGACACGGGCAAGGTCAAGCGCAAGGCTGTTGCACGCCTAACCCGGCTATACTTGCCTGCCTGAGCACAACAAGACATAATCGTTGAAAATATAGGAACGGGGCCGCCGGGCATGGCAGAATTTTTTAAACAGCTATGGACACGCCGCGTGGTACAGTTTGGTGTACTTTACCTGGGGGTATCCTGGCTGGTGTTGCAGGCCGCCATTGCTATCGAGGCTACGGCGAAATTACCGGACTGGATAGACCAGAGCGTTTTGGTGTTTCTGGTTCTTGGCTTTCCGCTGGCGCTGCTTCTGGCCTGGGCACAGGACAGCAAGGTCAAAAAAGACTCTGGCGTGGATGCACTCCTGCCAGCACGCAGTACATTGGGAAAACCGGTTTTGGCGGTTTTGCCCTTTAGCAATTTTTCCAGCGACCAGGAACAAGAGCATTTCGCCGACAGCCTGACAGAAGACCTGATCACCGCACTCTCTAAACATGATAATCTTGAAGTGGTGGCCCGAAATTCAAGTTTTGTTTTCAAGGGCCAGTCGGTGGACGTCCGTAAGGCAGGCGCAAAACTGGGTGCGGACTATGTACTGGAAGGCAGTTTGCGAAAAGCCAACAATGTCATTCGCTGCACTGCCCAGCTTATCGACGCCAAAACCGGCCACCATTTGTGGGCGGAACGTGATGACCGGCATGTAACAGACAGCCTGAAGGCACAGGATGAACTTTCCGCGGCAATCGTTTCTGGTGTGCGCGGCGCATTAAAGGATCAGGTAAGCGACGGGGCGAACAAACCCGGCAACGATGAAAACGGCTCACAGGATAACGCCAGGGTTTTGGACCCATCGAAGGCCATGACCTTTAGCGATCTGATTGCACCGGGAACCATAAAAACCAGATTCGCAAAAAGCGGGTCTTTGAACATTGCCTACAAAGTCTCTGGCGAAGGGCCGCCCGATATTGTRTTCGCCCCCGGTATCATCTCGCATCAAAACATTTTTGGTAACATGCCGCCCTTACGGGACAGCATTGCCCAACTGGCAAAATTTTCAAGGATTGTGACTTTCGACAAACGTGGACAGGGCTTGTCCGACCCGACAGTTAAAAGCCCAACCCTGGAGGAACGTATCGACGATATTCGTGCCGTAATGGACGATGCCGGGCTAAAGCGGGCGTTTTTATATGGTTTGTCAGAAGGCGGGCCAATGTGCCTGCTTTTTGCGGCCACCTACCCCGAACGGGTCCAGGGCCTGATCCTGATGGGAACAACGGCCCGGTTCTCTCAAAGTGATGATTACCCCATCGGCACACCGGCCAAGGAAATCATGAAAACCGCCAGCGTCTGGGGGCGCGGGGTTTTGCGGGATGTGTTTTTCCCCAGCATATCGCGCGAGGAAATGCCCGATAATGTCTATCGTGCCATGGAAAAGGTGATCGCATCGCCCCACAACATCAAACAGCTTTGCGAAATGCTGGTGGACATTGATGTACGCTCGGTTTTACCAGCCATTCAGGTTCCAACCCTGGTACTTCATTTTTCGGGTGATCTGGCCATTCCCATTCGCATGGGGCGTTATCTGGCAGAACACATACCGGGTGCAGAATTTTTTGAAATGGCGGGCTCTGACCATGCCGACCTTTCCACTTCGCCCGAAGCGGTGAAACGTGTGGAACAGTTTTGTAAGGGTATTCTTAAATCCGAAAACAGCACAACCGATCATGGACATGGTACTATCCTTGCCACGGTGCTGGCGATCAAGGCGGGCCGTTCCATTTCAGACGAAGCCTTTGGCAAAACGGTGCAGGCCTATAATGGCCGCCCTGGCGGCGGTGCTGATGGCGCGCGTCAGGCCGTGTTTGACGGCCCAACGCGCGCCGTCCACTGTGCGTTTGACCTGATGAAACTGGGCGAGGATCAGGCCAGCATCGGCCTGCATACCGGATTGACAGAAATCAGGGGCTCTCAAATCACAGGTGACACCATAAAGGTGCTGACAAAACTCGGCGATCACCTGCGCCCGGGAGAGATTGTCATTACCGGTATATTGCACGACCTTTTGGTACAAACCGAAATAGAAACCACGGCGTATGATCAGGATATTTCAGGGTTTGACCGGCTCTATGGTGTGAAGGGCCAGCAGCCGGCATCACGATAAAGCCGTATCCCGAACGCTCTTCACACTATTCATTTTTGTTGGCCAGCTATGGCTTGACGTTCCCGGGTGGGCACGACAAAGCTGCGCCGCATTCATAAAACCGGCAGGGGGAATATCATGTTGGACTTTTCGGCCTATCAGGCGGCCTCATTATATCTGGCTTTTAACCTTATTTTACTTCTGGTGCTGGGCTGGCGCACGGCCAAAGCCCGCCAGGCAACCGGCATTGGGTTGGGCCATGGGGATAATGAAGACATGATGCGGGCCATGCGCATTCACGCCAATTTTGCCGAATATGCGCCGCTGACCATGGTTGGCCTGTTGGCTCTGGCCGCCATCGGCGCACCGGTCTTGCTAATCCATGTTCTGGGCAGTGTGTTCACGCTGGCGCGCATTGGCCACGGCTTTGGCTTTACCGCGCCCAAGGGCAAACGCCCGGTTGGGCGCTTTTACGGCACCATCTTTACCGGTCTGGTGTTGATCGCAGAGGCGGCGGCGCTGCTCTATTTTGCCTTTGTCGGCTAAAGCCGATTGCGAGAGTGAAGGGGCGGCGTTAAACCTGCGCCTATGATAAAAGCAAACGAGCATACATCCGATCCGGCGCACTTTTCCGCCCTGGCCAAAGACCTGCTAAGGCACGCCATGAAGGGCGGCGCCGAGGCTGCCGAAGTGGTGATTGTGCGATCACGATCGCTGGATGTGACGGCGCGCGAGGGTACGCTGGAAGATGTGGAAAGCGCGGAGAGCCAGGATCTGGGCCTGCGTGTATTGATGGGCAAGCATCAGGCGGGCATTTCCTCGTCTGACCTCTCCCCCGCCTCATTGGAAAAGCTGGCCGAACGGGCCTGCGCCATGGCCAAGGCAGCCCCCGAAGACCCATATTGTGGCCTGGCCGATCCGGATCAACTGGCAAAGAATCACCCTGATCTTAACCTTTATGACCCCGCCACCCCCGACATAGACAGCCTGACCGAGGCGGCGCTGGCCACCGAGGCCGCCGCCTTGAGCGTCAAGAATATCAGCAAATCGGGCGGTGCCTCCGCCGGGTGGAGCACCAGCGCCGTTAGCATTTGTGCCAGCAATGGTTTTGAGGCCACACGCCAGAACACCTCCCACGGGCACAGCGTCATGGTGATTGCTGAGCGCGATGGCGCCATGGAGCGCGACTGGGCGCAAAGCACCGCCCATTGGGCCGAGGATTTGCGCAGCGTTGAAGAGGTCGGCCTGGAGGCCGGCACCCGCACGGCGGCGCGTCTGGGCGCGGTTAAACTGCAAAGCGCCAGCATGGCGGTGATGTTCGAGCCGCGTACCGCCAGATCACTGCTGGGTATGCTTTTGGGGGCCATTACCGGCCCCAGCGTGGCCAGAGGTATTTCATTTCTGAAAGACAAAATGGGTGAACAGGTGTTTGCCCCGGGGTTTGATATTGTCGAAGATCCGTTTCGTCATCGCGGGCTTGGTTCCTCCGCTGTGGACGGCGAAGGGCTGGCCCGCCGCAAGCGACATCTGGTCAAGGATGGGCACCTGACCACCTGGTTGCATTCGCTCTCATCGGCCCGGCAAATGGGCGAGGCTCCCACGGGACATGCCGCTTTGGGGCTGGGTGGACCGCCCGGGGTGGGCACCACCAATGTACATATTGCGCCCGGTACCAAAAGCCCGGGTGAACTGATGGCCGAAATTGGTAATGGCCTGATCGTTACCGACGCCTTTGGGCCTTCCTTTAATGCGGGCACGGGGGATTGGTCGGTGGGCATTGCCGGGTTTGAGATCAAAAACGGGATGCGCGCCGGGGCGATCAATGAAATGACCGTGGCGGGGAATTTGCTGGATATTTATGCCCGCCTGATCGCCGCCAATGATCTTGAATTTCGATCCAGTGCCAACACGCCTTCGCTACTTATCGAAGGCCTGAGTGTCGCCGGGCAATGAGCAATATAACCGGGGACGATCTGGCGCTGTTGCAGGAGGCAGCGCGGCGCGGCGGGGCCTGTGCCATGGGCTGGTTTGCCAATCCGGGCGAGGTCACCGAAAAAAGCCCGAACCATCCAGTCACCAAGGCCGATCTGGAAACCGACGCCTTATTGCAGAGTTATTTGCGTTCTGCCCGCCCCGGTTATGGTTGGCTGTCCGAAGAAAGCGTGGATGATGGTTCACGCCTGACCGCCAAACGCACCTTTGTGGTGGACCCCATAGATGGCACACGGGCGTTTATTGCGGGCAAGCCGCATTTCACCATTTGTCTGGCCGTGGTTGAAAACGGACGCCCCTTAAGCGCGGTTGTTTATAATCCGGCGCTGGAAGAACTGTATTGCGCGAAGACCGGTCTGGGCGCGACCTGTAACGATACGCCCATCACCTGCAATCCGTGCGAGGGGTTATCCGGCGCGCGCATGCTGGCCCATGATGGGTTGTTTGCCCACAAGGGATGGGCAGAACCCTGGCCCAAAATGCACACCGGCAGCCGCAATTCCATGGCCTACCGTATCGCTTTGGTTGGCGCCGGTGCATGGGATGCGGCACTGACTTTGCAGCCGAAATCAGACTGGGATCTGGCCGCCGCTGACCTGATCGCCAGCGAGGCCGGAGCCATAATAACCGACCCTCATGGCCAGCCGTTTCGTTATGATCTGCAAAACACTGTCAATGAAGGCGTAATTTGCGCTGGCCCCGCTCTGCATGCACTGATATTAGAGCGCGTTCTTACTTCACGACAATCCAGGCAATAACCATGAACAAACCTTTGCAGCGCAAAAATGAAAAACAACTCTTGCACATCGTCATTGGCGGCGAGCTGGATGACGTTAACAAGGTCTATTTCAAAGACCTGAACAAGCTGGACTTTATCGGCGCCTTTCCCGACCATGCCAGCGCCTTTAACGCGTGGAAATCGGCGGCACAACAAACCGTGGATAACGCTCACATGCGCTATTTTATCATTCATGCCCACCGCCTGATTGACCCGGAAAACGACCATCAGGACCATTAGTCAGCCAAAACCCAGCGCCCGGTTCTGGCACGACTGGGTACTGCCCCACTGGCCGCGCCTTTTGCTGGCCATTGCCTTGATGGTGCTGGTGGCAACGGCCAACTCTCTCTACCCGGTGATGGTGCGCTGGGCGGTGACGCTGCTCGAGGCCCGCGATCCGCGCATGCTGGGTCTGGTCCCGGCGGGGATTATCGTCCTTAGTCTGTTCAAGGCGATCTCGCTTTACTGGCAAACCCTGATCACCAATGCGGTATCTTTACGCATAACCATGGCGCTGCAAAACGCCATGTTCGGGCATTTGCTGGGGGCCGATTATGGCCAGATCAGCGCCACCCCGGCGGGCCAATGGGTGTCACGCCTGACCAATGATATCAATCTGGTGCGCGAGGCCCTGTCCCGCGCTTTGACCAATCTGGTGCGCGACAGCCTGACGGTTATGGGGGCCATTGCCTTTATGATCTGGGTGGACTGGATGCTGGCGCTACTGGTGTTTACGCTATACCCGCTGGCGGCCTTTCCTGTCACTCGCATTGGCAAAACCGTGCGCGTCCTGTCGGCACAGGCACAGGCACAACTTGGCCGCTTAACGGCACTGCTGACCGAAAGCCTGTCCGGAGTGCGGATGATCAAGGTCAACCAGCTGGAAGCCCACGAACAGACCCGTGCCGCGAAAAGTTTTGAAGAGCGCCGTGATCTTAGCCTCAAACTGATTAGCAAAAAGGCGCAAGTTGATCCCATGCTGGAAATTGCCGGCGGCATCGCTTTTGCTGCGGTGCTGGCCTTTGCCGGCTGGCGGGTCAGTGGTCATGGCTCGCCTATTGCCAATTTGATTGGCTTTATCAGCGCGCTGGCAGTGATGGCTCCCTCCTTGCGGGCTATTGGCACCCTGAGCGCCGTTTGGCAGGAAGGGGCGGCAGCGCTGGACCGCATCTTTGCGCTTTTGGATACACCGCCCAAAATCACCGAACGCGACAATGCCAAAGACCTGGTTGTATCGCGCGGCGATATTTCATTTCACGATGTCAGCCTATCCTATGGGGATAATCAAACCGTATTGCATGCCATCAGCTTTGCGATCAAGGCCGGACAGACCCTGGCGCTGGTAGGGCCATCCGGGGCCGGTAAAACCAGCCTGCTTAACCTCATCCCCCGGCTGTATGATCCTGATAGCGGGCAAATTCAGATTGATGGCTCACCCATTGATCAGGTGACGCTGTCTTCATTGCGCCGTTCCATGGCACTGGTCAGTCAGGATGCGGTTCTATTCGATGGTACAATTCGGGAAAACATCGCCTTTGGCCGCCTTGATGCCAGCGCCGAAGACATTCACGCGGCGGCAAAACTGGCCGCCGCCCATGACTTTATTCAGGAGCAGCTCGATGGCTATGACACTCAGGTGGGCGAGCGCGGTCATCGTCTTTCCGGTGGCCAGAGCCAACGCATAGCGCTGGCGCGTGCCCTCCTCAAGGATGCACCGATCCTGCTTCTTGATGAAGCCACCAGTGCGCTGGATGCCAATACCGAAACGCAGGTGCAAAAAGCGCTGGAAAACTTAAGCACCGGACGCACCACCATTATGATCGCCCACCGTTTGACCAGCGTCATGCGTGCTGACCATATTCTGGTGCTGGAAGATGGCCGGGTGGTGGAAGAGGGTAACCATACCACCCTTATGGCCGCCGGTGGGCTGTATGCCCGTTTGGCCAGGGACCAGTTTAACGATTAGCGCTTTCGGCGGCTTCCAATTGACCTGCTGCCCAGTCCCCCAGTGCCTGACCTCCCTGATGGGCGGCGCTGTCCACTGCCGCCGCAATGGCGCCAAGTCGGTTTTCACTGGCGCGCACGCTGGCATCAAAATGGTGCTGGGCAATCACCGTTCGCGAACGCCGGTTAATCAACTTGGCGCGTATGCTCACCCGACCCAGTGGCGCGGTCTCGGCCCCCTGATCATAAACAATCTCGAAATGACGAATTTCAGTGATCAGACCATAGCGCGGGTGCACGCCCTCCTGAGGGGAGACCACATTGATGCGCCCGGTCGCCAGCAGAGCATCGCCCAAAAGTTCAGCCATGATTTGCGGCACCGGGGCGGCCCAGCGCGCCCCCGTGGTATAGGCTATGCCCTGTTTGCCCTCGATCACCGCCATGCGATTATTGCGCAGCGCCTTTGGGGTGCGCGGCAATTCAACTATAATCACCGGCGAGGCGGCCAGATTATCCGGCAGGATAATCTCGCTGAGGCGAAAAATATCAGGGTCCGGCCCGGGCTTGGGCAATAGCGAGACACACGAGGCCAGCATCAGTGATGCTGCCAGAATTACCAGTTTCGCCCTCATCGCGGCACCTCCACTTCCTTGACCGGCTCGCCGGCAAAAAATTCACCCGGATTGCGATCAATTTCTTCCATCACCTGTTCCAGCGTCTGGGTCAAAAGCCGCAATTGCGTCAGGGTAAGGGTCAGCTCGCCAAGACCTTCCTTGCTGAACTCGGTCAGCGGGTCGCTGACATTATCCATAAAGGCATTGGCCTTGGTCGAGGCTTCTTCCATCTGCACCGCCGCATCGGTAAAGGCCAAAATCATGTTTTTAGCATCCCTGGAGAGCACTTCATTGCCACTGGTCAGAATTTCCTGCACGGTCACCGCCGCCTTGGCGGCCTCGTCGGCGGCATCCCCGGCAGAACGGATCATGTCACCAAAATCGGAAAACAGGGTTTCCTCGGCAGCCATCCGATCAGTGACGACTTGCATGTTTTCCAGCACATTGGAAAACGCATTCATGTTTTTGGTGCTGAACAGAACATTGATGCGCACCAGGGCCGCATTGGCCGCCAGCATCATATCATCGGCACCGGCAAACAGCTCGTCCAACTGCGCCTTGCGCGAGGGGATTAGCGCATACAGCTCATCCGGTTTTTTCTTCAAAGGGGGACTGTCGGCGCTGCCGCCATTGATCTGGATATAGGAAAGTCCAGTAATGCCCTGGGGTTCCAGCTGGGCATAGCTGTTTTCCTTGATCGGGGTTTCGGCAAAGATTTTGATGCGCGCCACTACGCCGTTATTGGGGTCGGCACGATCCAGACCCAGATTGATCACTTCGCCCACCTTGATGCCGTTAAAACGCACCTCGCCAGATTTGGACAGACCGCGCACCGGGCCCTCGAACACCACGTCATATTCGGCAAATTCCTGATCAAAACTGACCTGGCCGAGCCAGAAGACAAACAGGGCCGCCGCCGCAATAATGGCCAGCGYAAAAGCCCCGACCAGAGCATACCGTGATTCAGATTCCATATCCTACCCTATAGCCGCGTCGCGGCTGCGCTTCCCGTGAAAATAAGACCGTATCCAAGGGTGCTCAGACTTTAGCACCTCTTCCATCGGCGCAACAATCTCTACCTTTTTATCGGCCAGCACCGCAATGCGATCACAAATGGCATAAAGGCTGTCCAGATCATGGGTGACCATGAACACCGTCAGGTCCAGCGTGGATTGCAAATCAGCAATCAGGTCATCAAAGGCGGCGGCACTGATCGGGTCAAGGCCAGAGGTCGGCTCATCAAAAAACAACAATTCCGGATCCAGCGCCAGGGCGCGGGCCAGTGCTGCGCGTTTGAGCATGCCCCCCGATAACTCGGAGGGTTTTTTGGCCCCGGCCTCGGCCTCAAGACCCGCCAAATTGATTTTCATGTCCGCTAGCTCACTCATCAGCTTTTCCGGCAGGCGTGTATGCTCGCGCAGGGGCAGGAGTACGTTTTCCTTCACCGTCAACGAGGAAAACAGCGCTCCGTTTTGAAAAAGCACCCCCCAGCGGCTTTCCAGTCCCCGGCGCGTAGAGGCGCGCTGGGTATCATGGCCCAAAACCTGAATACTGCCTCCCTGGGGGCGGCGCAGGCCCAAAATGGTATTCATCAGCACCGATTTGCCGGTGCCGGATCCGCCCACCAGCCCCAGCACTTCGCCGCGATAAACATCCAGATTCAGGTTTTGATGCACCACATGAGTGCCAAACGCATTGGTCAGATCGCGCACTTCAATGACGGTTTCTCTTTGCCCGTCACTCACCAGTCCAGCTCCAGATAAATCATGGCAAACACCGCATCGATAAAAATGACCGTAAAGAGCGCCTGCACCACCGAGGCCGTAGTGCGTTCGCCCAGCGATTGTACATTACCCTCGACCAGCAGACCCTGGCGACAACCGATCAGCGATATGGCCAGCGCAAACACCGGGGCCTTGGCGATGCCCACCCAGAAATGGATCAACGGTACATTTTCCTGCATGCGGGTGACAAACAGGGACGGCGACACATCCAGCACCGCCCAGGTGACCAGACCGCCCCCCACCAGCCCCGCCATGGTGGCGGCAAAGGCCAGAATGGGCGCCATGATGATACAGGCGACCACACGGGGCAGCACCAGCACCTCAAACGTGTCCATGCCCAACACCTGCATGGCATCAATTTCCTGGCGCATTTTCATGGCACCAATATGGGCGGTAAAGGCACTGTTCGAGCGCCCGGCCAGGATCAGCGCCATCATCATCACGCCAAATTCGCGCAATACCGCCAGCGCCACCAGATCAACCGTAAACAGCGCCGCGCCAAAGCGTTCCAGCAGATTGGCCCCCAAAAATGCCACCACCGCGCCGATAAAAAACGCCAACAGCGTAATAATGGGCAAGGCGTTGACCCCGGCCTCTTCGGCAACATTGATGATGGCATTCCAGCGAATACGCCGTGGGTGGGTAAGCACCCGCCAGAAGGTTATCAGCAATTGCCCTAAAAACGCGGTGGTTTCCACCCCTTCATTCAGGGCCCGCATCACCGCCCGCCCGGAGCGGACTAAAATCAGATGCCACAGATTGCGCGGCTCAGGCAGAGCGGGACAAACCTCGGAATTAGCGTCGGCCTCGGCCATAAGTTTTTGCGCCACGCGATGTTCGCCAATATAAGCAAAACTCATATGAGGACGCGTACATGAACGCACAGTTCGCCCCAAAACAAACGCCCCGGCCAGATCAATCCGCCCCAGATCCCGCACATCAAACACAGCCTGATCACCACCAATTTGCGCTTCCATTTCGCGCAGGTGCTGGTCCATTTTGGCCAAATTATCGGTGACCCAGTCCCCAACAGGGATCAAGATCACACGACCACCTTCCCTCTGCACAGAGATGTCGATAGGCTTGGAATCAGTACGCTTAGACTTCATCATCTTACGCAATCAGGCCAAAGCAAAGGCGTCAAGCCATAAGGATAATCAGCCCCCATGCGCCACCTTGAAATTATTGCCGAGCGCTGGCCCATAACCGGCACGTTTCGGATCGCCCGTGGGGCCAAAACCCATGCACAAACCCTGATGGTCTGCCTGCACGAAAACGGCAAAACCGGCCACGGCGAATGCGTGCCCTATGGCCGCTATGGCGAAAGCATAGACAGCGTTACCGCCCAGATAGAGGTACAACGGACCGCGCTGGAAAACGGGTTAACCCACGAAGAACTGCAAAGCGCCATGCCCGCCGGGGCGGGGCGTAATGCGGTGGATTGTACGCTATGGGATTTGCAAGCCAAACAAAGCGGTATGCCGGTCTGGCAACGGGCCAGTCTGGACCCGCCACAGCCAGTGCCCACCGCCTTTACCATCGCCATTGATACCCCCACCATCATGGCCGACAAGGCCAGGGCGGCAAAGGCATTTGCCTTGCTGAAGCTGAAACTGGCCGGCGATGGACTGGATATAGAGCGCCTGTTGGCCATCAAGGCCGGGCGCGGCGATGCCGCCCTGATCCTGGATGCCAATGAAGGCCTCAGTCTGGACCAACTGAACGCTCTATTGCCCCAACTGGCCGCCCTGAATGTAGTATTAATCGAACAACCTTTGCCAGCGGATGATGACCTGGCACTGGCGGGACTGCAATCCCCCATCCCGATCTGCGCCGATGAAAGCCTGCACACCAGCGCTGATCTGCCGCGTCTGGCGGGGCTTTATGGTGCCGTAAATATCAAGCTGGATAAAACCGGCGGCCTTAGCGAAGCGATCTTATTGGCGCGCGGGGCCAAAACCCATGGCCTGAAGGTGATGCTGGGCTGTATGGTCGGCACGTCATTGGGCATGGCRCCATCTTTGATGCTGGGTTCACTGGCTGACTTTGTTGATCTGGATGGGCCATTATTGCTGGCCAAAGACCGGGAACCCGGCCTGCATTATGAGGGCGCCACGTTGCACCCGCCAGCAGCCGCGGTGTGGGGCTGATTATTCCCGCCGCAGGATTTTATCGACCAGCGCATTGCCCAGCCACGTCTCCATAAACGCGGCCTTGACCGCAGGTGGGTCATATACATCACGCACCCAGTCGGCAAAACTGATCGGCTTCTGATCGGCGTCATCCAGATAGCATTGAAAAAAGAAATCCAGCATGCCGGTCTTGCCCTGACGCACATGCAGATATTTGAAGGATAATTGCTGCATGGCCACTTCGATGCGTTCGTTTTTACGAAAATGCAGATAAAGCGCCGCCATAAACCCGGCCCGATCGGCACCGGATTTGCAATGCATCAGCGCCGGATAGGCAATCTCGTTAAAAAGATCCCGGGCCGCAAAGATCACCTCAGGGGGGTGCACATCGCGGGATTTAACATTGAAATTCACCAGCTTTATGCCGTTTTGTGCGCAAGATTCGCGTTCCAGCGCATGAAAGCCACCATCCAGACCACCGCGCAAATTGATGATGGTTTTAATGCCTCGCGCGGCCCATTGGCCGATCTGGCGTGGACTGGGCTGGTTGGTGCGCACCATTTCATCGGAAATCCAATGGGCGTTTTGAAACCAGACCCGCAAAAAGCCATGATCGCGCCAGATCAGGTCATTTCTGGCCTGTCGGCGGCCCAGGGGCGTGGAAAGATCAAAGCGCATCAGCTTCCTGTATTCATCTTGGCGCAAAACGTGTCATAACCTGCGCGAACCTTGTTATCCATGTTATTTGTTAATCCATGCTGAAACGCTTTTTTCGATCCTCTATTTTGCAAGTTACGCTGGCTGCACTGCTGGCGGGGTATATGCGCCTGATCAAGGCCAGCACCCGGTGGACAATTGAGGGCCAGAAGATGATGGTACCGCTCTGGCAGGAGGGCAAGGGGATGATCGGCGCGCTGTGGCATGGCCGGGTGGCCATGGCCATTGCCAGCTGGCCGATGCAGCGCCAGCAACCAGCTTTTCTTATCTCGCGCTCACCAGACGGTGCCTTTATTGCCCGCGCCGCCGATGCCCTGGGGGCCAAAATCATTCGCGGTTCGGCCAAAAATTTGCGCAAATCCAAGGAAAAAGGCGGCAGCACCGCCTTTCGCCAGATGATCCGCCATGTCGAGAGCGGCGGCTGTATGGCGATCACCCCCGATGGACCCCGCGGCCCGTTTATGCAGGCCAGCATGGGGGCCATCAAGCTGGCCAGTCTGACCGGCGCACCGATCCTTTGTCTGGGAATTTCCACGCGCTGGCGCATTGGCTTGTCCACCTGGGATCACTTTATGCTGCCCTTGCCCTTTGGCCGGGGAGCCATTGTCTGGAAAGGCCCGGTTTTTGTGCCCAAAGACGCCAATGCCGATATGCTGGAAGAAAAACGCCAAGAGCTGGAAAGCCTCCTTTGCGCCGCCACCAATGAAGCCGATATGGCCTGTGGTCATACGCCCCTTGAGGCCACCTCATGATGCCACTTGGTCTTGTCATATACCGCGCCCTTACCCATGCGCTAACCCCGCTTGCCCCCTCCTGGCTGGGCCGCCGGGCAAAAGCAGGCAAGGAAGAGGCAGTCCGCCTCAGTGAGCGCTTTGGCATTGCCGATGCAGAGCGCCCCACCGGCACGCTGATCTGGCTGCACGGGGCCAGTGTGGGCGAGGCTGACCTGGCGCTGAACCTGATGCAGGCCATGCAGGCGGCCAGAGATGATCTGCAGTTTTTGATCACCACCGGCACCCGCACGTCAGCGGATATGGTGGCGCGCCGCCTTGGCAAAAACGCGGTGCATCAATATCTGCCTTTGGATTTACCACCGGCGGTGACGCGCTTTATGGCGCATTGGCGACCCGATCTTGGGGTTTTGATGGAATCCGAGTTGTGGCCCAATCTAATTTTTGCGGCCAAGGCCCACGGCACGCCGCTGGCGCTGGTCAATGCACGCATGAATGCGCACTCTTTGCATCGCTGGAAAAGCGCGCCGTTTAGCGCTGCAAAACTGCTCCGGGCGTTTGACTGGATCGGGGCCGCCGATCGGGGCACCCGGGCGGGCCTGATGAGCCTGAGCAATCAACCCTATGAGACGGTCGGCAATCTGAAATTCTCGGCCCCGGCCCCGAAGGCTGACAAAACCACATTATCACGCCTGCAAGCAGCCCTGAAAGACCGACCGGTCTGGCTGGCGCTCTCCACCCATCCGGGCGAAGAAAAAACCCTGCTGCGCGCCCATCAGAGTATTTTGCAAAGCCATCCCGGCGCCATGCTGGTACTGGTTCCGCGCCATCCGGAACGGGCCGAAAACATCATCGCCCTTTGCGATCAGATGAACATGACCACCACCCGGCACAGCACCGGGGCAAACCCGGATGAGACCACCCGCATCTATCTGGGGGACAGTATTGGCGAGATGGGTCTGTGGCTGCGCCTTGGTTCCCCGGCCTTTATTGGCGGATCCTTATTACCAACACTTAGCGGGCATAATCCATTAGAGGCGGCGCGCCTGAACGTGCCCATATTGACCGGTCTTTATTGTGCCAGTTTTCAGGAAATTTATGAGACCCTGATCCGGGCCGAAGGGGCGAGGCCAGCAAAAACCGGTGCCGACATTGCCCGCGCCGTGTTAGACCTTTGGGATAATCCTGATAAAGCCAAAGCCATGAGCAAAGCCGCCAAAACCATTGCACACGATCAGGCCGATACGCCCATGAAGGCGACGATGGCAGCGCTGATGCCGCTGATCCGGGGGAGTGATTAATGCGTGCCCCGGCCTTTTGGAACCACCAGCACGGCACAATGGCCGCGCCCCTGACACGGGCATTGCTAAGCCCGTTATCATGGCTGGTGATCATGGCCGGGCGGGCAAGGCAACACCGTGTCATCCCCACCCATGTCCCCGTCCCGGTGATTTGTCTTGGCAATGTCACCCTTGGCGGCACCGGCAAAACGCCCTTGGCGCTGGCGCTGGCCACCCATTTACAGGCGGCGGGGCAAACCCCCGCCTTTCTTTCCCGGGGTTATGGCGGCAAATTACGCGGCCCGGTTCTGGTGGAACCGGCCCATCACAGCGCCCGCGATGTTGGTGATGAGGCGCTTTTACTGGCGCGATGCGCCCCCACGGTGATTGCCCGGGGCCGCGTGGCCGGGGCCAGACACCTGGCCGCCCTGGGAGCCAGCGTCATCATTATGGATGATGGATTTCAAAACCCGTATCTGGCCAAGGATGTGTCCTTGCTGGTGATCGAAAGTAACGGCTTTGGTAATGGCCGGGTGTTGCCCGCCGGACCGTTGCGCGAACCTTTGGACGATGCGCTGGCCCGGGCCAATGCCATCATTTTTATGGGCAAGGATGATCCTGGCTTTGAAACCGTCCTGCCGGTGTTTCGCGCCGCGCTGGTTAATCCAGTGGCACCGCCCGAAGGGCCGTTACTGGCCTTTGCCGGGATCGGCCGCCCGCAAAAGTTTTTTGATGCCTTGCGCGAGAGTGGTGCCGATCTGTTGCAGGAAATTGCCTTTGATGATCACCATCCCTTTTCCGCCGCAGAGATCACCCGCCTGCACAGCTGGGCGGCTGGGGAAAATGCCAAACTGATCACCACGGAGAAGGATTATGTGCGCCTGCCCGAACCGCTTCGGGACGGCATTTATTCCTGGCCAGTTGAAGCGCATTTTGAAGATACCGAGTCCTTGATGGCGCTGCTCTCGCCAGTACTGAACGAGCCGCGCCCATGAGTATCAGGCCATCCCTATGGCTGCGCCTTGGCTGGCGCATAGAGGCGCTGTTATGGGATACGGTGATGGGATTATTTTCCCTGATGCCGGTTGAGCGCGCCTCGGCTCTGGGCGGGTGGGCCATGCGCAAGCTGGGTCCATTATTACCGGCGCACCACACCGCCATGATCAATGCCAAACTGGTGTTTCCTGATCTGGACGAGGCCGGGGCGCGGCGGCTGGCCATGGCGGCATGGGATAATCTGGGCCGGGTGGGCGGCGAGTTTCCTCACATGGGCGAGATGCGACCCTATGCCCCCGATGGCCGAGTTGAAGTGCGCGGGAAAGAGCATATGGAGGCCATCATCAAGAGCGGCAAACCCGCCGTGATCATCACCGGGCATTTTGCCAATTGGGAGGTCATGGCCGCCACCATCTGTCAGAGCGGGCTTAATACGCGGGTGTCCTATCGCCATGCCAACAACCCCCATATTGATGCGCGCATTAGCGCCATTCGCCATGGCTATGGCGTGCCGCACCTTAGCGCCAAGGGGGAGGCCGGAGCCCGCGAAATGCTGGTCGCCCTTAAAAACGGCCAGAGCGTGACCTTTATGAATGATCAAAAATTCAATCGCGGCATTGACGCGCCGTTTTTTGGCCATGCCCTTAAAACCGCGCCGGGTCCGGCGCGCCTCGCCCGGCGCTTTGGCGTGCCATTATTGCCGGTTTCCATCACGCGCCTTCCCAAAGCCCGCTTTATGGTGACCTTTCATCCGCCAATTACTCAAGATCAAAACCCGGACAAGGCCATGGCCATTGCCAATACGGTCACCACCATCAATGCGTTTTTAGAAGAGCAGATCCGCGCCCACCCCGAGGACTGGTTCTGGGTGCACCGGCGCTGGCCCAAAGCGGTCTATCGCAAGGGCGATACATCCAAAGACAGCGCCGAATCTGGATTAACGTAATAGCGGTTTTTCCACTTTAGCGACCAATGCAAATGCGGCCCCGTGGCCCGGCCCGTGGCCCCGACCTTGCCCAAGATGTCGCCCTTTTTGACCCGCTGGCCATCATGCACATCCAGCGAACTCATATGCATAAACACACTGACCAGCCCTTGGCCATGATCCAGAAAAACCGTGCCGCCTTCGAAATATAAATCCGGATCAGCCAGCGTCACCACACCGCCGGCGGGCGCAGCAATAGGAGTACCTTTGGGCACGGCAAAATCCATACCCATATGGGGGCGCTTTGGCTTGCCGTTCAGCACCCGTTGCGAGCCATAAAAGCCCGAAATGCGCGCGTTTTGCACTGGTTTGGCAAAGCCCGCCAGATAGGCATCGGTATCGGCCTTAATGGCAAAGGCGGCTTTTTTGCGGGCACTGCTTTTGCGGATATGGACCAGTTGCGCCGCGCTAAAGGTGGACACCTTGCCGGGCGGCAGGCCGTTTATACGCTCGATCTTGTAATCATGGGCCACGATGGATAATGGCAGAGCAGCACACGCCCCACCATTGGCGCACGCCCGCAGGGTCATATGGGGGGCTGCATCGCGCGAAAACCCGACCACAAAACGCCCCGCCGGATCGGCCTTGAACTTAGCGGAAAAGCCGGCATCATCGCTAAGGGTAATGGCGGCATTTGGCGTGGTGCGACACGCCATCAAGGCCCCCTGTTCAGGGGTGCCTGTGCACATGGGGGTGGGGGTGGAGTCGGTGGCGCTGATCAACAGGGCCGCCAGCGCCGCCAGCATCGGCATCAGGATTTACCCTGCACCGTGCGCCAGCGCGTCACCGCCGCCTCGCAGTCCACATAGGCTTCCTGCAATTCGGCGCTCCAATAGCGCAGCTCATCCAGCGGGATCTGTTTGCCGGTCTCGGCGCAGAGCACATAGGCCCCGGGCTTCATGATCAAAAACTCACCATCCCCATAGGTCAGGTTCGCTTCGCCGGAAAAACTTTTGCCAAATCGATTCATGGTCAGATGTTACCACAACGGGCATAGCCCTGTCATCATTTAGAAGTTTGTACAGAAGTGCGCTTACAAAAAAACCCGGCCATAACAGCCGGGCTTTTCCATAGCAAAAAGTGTATTAGCTGCGACCGCCGCCCATAAAGCGCAGCAGGAACAGAAACAGGTTTAGGAAGTCGAGATAGAGGCTTAAGGCCCCCATAATGGCCACCCGGCCAGCCATTTCGGCATTGGCACCGATTTCATAATAGCTGTGTTTCAGGCGCTGGGTATCCCAGGCGGTCAGCCCGGCAAAGATCACTACACCGATGGCGGAAATGGCAAAATCCATGGCCGCTGATTTCAGGAAGATATTGACGACCATGGCGATGATAATGCCAAACAGGCCCATCATCATAAAGCTGCCCATGGCGGACAAATTCTTCTTGGTGGTATAGCCCCAGAGGCTAAGTGCGCCAAAGGAAGCCGCCGTGATGAAGAACACCTTGGCGATTGAGGCACCGGTATAAACAAGGAAGATATAAGAAAGCGAAAGCCCCATCATCGCCGCAAAGGCAAAGAACCAAATGCGTGCCGTTGCCGGGCTCATCTTCATTACCCGGGCAGAGAGGTAGAGTACAAAGCCCAGCGGGGCCAGCATCACCACCCAGCGCAGGGGCGTGCCATTTATCAATTGCATGAGGGGTTGACTTTGCGCGGCGAAAAACGCCACCAGGCCGGTAATGGCCAGGCCGATGCTCATATTATTGTAAATGCCGAGCATAAAACTACGCAGTCCTGCGTCCACGCTCGTGTCCATGGTCTGTGCTCCAGCCATGGCGCGATTTGGGTTGTTCATGTGCTCATCCTTATGCGTTACGCCGCGAAAGCAGCTTTGGTTATAATATCGGTGTTTTTGGTCAAAATTTCAAGAGATTAAAGCTGATTTTCCCGCAATACGCGTGCCGGTGAAGCTAAAAGCGCAGCCCGTCCAGCCAGCCAGCCCCCAAGACCGGCCAAGGCGGCGGCAAAACCGATCACCAAAAGGGCCGCACCCCAGTCGGGTGCCCATTTGGCCTCAAAACTTTTGACCACAATAGGCCAGGCCGCCAGCGCCGCCAGCCCCAGTGCCAGAAAGGAGGCGGTAAACGCGGCCAGAAAAAACTCTGCCGCCATCATACCAAGCGCCCCCATGCGGGTGACCCCCAAAGTTTTCAAAAGCGCCAGTTCGCTCTGGCGACGTTGCGCCGCTGCGGCCAGCGCACCCAGCAGCACCAGCGCCCCYGATAGCGCCACAATGCCGGCAATGGCGCTGATGGCCAGAGAGACATCGGCAAATAGCGCCGAGACCGCCTCCAGCGTCTCGCGCACCCGCAAAATGCTGATGGTGGGAAAGGCATCCCCAACGGCGCGAGCGATCCTTTCCTCATTGTCTTTATCGGTACGAAGGATGGCAATGTGTGAAGGCTGTGCCACTTCCAGCGTGCCRGGTGCAAACACCAGGGCGAAATTGGCCCCAAARCCGCCCCAGTCAATGGTGCGCGTATTGGCCAGCCTGGCCTTAACATCGCGCCCCAAAACCCGGATGGTCAGGGTATCGCCAATGTTGATCCCGGCGCCATTGGCCACATCGTCCTCCAGCGAGATCAAGGCCGGGCCGCTATAATCTTCGGCCCACCACTGGCCCTTTACAATCTTCGCATTATTGGGTTCACCGGCGACAATCGACATAATGATTTCATTATCAATGGCCCAGCGCTCGCTCTGCTTGACGTCATCGCGGTCTATCTTTTTACCGTTCAGGGCATGGATCCGCCCAGTCAGAAACGCCCCGCGCAGATAATGCGTGTCATCGTTTGTATCCACGCCATTTTGGCGCAGCAAGGCATCCAGCTCTTGGGTTTTTGCTGCCGGAATTTGGGTGAGCACCAAAGACGGACTGGTTTTGGGGGCAATTTCGCCAATCTGGTGCACCAGATTGGATTGCACCAGAATCACCAGACTAAGCAGAGTAAAGCCAAGACCCAGCGCCGGACCGGCGGTGCGCGCTGCCGAGCCGGGGCCACCGAGCGACGCAAACACCATGCGGGTAAGGCCATGGCTGCGYCGCGCGGCTTTACGCGCCAGCCACATGAGCACGCGGGACAGGGCGATGAATAACAAAAAGGCCAACAGCGCGCCCAATAACAAAAACAGCGTGACGATTTTGGCGGGACTGCTCAGCACTGCCAAAACCACAAAGCCAAGCGCGCAAAAGAGTGCYGCCAGCAATTCCGGCCTGATGAGTTTTAACGAAGCAAARCCGGCCCGTTCCACCGCGCCGCGATAAAGCGCCGCCGGGGGCGTGGCCCGGGCGTGGCCCAGCGCCGGCAAAGCAAAAAAYGCCGCCGCCAGYAATCCCTCRSCCARCGCCACCARMARYGGYAYCGGRTAGAGCGCCAAMGCGGCGGGCARSGGCAGACGRTCYCCGGCWATRGCAATCACGGCAAAAGGCGCCAGCGCGCCCAGCACCATGCCGATAAARGRCCCGGCAAAGGCCAGCACCATGATCTGCACCCCATAGGTAAGGCGGATAAGGTTTTGATCGGCTCCAAGGGCTTTGAGGGTCGCAATGGTCGAACGGCGCTGGTCCAGAAAGGCGCTGACTGCCTGAGCCACCCCCAGACCACCGGCCACCAGAGCAGCCAGACCCACCACCGCCAGAAAGGTTTCCAGAAAACCGATCAGGCCGGTGATGCCATTGGCCGCATTATCCCGATCGGTGATGGTAAACCCGGCCTCTTCAAAATGCGCCCTGGCGGTTTTGACCAGAGCCACCGGGTCCGTCCCCGGGGGCAAGACCACCCGATAGGTAATGCGATACAGCGCGCCCGGTCCCGCCAGCCCCAAAGCCGTCAGGCCTTTATCCGAGATCAGAACCCGCTGGCCCAGCCCGCCGCCAACGCCCAGACGGTCCGGCTCGCTGAGCAAGACACCGCCCACATAAACGCGCTTTGCCCCCAGATTGAAAACATCACCAATTTTCAGGGAAAAATCCGCCAAACCATCTTTGGTCATGGCGATACCCGGCAGGCCACTTTTAAAGGCCAGTGCCTCGTGCACGTCCTGAGCACTTTGCATTTCCACCTGCCCGACCAGCGGATAAGTATCATCCAGCGCCCGCAATTGCACCAGACGGCGGCGCTCGGGCGGCCCGGCCATAGTGCGCAGGCCAATGACCGTGGATATTGCGCCCTGATCCCTGATCCAGGCCAGCTCGTCCGGACTGGCACGGCGCTGGTTTAACGTAAAGGCGATATCGCCGCCCAGCAGAATGCGCGATTGCAAGGCAATGCCCCGCGAAAAGGTTTCGCCCAGCGAACCGGCCGCCGCAATCGCTGCCACCCCCAGCGCCAGGCAGGACAAAAAGATAACAAAGCCGCGCACCCCATGGCGCAATTCACGCCGGGCAAAGCGCAGCGCCAGTGACAGATCGGCCAAAGGCGCGCTCATACGATGCGCCCGTCCTGCATGGTGATGATGCGGCTGGCCCGTCCCGCCAGCTCCGCATCATGGGTGACCAACACCAGGGCCGCCCCCAAAGCCGCACACTTATCAAAGATCAGGTCCGCCACCATGGCCCCGGCCTGGCTGTCCAGATTACCGGTCGGCTCGTCCGCAAAAATCACCTCTGGACGGGGGGCCAAAGCGCGGGCCACGGCGACGCGCTGTTTCTCGCCGCCGGACAGTTGCGCCGGGTAATGCGATAGCCGGTCGGCCAGCCCCATTTGTTCCAGCGCGCCTTGCGCCACCGCCATCGCGTCTTTTTGGTGCATAATCTCCAGCGGGGCGGCGACATTTTCCAGCGCCGTCATATTGGGCAGCAAATGAAAAGACTGAAACACAAAGCCGACCCGGCCCCGGCGTAGGCGCGCCAACGCATCCTCGTTCAAGGTGCCGATATCCCGGCCCAAAAGATTGACCGTGCCTGATGTGGCCCGCTCCAGCCCTGCTGCCACGGAAATCAGCGAGGTCTTACCCGATCCCGACGGCCCGACGATGGCCAGATGTTCGCCCGGCTCTACGCTCAGGTCCAGACTTCTAAGGATAGGCACCGGCCCGGTAATGGCCGTAAGGGTGAGGCAAACCTTGTCAAAGGCAATCACTGGCGATGATGACATTTTATCTCTTCTTTGATTGGCGGAGGCAGTCATATGCCGTATCTATAGACCATAGCGATATTCGATAAGGATTACGAGTGCTAAAACATATACACTTTGCTGTGACAACCGTCATTTTAGGTCTGATGAGCGCCTGCAGCCCGGCGGCGGCCCCCATCGTCCCGGCTTCACAAGAAGGAACGGTCACCACCAAGAGCGCAACCCCGCCAGTAACAGAAAATCGCTATCGGTTAGTCATGCTGGGCGACAGCTTGACCGCCGGCTTTGGGTTGGCCCAGGATCAGGATTTTCCCCACATCATACAGGATGATTTTGATACACAGGGCCGCCGTTCGATCACCATTTTAAACGCCGGGGTTTCCGGCGATACCTCGGCAGCGGGTCTGGCGCGTTTTGACTGGTCGGTGGGGCCAGATGCCGATGGCGTGCTGATCGCGCTGGGGGCCAATGACATGCTGAACGGGCTGGACCCGGCGCAGACCCGGCAAAATCTGGCGGCCATGATTGAAAAGGCGAAAGCGCGAAAGCTGGATGTGTTTTTGGCCGGCATGCGCGCCGCGCCCAATCTGGGCACGGCCTATGGGACAGAGTTTGATAGGATTTACGCCGATCTGGCGGCGCATTATTGCGTGGCGCTCTATCCGTTTTTGATGCAGCCATTGGCCAGTGCCGATGGTGATACCATCGATCAGACCCTGATCCAGCGCGATGGCCTGCACCCCACGGCGGCCGGGGCAGCGCGCATCGGCCATGCCCTGTCAGACTGGCTGGCCAGCGCGCTTGAATCACCACATATTCCCTGTTCATCCGATCAGCATTAGGAAATTTCATGCAATTTCGTCCTCTTGGCCGCACCGGCCTGTCTGTCTCTTCTATCGGTCTTGGCACCATGACCTGGGGGGAGCAGAACACCGAAGCYCAGGGCCAYGAACAAATGGATTATGCGGTTGAGCGCGGCATTAATTTTTTTGATACCGCCGAGCTATATGCCGTGCCGCCCAAGGCCGAGACCCAAGGGGCCACCGAAACCATTATCGGCAGTTGGTTCAGGGCGCGCCAAAACCGCGACCAGATCATATTGGCCACCAAGATCGCCGGGCGTTCGCCGATGAACTGGTTTCGTAAAGATGGCGGCAATACCCGCCTGAATGCGGCACAGATCGATGAAGCGGTGGAGGGCAGTCTGAGACGCCTGCAAACCGATTATATCGACCTTTATCAATTGCATTGGCCGGACCGCAAATTATCGCTGTTTGGTGGCCATGGGTTTACTGATTATCCGGTGGATTTCACCCCATTTGAGATCATATTGGAGGCCCTGGACCGCCATGTGCAAAAGGGCAATATCCGCCATATCGGCGTTTCCAACGAGACCGCCTGGGGAGTGATGCGTTACCTTGCTGAGTCTGAAAGACGYGGCCTGCCGCGTATGGCCTCAATCCAGAATGCCTATCATCTGATCAATCGCACCTTTGAAACCGGCCTTGCCGAAGTGGCCATGCGTGAAGAGGTGGGCCTGCTGGCCTATTCGCCGCTGGGACAGGGCACATTAACCGGAAAATATCTGAATGGCGCCCGGCCCGAAGGGGCGCGCGGCACGCTTTTTGGCCGACTGGAACGCTATCAGGGGCCGGGGGCAGAGGACGCCATTAATGCCTGCATCACGTGCGCCCGGGATCACGGGTTAAGCCCGGTGCAATTGGCGCTTAAATTTTGTGATACGCGGCCCTTTGTGACCTCCACCCTGATCGGAGCGACGAGCATGGACCAGCTAAAGGAAAACATTGATGCCTTTGCTGTGAACTGGGGCGATGATCTGGAAAAAGCGGTGAATGTGCTTCATACTGCGCACCGCTCGCCCTGTCCGTAAGCCTTAACCTTCGGTCAGAAACGCATCCAGACGCGCCAGAAATGCGGCAGGTTGGTCCAGCATGATAAAGTGGCGGGTGGGGGAGATCACCTCCACCGTTGCACCCTTGAACGAGGCATAATGGCGTGCCCAGAAACCAAGGGTCTGTTCCCGGTTATAGGGGCCAGCCGGTGCCCAGGCCGCCAGCACCAGAGTCGGGGTGTGCATAGCCGCCAGATCGCTGCGCAGGTCCGAAGTCATCAGCTCGTAAACCGCCTGACCAACCACACGGGCGTCGCTTTTCAGGCTCCAATTGGTGACCGCGTCCAGACTGGCATCGTCCATCACCATTTGCGAAAGCATCTGGCGCTGAAAGCGGCGGCGTTGGGCCGGATCCATGCCCGCCCCCTCGATCACCTGCGCCTTAAAGGTCGCGGCCATAGGCTTCATACTTTTGGCCGTCGGATTGGGCTGCATGATCAGGCTGTAAAACGGCAAGGCATCCACAATCACCGCTTTGCTGATCAGGCCGGCGTGATCGCGCCCCAGCTGCAAAGCCAGATACCCCCCCATGGAATGACCAACAATGACCGGATGGTCCAGTTGGTTATCTCGGATATAATTGGCAAGGTTTTCGCCAAGACCGGCCAGCAGGCCATCCTTGTCCATGCCCGGGGCGGCGGGCGTGCCGGCAAAGCCTTTGATCTGTACCTGATACACCGTAAAGCGATCTTGCAAATGTGCTGTCGTTTTTGCCCACACATCCGTGGATGAGGCCAGACCGGGGATCAGCATCACCGCCGGGCCGCTGCCAGATTTACTGACCTCCAGCCAAGGGGAAGGCGCGGCCTGTGCCGCCATGGCCCACAGGCCCATAGTGGCCATTATGATCAGCTTGATGAGCGTTTTAGGAGATTGCATTTGTCATGCTCCATTGATTATTTGTCGTGTAGCCTTTACTTTTTATCGCCATATGGTCAAGGGTGTTTTACATATTTTCAATATTCATCGCCTGATTTTAGGATTGCCGTAACGTCAAACTCATTTCACAATGCGGTATTAAGGTGCTGGGATATGATCAGGGCCTGAATTTGAGTTGGAAAATCGCCTTGGGGTCATACCCTAATGGAGAACGCCATGCGTCTGTTTGCTGCGCTGCCCATTCCCGATACCATCGGCCACGTTTTGCGCGGGGTGCAACACGGTGTGCCCGGTGCGCACTGGCGGCCAGTGGAAAATTTTCACATCACCTTGTGTTTTTATGGGGAAATTGCCGACCCGTTGATGATCGCCGAGCTGGAAGATGAATTATCGCGCATCGAGGCCCCGGCCCTGTGTTTGCGTCTTGACCAGGCAGGCGTTTTTGGTGGCAAAGAGCCGCGCGCCCTGTGGATGGGCATAGCGGATAATCCGGCGCTGAAAGCATTGGCAGAAGACACCCGGCGCGCGGCGCAAAGGCTGGGCCTGAAGATGGAACACAAACGTTATATCCCGCATATCACGCTGGCCTATTGCCGGGGGACAACCGATGCGGACGCCGCTCGCTATCTTGAGCGCCTGTCAGGCCTCTGCACCCCGGAATTTGAGGTCAGCCATTTTACCCTTTATCGCAGCAAATTAGGCACTGGTCCGGCGCACTATATCCCGAAAGCACATTATACGCTGGACGATGGCGTTTAGTTTTTAAAGGCTGCACGGCTGGGCACCAGCACCCATAACACCGCCGCAATGAAAAACAGTGCCGGAACATCCCCCCACATATTTGGCAATTCGACAGGATCGAGAATCGATTGGGTCAGCATGATCATGCCATGGACTATGTTAGAGACAATGGTGAACCAGATCAGGCTGCGGTTAGAGAGCGGATCCAGCGCCGCGAGCAATAGAAACACGCCGAGCGTGGCATAAATCCCTATGATCATCTGCTCGTATTCCGGCTGACGCGGGTTCCACGTCCAACTCTCCGGCATCAGTTTCATCATGGCATAAATGCCAAAAATATAAATCAGGCCAATGGCGGTCAACGCAATTTTCAAGGCTTTGACTCTGGTCTCTACGGTCATGATTTTTCCTCAGCATTTGCCCAAAGTGAACGTTGTACGAAAAGTTATCAGGTTTTACTGGATTTGTTGCGATCAAAATTGCACCATGGCGGTAAATTCAAAAATATAAAAGACCTAAAGGGGATCAGGATGATATTTAAAAATGCATATGCAGGCGTGGCCGTGGCGGCTCTGGCGCTGGCCGGGTGCGGCGATCAATCAAAGCCAGCTTCAAAAACCACCACACAGGACGACAGCTACCAAAAAATACTGCAAACTCAATTGCTGGACGCCAAACCCGGCGATGTCATTGAAATCCCTGCCGGTACCTTTTCTTTTGACCGCTCATTATCACTGACCGTGGACGGGGTGACCATTCGCGGGGCCGGCCATGACAAGACRATTTTGTCTTTCAAGGAACAAATATCCGGAGCCGAGGGCCTTCTTGTCACCGCCAATGATTTCACCATTGAATACCTGGCCATTGAAGACACCAAGGGCGATGCGTTGAAAATCAATGAGGGCACGAATATCACCATTCGCGGCGTACGTACTGAATGGACCAATGGCCCGGCCACCGATAATGGCGCCTATGGCATTTATCCGGTGCAGACGACAAATGTTTTGATAGAGGACAGCATCGCCATTGGCGCGTCGGATGCCGGCATTTATGTGGGCCAGTCAAAAAATATCATTATGCGCCGCAATCGCGCCGAATATAATGTGGCCGGGCTGGAGGTCGAAAACTCGATCAATGCAGATGTGTATGACAATATAGCCACCAACAATACCGGCGGCATTCTGGTCTTTAATCTTCCCAATCTGGAACAGCGCGGCGAACAGACCCGAGTGCACAACAATAAGGTGTTTGAAAACAATCTGAAAAACTTTGCCCATAAGGGCGCGATTGTCTCCACCGTTCCGGCAGGCACCGGCATTATTATCTATGCCAATGACCGGGTGGAAATTTTTGATAATGAGATCAGGAACAACAAAACCACCAACATTGCCATTGCCAGTTATTATTCGGTTGGCGAGATGAGCGCGCGCGGCGTCAAGGCCAGCTTTGACCCCTATCCCGAAGGTATTTATATTCATGGCAACACCTTTGAAGGTGGTGGCAATTCCCCGGCTCTGCTGGAGCTGAAAGCCCTGAAACTGGCCATGTTTGGCCTCAAGGGTCATTTGCCGGACATTATGTGGGATGGCTATGTCAATGCGGAACTGCCCGCCGACACCCTGCGTCTGTGTGTGCAAAACGGCGATGCCAAAGTGATCAATGTGGATGGACCGGGCGGTTATAAAAATCCGTCCATGGACCAGACGCCGTATGATTGCACATTGCCAAGCCTGCCGGAGGTTAAATTTTGAAATGTCTTGCTGGAAACAATGGCTAATTCTTGGTGCCCTGTCGGGCCTGTCTGCCTGTTCAAACCCAACCCAGACCGTCACCCCGTTTATGGACGGCAACCCGCAAAATCTTAGTGACTGGGGCATGGTCATGGCCAAGGGTGACACCTTGTCCCTGGGTCAGGACACCATGCCCTATGATTTGAATACGCCGCTGTTTACCGATGCAGCGCACAAGCTGCGCATCCTCTGGATCCCGCCCGGTAAAAAGGCAAAGTATCGCGAGGAACGGGCGCTGGACTTTCCGGTAGGCAGCGTGATCGCCAAAACTTTTTATTACCCCAAAGACAGCACCGGCACCTTATTGCGCAACGATGATTACAGCCATGATTTTACAGGCGCAGGCCTGAACCTGAATACCGTGCGTCTGGTGGAAACCCGCGTGCTGGTGCATCGCAAAAAGGGATGGGTGGCCCTGCCTTATATCTGGAATGCAGATCAAAGCGAAGCGGTGCTGGAACGCACTGGCGGTGCCATACCCATCCATCTGCAAAAGGAAGACGGCACGGAACAGAATTTCACCTATGTGATCCCCAATGCCAACCAGTGCGCCGGCTGCCATGCGCCCAACGCCACCACCCGCGCGATCGAACCCATTGGTCCGGCACCGCGCCATTTGAACAAGGTTTATACTTATCAGGATGGCAAGGAAAACCAGCTGGACCGCCTGATCCGCCTTGGCAGGCTGGACGGCCTGGCGGACGCCAAAGCCGCGCCGCGCAACGCCAATTGGCGTGATGAAAGCGCGCCGCTGGAAAAACGCGCCCGGGGGTATCTGGATATTAATTGCGGCCATTGCCACAACCCCCACGGGGCAGCCGATACCTCGGCGTTTTATCTGGACCGGCCAGAGCATGAATACCCCGCCGGTAATACCGGGATATGCAAGCCGCCAGTGGCCGCCGGTCAGGGCACGGGCGGGCACAGTTTTGACATTGTGCCGGGCGATGCAGAAAAGTCCATATTGGTTTATCGCATGGCCTCGAATAATCCGGGCGTAATGATGCCAGAGCTGGGCCGCTCCACCGTGGATGAGGATGGCTTAAAGCTGGTTTCAGACTGGATCAACGCCATGGACGGGGACTGCGTCAACGCGCAATAATTCTTGCCAAGAGGATGACAGCGCGCGCTTTGAGGGTCATAAGCGGCGGGTGAAATATATGGGGTAAGGGAAACACCATTATGACCATCAAAAAAGAATTTATAGACGCACAGGATCTGTTGCGGGATTCCTATATTCTGGCAGAAAAAATCGTCCTTAGCGGCTTTCGCCCGGACTATATTGTCGGCGTATGGCGCGGCGGCACGCCGGTGGGTATTGCGGTGCAGGAAGCGCTGGATTTTTGCGGCATTCCCTCGGATCACATCGCCATTCGCACCTCGTCCTATCATGGAATAGAGCAACAGGACGACAATGTGCGCGTCCACGGCCTGCATTACCTCGTTGAGAATATGAACGCCGAAGACAACCTTCTCATTCTGGATGATGTGTTCGATTCCGGGCGCTCCATCGATGCCATCATTTGCGAGCTGGCCCGGCTTTGCCGGCGCAATATGCCCTCGGACGTGCGCACCGGCACGGTCTATTACAAACCGGCCAAGAACAAGACCGAGCGCGTGCCAGACTATTACGTGCACGAGACAGAGACCTGGCTGGTCTTCCCGCACGAGCTGGACGGCCTTAGCGAAGACGAAGTGCGCGCCAACAAGCAATTGCCCGATACCCTGATTGAAATGCACCGTCTGGTAAGCGATGGGGCCAACAAATGAGCACATCCCTGAACCCCAAATTCCTGCGCACCCAAGGTTATATCAATGGTCAATGGGTGGATGCCGATACCGGTGCGCGCTTTATAGTGCGCAATCCCGCCGATGGCACGGATATCACCGCCGTCGCCGACATGGGCGCAGATGAGACCACCAAAGCCATCACCGCCGCACACGCCGCCTTTCCCGACTGGGCCAGACGCACGGCGGGTGAACGCTCGAAAATCCTGCGCAAATGGTTCGAACTGATTGTGCAAAATGCCGATGATCTGGCGGCGCTTCTGACCACTGAGCAGGGCAAGCCTTTAGCCGAAGCGCGCGGCGAAGTGATCTATGGCGCCAGCTTTATTGAATGGTATGCCGAAGAGGCCAAACGCATTTATGGCGATGTCATACCCTCCACCGGCGTGGACCGTCGCTTTATTGTTCTCAAACAACCCATCGGCGTGGTGGGGGCGATAACGCCTTGGAATTTCCCCTCGGCCATGATCACCCGCAAAGTCGCCCCGGCGCTGGCCGCTGGCTGCACCGCCGTGGTAAAACCCGCCGAGGATACCCCCCTTAGTGCGCTGGCGCTGGCGGTACTGGCCGAAGAGGCCGGCATTCCTCCGGGCGTGTTTAATCTGGTACCCACCAGCACCCCCGCCCCGGTCGGCAGCGCGCTTACCTCTGATCCCCGCGTACGCAAAATCTCATTTACCGGCTCGACTGCCGTGGGAAAATTGCTGATGGCGCAGGCGGCCCGGAACATCACCAAGGTCTCGCTGGAGCTTGGCGGCAATGCACCTTTTCTGGTTTTTGATGATGCGGATCTGGATGCCGCCGTCGAAGGCGCACTGGCCAGCAAATATCGCAATGCCGGGCAAACCTGTGTCTGTGCCAATCGCTTTTATGTACAAGACAGCGTGCATGATGAATTTGCGCAAAAGCTGGCCGAACGCACTGCGGAACTGCTGGTCGGGCGCGGCGATGCGCCGGGTGTGCAGATTGGCCCGTTGATCAATGCCGCTGCCATGGCCAAGGTGGAACGCCTGATGGCGGACGCCAAAACCAAAGGGGCCAACATCATCACCGGCGGTGACAAGCACACGCAAGGCGACCTTTATTACACCCCCACCGTGATCACCAGGGTCACCCCGGATATGGAAATTGCCAATACCGAAATCTTTGGTCCCATCTCTGCCCTGCGACGTTTCTCCACCGAGGAAGAGGCCCTTGCGCTGGCCAATGACACGCCCTTTGGCCTCGCCGCCTACTTTTTTGCCCGCGATATGGGCCGCGTCTGGCGCGTTATGGAAGGCCTGGAGACCGGCATTGTGGCGGTCAATACCGGGCTCTTCACCAGTGAGGTCGCCCCCTTTGGCGGGGTCAAGCAATCGGGCATAGGCCGTGAAGGTTCGAAATACGGCATAGAGGAATTTGTCGAGATCAAAAACGTCTGCCTTGGCGGGATTTAACTCAAAGACATTCAGTTACAAAA
This sequence comes from Robiginitomaculum sp., assembly GCA_002733485.1. Lineage (GTDB taxonomy): Bacteria > Pseudomonadota > Alphaproteobacteria > Caulobacterales > Maricaulaceae > Robiginitomaculum_B. The sequence goes on from NVVU01000026.1 coordinate 32,442, forward strand.
AAACGGGCACTCTAAAGGTGCCCGTTTTTCTTTGATTGTATTTTATTTTTTAAGGTTTCAGGCGCTCATACGTGGTGCGGCCAATCGCCATCAGCGACGCTGCGGCCAGCAATCCACCATAGCTCGCCCAGATGGCATTCAGATATTCACCAACCGCAGGTATGGCACCCCAGGCCGCCGATCCGGCAGCCAGAAAAATCGCCGCAACCATTAATCCGGTGCGATGATCTTTATCGACGAAGAAACCGCCAGCCAAACCTAGTACGGCAATAATCGCGGCGTTATATCCAGTATCTATAAACGCCAATACAATCGCCGCCAAGGCGCCAACAATCCATATTATTTTAGCTGTAGTCATAGTGTACTCCCCAGAGTGTTTCCCCAAAACGCGTATATTTAACTTTTCTTTGCACGCGTTAGGTTAATTCCTTAACTAAATTAACCTTTAAAGCAAGGGAAAACTTGGAATCCTTTTCCCGCTATGGGGGTGTTTTGTGGGTTAGCCACGCCAGATGCGCCGCCCTGTGGATCCCGGCTCGGGGCCGGGATGACACGCTTTTATGATCCATCCTTAGAGGGCGCTACGCGCCACTTCTGGATGAAGGGGATGTTTATGCCTTTTCGTCGCCCTCTGGCTTGACCAGAGGGCCATCGTTAAGGTTTGCGCGTATTGCCCTTCCCCATGGATGCACCGGTCAAGCCGGAGCACGACGAGCGAGAAAACGCGCCCCTGCACCCGAACCCTGAATCGTGGTAGGCAATCCAAAAGGAACCCCATGAGCACAGATAGCCCCATTAAATACAATCCCGACCGCGTCCTGACGGAGGCGCAAAAAGAGATCAATGATGACCATCGCTATTGGGACTGGTTCGACGCTTGGTGGGCGCAGGATTTTTCGTGGTGGGTAGAAGAAAAAGATAGGGAAAAGGGGGCAAAACCAAAAGGTTTGGCAGCACACCAAACAGAGAACTCAGAGCAGACCTTGCAGGACTATTGGCACGAGGAAGAAGACAAACTGATCCCCTTTGCCTGCCGCACATGGACTCGCTTTCACTTACCACCGCATGATTTAGATGGAAATCTAAGCGAAAAACCATTTAGTTATGTAGACTGGAAACAACCAGAATGGAAAGATTGGAAAGAATGTATTTTAAAGAAGATAATAAACGCCACATCTTTTCCTATGCCAGCCCCTAACCATGGGGCGTATTGTATCGGAATATGCTACCCTGGTTACTTTACTTTTCATTTTGGCCAAGAAAATCGCGCCGTTAATTTCTTTTCCGAATGGTGCTTGTATGGGCCAGTGTTAACTTTTACACAAAACTGCTTTGTAAAAAATGCACGTTTCCTTTATTGTTGCTTTAGAACATTTACAAATTTTGAAAATGTCACCTTTGAAGAACGAACATCTTTTTCTGGTTCGTTATTTTCAGGAAACACATCCTTTAGTAGCACTCACAATGACGATAGCAAAACTCGCCAAAGCCCTTCCATGAATTTTTCATCAGCAGTTTTTATTGGTGATGTTGAGTTTATAGATAGAAAGTTTGGAAAAAACACCTCTTTTTCTAATACAAGATTTCATTCACTAGCTCAATTTCATAATGTTACCTTTCAACAAGCTATCGATTTTTCCGAATCAGTATTCCGTTTGCCTGAATATGAAAGGCTAGAAGGTACTGGCGGCGTTAAATGGCACTGGAGAAACCCCGCTTCAAGTACCACTTACGGTTATAACCCGGCTTATAAATTTCAGCATTCCTTTCAGATTCTACGTCAAATTATGGAGAGCTTGGGCAATCATGAGCAAAAATTAAGATTTTCCAAACTGGAAATGCAGGCAAGAGAACGGCGCGTTGGTTCAAAGGATGTGCCGTGGTGGGTGCGATGGCTTTCCCGAGGTTATGGCCTTAGCTCTGATTATGGACAAAGTGCCTTGCGACCATTTTTGTGGCTGATAGGGTTTTATATAATCGCTAGCGGTATTTATTATTTCTTAGCAGGTGAGTGGGCCAGTCCGGAAGCGGCCATGACCGTGGCCTTTCAATATTCCCTGCCGCCGGTGTCTACTTTTGCGGCGCAATTTTTTACTGGTGAAGTCGATCAGAGCTTTATCAATGCCTTGCTGGATCATCCGTTTTTGACACGCCTGGTGATGGTCGCCCATGGGGTTACGTCACTGGCGCTGGTTTTCTTCCTGTTACTTGCATTAAAGCGGCGGTTTCAGATACGGTAAGTCCCCCAACCCAACAGCGTCATACCGTTGAAAAACGGTATCCAGTTGTGAGTCACTATGGATCCCGGATCA